>DATGXQ010000539.1:0-10806 GCA_035298905.1 Nostocaceae cyanobacterium | reverse complement strand
ATCTCCCCATCTCCCCATCTCCCCATCTCCCCCTCTCCCCTCCCCGCGTCTCCCTAGAGGACACTAGCCGGCAGGGGTGGATTAGCGAGTTCTTCTTTTTCAAAAACTCGGTCAATCAAACCGTATTCCTTCGCTTCATGGGGTGTCATGTAAAACAGCCGATCCATGTCCTTGGTAATTTTTTCTGGGGTCTGTCCAGTACTACGAGACAGAATATCAACCATTGAAGCTTTATTTGCCAAAACTTCCCTAGCCCGAATTTGAATATCTGTGGCTTGTCCTTGAGCATAGCTCTTGGGCTGGTGGAGGACAATAGAGGCATTGGGCAAACTAGCGCGACAACCTTTTGTACCAGCACTCAGAAGCATCGCGGCCATACCCATTGCAGAACCAATACAGATGGTATGGATAGGAGGCTTAATATACTTCATTGTGTCGTAAATGGCGAAAGCTTCAGTTTCAAAACCAATAGGTTCGCCACTGTAACCAGAAGTACCAGTAGAGTTAATGTAAATTTTAATCGGCTTTTCGGGATCATCTGACTGCAAAAACAGCAATTCGGCAATGATCAATTCCGTCACCGCAGGTACTAATGGCATCCCTAGATAAACTATTCTCTCTTTTAACAGTAGGGAAGGTAAATCTGGTGGTGGAGTGCGGTAGAAGTTATCGCCATAGTAAGGTGCTTGTACAGCCTTGATGGGGGAAATGTCCATAGCAAGTGATAGCCTGAAAGTAGCCGTTAACTTTGACATACTCCCCGACCTAAAGGTGCGGGGATTCTGGGTTCAAACAGCGATTGCAGGTATAGCCCGTCTTACATCACCTAGCCCAATGGACAATGCCCTGCCCATTAGCGAATTATACTGTTGCTGAATAAATTCAGCTATTCGCTTGTATCTCTTGTGTAGACAACGGGAGCTTTACGTCTCATGTCTCGTAATACATCCTAGCGTGACTCTAGCTTTCTATCAGGTGTGGATTTCGCTCTCATACTGAGGAAAGCTGGATGGCTGGGATATTTGAATCTTAAGCGATGTTTTGCTTGTTGGGGAGGGGAGCAGAGGGGCAGGGGAGGAGAGAGAAAGTTGTCAACCGTAATTTCTACATCAGAACTCGAAAGTTAGAGAAAATAACTCGACACTTGAAGCTCAAAGCTCGACACTTGAAGCTTAAAGCTCGGAACTTGAAGCTCAAAGCTCGACATTTCCACCTCTACAGGACGAAAACTTCACCTCAAAGCTCGACACTTGAAGCTCAAAGGTGGAACGTTGTACCTCAAAGCTCGACACTTGAAGCTCAAAGGTGGAACGTTGTACCTCAAAGCTTGACATTTCAAGTTCAGAACTCGAAACTCCGAGAAAATTACTTGACACTCCAAGAAAATAACTTGAAACTTCCAGCCCAAAACTCGATACTTCCAGAAAATTACTCGATACTTCAAGCTCAAAGAACATTTCACCAGAATATATCTCCCCTCCCCGCGTCTGGAGCGTCTCCCCTCTCCCTCTCCCCTCTCCCTCTCCCCTCCCCGCGTCTCCCCAGCCTAATTTGTATAGAATTACCTTTCCGTAGCTCCCAAGCTGGGTTTTGAAGTTATTTAATAATTATGTGCCTAGATATCAGGATTGGGATATGAAGGTTAATTTGCAGCTTGCTTTGAATGATGCTAACGTAGACCAGCACCAACCAAACAGTCAACGTCAGCTGGCAATTTCTATTTCTGCTGTTGGTGAAACTCTCGATCGCTCTGTGCCACTGAATTTATGCTTAATTCTTGACCATAGCGGCTCGATGAATGGGAGACCACTAGAAACTGTGAAAAAGGCTGCTTCTTTGCTAGTTGACCGTTTATCACCCCAAGACCGATTAAGTGTTGTAGTTTTCGATCATCGCGCTCAGGTGATAGTCCCCAATCAATTGATTGAGGATCGAAATCATATTAAACAGCAAATTAATCGCTTAACGGCAGATGGGGGAACAGCAATAGATGAGGGTTTGCGCTTGGGGATTGAAGAGTTAGCCAAAGGTAAACAGGATACAATTTCTCAAGCATTTTTGTTAACTGATGGGGAGAACGAACACGGAGACAATAACCGTTGTTTGAAGTTTGCCCAATTGGCTGCTAGTTATAATTTGACTTTAAATACTTTAGGTTTTGGTGATAACTGGAACCAAGATGTTTTAGAAAAAATTGCTGATGCTGGTTTAGGTACTTTATCTTATATTCAATACCCAGACCAGGCTGTAGACGAGTTTGGCCGTTTGTTTAATCGGATGCAAACGGTAGGATTAACTAATGCTTATCTGCTTTTTTCCCTAGTACCCAATGTCAGGTTAGCAGAACTTAAACCTGTTGCTCAAGTGGCTCCAGATACCATTGAATTGCCTGTGCAACAAGAAGCAGATGGACGTTTAGGAGTGAGATTAGGTGATTTAATGAAAGATGTGGAGCGAGTGGTTTTAGCTAATATTTATTTGGGACAACTGCCAGAAGGTAAACAGGCGATCGCTAATGTCCAAATCCGCTACGATGACCCGGCTATTAACCAAGTCGGAGTATATTCGCCCAATATCCCAGTTTATGCCAACGTTACAGGGGCCTACCAACCAGCACTAGATCCCCAGGTGCAAAAATCAATTTTAGCTTTAGCCAAGTATCGCCAAACCCAGTTAGCCGAAACGAAACTCCAACAGGGCGATCGCGCTGGGGCAGCGACAATGCTACAAACGGCAGCAAAAACGGCTTTGCAAATGGGAGATGCAGGTGCAGCAACGGTGTTACAAACTTCAGCCACTCGCTTACAAGCTGGGGAAGAATTATCACAGAGCGATCGCAAGAAAACCCGGATTGTCTCCAAAACCGTCTTGCAAGATACACCCAAATGAAAGTGCAAATACTCTCGGCGCTCAATGATTCTCATGTCGATGCAGCCCAATTCAACAGCCAACGCCAGTTAGCAATATCTGTAGCAGCGAAAGCTGGTGAATTGGCTCAAAATTTGCCCCTCAATATCGGCTTGATTCTGGATACTAGTGGTTCGATGTATGGCAAACCGCTAGAGATGGTGATTCAAGCAGTTGAGCAGTTACTAGATCAGTTGAAAGTGGGCGATCGCATCTCGATCGTGGCTTTTTCTAGTTCTGCTCAAGTTATTGTCCCTAACCAAATTGTTAAAGATATCAAAAGCATCAAAGCTCAGTTGAAAGACCGGCTGAATGCGGCTGGTGGTACTGTTTTGGCTGAGGGTCTATCTTTGGGCATTACGGAAATACTCAAAGGGACAAAAGGAACTGTTTCCCAAGCACTTTTACTCACCGATGGCAATGGGGAAAGCGGCTTAAAGATTTGGAAGTTTCACCTTGGCCCCAATGACAAAAAACGCTGTGTGGAACTGGCCCAAAAAGCTGCTAAATTCAATATCACTATCAATCCCTTGGGTTTTGGCAATGAATGGAACCAAGATTTACTAGAAAAAATTGCCGATGCCAGTGGAGGAACTTTAGCTCATATTGAAGAACCAGAACAAGCAGTAGAAAAATTTAGCCGCTTGTTCCGTCGAGTACAGTCTGTAGGTTTAACTAATGCTTACCTACTGCTATCTCTGGTCCCTGGTGTGAGATTAGCAGAACTCAAACCCATCGCCCAAGTTTACCCAGATACCATAGAGTTACCAGTCCAGCCAGAAGCTAAGGGTGGCTTTATGGTGCGGTTGGGAGACTTGATGAAAGATGTAGAAAGGGTAGTGTTAGCGAACCTTTATTTGGGACAATTACCAGAGGGTAAACAAGTAATTGGCCATATCCAAATTCGCTATGATGACCCGGCAGAAAACCAACAGGGGTTACTTTCTCCTCTGTTACCGATTTATGCCAATATCACTAAAACTTACGAACCGGCGATCGATGAAAAGGTGCAACAAGCGATTTTAGTTCTAGCTAAATATCGTCAAACCCAAGTAGCCGAGGCCAAATTACAGCAAGGCGATCGCACTGGTGCAGCCACCCTGCTACAATCAGCTGCTAAAACCGCCCTGCAAATTGGCGACACCGATGCAGCCACAATCTTACAGGACACCGCCACTCGCTTACAAGCCGGCGAAGAACTGAGTGAGAGCGACAGAAAAAAAACTAGAATTGCCTCGAAAACAGTCATCAGCGAATAGTCATCAGGGTGGGCATTTTGCCTACCCTTCATCAATTCAAAATTCAAAATTCAAAATTCAAAAAATGATTATTTCTAATGTGCATCACGTAGCGATTATTTGCTCAGATTATGAAATCTCCAAAAAATTCTATGTGGAGATTTTAGGATTTAAAATAATTCAAGAAACATTTAGGGCTGAAAGAAACTCCTATAAACTAGATTTACAAGTCGGCAATAGCCAAATTGAGCTTTTTTCATTTCCCAACCCACCCCAAAGAGTAAATAATCCAGAAGCTTGCGGCTTAAGACACCTAGCTTTTGCAGTAGCCAATATAGAAGAATGCGTTAATTATTTAAAATCCCAAAATATCGAAGTCGAAAAAATCAGAATCGACGCAATTACAGGTAAAAAATTCACCTTCTTTAAAGACCCAGATAATTTACCCCTAGAAATTTATCAACAATAAACCTCTGCGTACCTTTGCGCTATCCTCTGCGTTCCTCTGCGTTTTTAATGCCTTTTCTTCTCCTTCCAAGTTCCACCATAAACATAAAACGGATTATTCTCAGCAATCAACGGCCAACATTGACGACAAATAAACACCCAATTTCCGCCATTTTCATACTTAACTCTATACAAAATCGGTGCAGTTTCCCCACACCGATTACAAGGTTTAACTCTATTTTTCCGCGCCATTTCTCTATGCTAAATTAAGCTAACGCTGAGGCTTGAGGTTTAGCAAAAATCATTCGACCGGCTGTAGTTTGCAAAGCACTGGTAACAACTACTCTTAATTCACCACCCACATAACTGCTACCTTCTTCAACTACAACCATTGTCCCATCATCTAAATAGCCTATCCCCTGACTTGGTTCTTTTCCTTCCTTTAAAATCTTCAGGTCAAGATTATCACCAGGTAAATAAGTGGGACGTACAGCATTGACTAAATCATGAACATTCAAAACCGGCACTTTCTGCACAGCAGCAACTTTTGATAAATTGTAATCATTAGTTAACAGTGTGCCGTTAATTTCTTGAGCAAAGCGGACTAACTTAGCATCCACAGTGGCAATATCATCATAATCCACAGGATTGATTAATATCCGCTCTGGGTATGCTTCTTTAATCCGGTTAAGAATTTCTAAGCCTCTTCTACCCCTCACCCGCTTTTGGTCTTTACTGGCATCAGCTACCTGCTGTAACTCTTGCAAAACAAATTGAGGGACAATAATCAAACCTTCCAAAAACCCTGTTTCTAACAGTGCCTCAATCCGCCCGTCGATTATGCAGCTAGTATCTAAAACTTTAGTATTGGCAGGTTTTAAAGTTCCTTCCACCACCATAGTTTCTACAGTATTAGGATTAATAAACCTTAATAAACCTCTGCCATGAGCATCGGCTAAATTCATGCCAGTTACAGCTAGAATAATACTGCTAACAACTGCAACTAGGGGTTTAATAAAGCTGAAATCTGGAGGAATGGGGAGTAAAAATAGCGGGGCTAACATTAAATTTGCCAGCAATAGCCCAATTACTAAGCCAATGGCACGGGTTAAAATTACTTCCAGGGGCATTTCCCGGACTTGCGATTCAAGTCGGCGGAATGTGGTTTGGAAGCTTAAGCCCATTGCACCACCGATAATCGCCGCAAATACAGCCACAACTAACCGTAGGGCTTCTAAATTTGTCACCCTAGCTAGTGTTACTGTTGGCAGTAAATCGGTGCTGTAATAACCTATTCCCGATGCCGCCAGAATGAATGAGGTAATGATAATGATATCTAGCATGATTTTCCTACAACTGTATTTATCCTCATGAATAATGTAGTTTTTATTTCTTCTGTCACAGCAGTTAAGAAATAAGGACTTATACTAGGTGTTTAGGCTAGTAGGATATTCAAACATTATAACCAAAGAGTTTTCGCTTCATATTAATCATGGTTTCGTAGTAAAACGGTCACAAAGAGTAAATAAACTTATCATTTGCATTATTAGTATTTGTCAATTGAACTTAACTAATTTTTTCTGGGTATGAACCAAAAAGATATTATGGCGGAGAACCCTAAATCTGCTTATGTGCATATCCCCTTTTGTCGGCGACGCTGCTTCTATTGCGATTTTCCAGTGTCGGTGGTGGGCGATCGCCTACGGGGTGAAACCTCTGGTACAATTTCCCAATATGTGGAGGCACTGTGTCAAGAAATCGCTATCACACCAGCTTTTAACCAGCCTCTAGAAACCATTTTTTTTGGTGGTGGTACTCCTTCGCTGTTATCAGTTCCACAGTTACAACAGATACTAGAAACTCTAGAACAGCAATTTGGTATTGCACCTGGGGTAGAAATTTCGATGGAAATAGACCCAGGTACGTTTGATTTAGCCCATATTGCAGGTTATCGTAATTTGGGTGTAAATCGTGTGAGTTTGGGTGTACAAGCCTTTCAAGCAGAATTGTTAAAAATTGCAGGGCGATCGCACTCGGTTGATGATATTTTTACATCTGTAGATTTGATACACCAAGTCGAAATTCCCGAATTTAGCATAGACTTGATATCTGGCTTACCGCATCAGTCCCTAGATCAATGGCAAGATTCTCTTAATCAAGTAATTAAAATTGCACCTACTCACATATCCATATATGACCTGACAATAGAACCAGGAACACCCTTCGGTCGGTACTATCAACCAGGTGATAACCCCCTGCCGACTGATGAAACTACAGTGAAGATGTACCAAAAGGCGCAACAAATTTTAACGAATGCGGGTTATCAACATTATGAGATTTCCAACTATGCCCAAATTGGACATCAATGCAGGCATAATCGAGTGTATTGGGAAAACCGCCCTTATTACGGTTTTGGCATGGGTGCAGCCAGTTATGTGCAAGGAAAACGCTTTACCCGTCCCCGTACTACTAAAGAGTATTACCAATGGGTACAAGCTGGTGCAGTGGTTGACTGTGAAGTAACACCAGCAGCAGAAGTTTTGTTAGAAACCTTAATGTTGGGGTTGCGTTTAGCAGAAGGCGTAAACCTGCATTTTTTAACTGAAAAGTTTGGTAACAACAAAATAGAAGAAATTCGACATTGTTTGCAACCTTACTTTACAAAAGGTTGGGTTGAGGTTGTAGAGGAAAGGTTGCGTTTATCTGATCCCGAAGGTTTTTTATTTTCTAATGTAGTTTTGGCAACCTTGTTTCAGGAATTGGGAGAATAGCTGAGGGAGTTAGATGGAATTGGGTAATCGAGTTTTATTTATGAGTGTAAATTTTAAAGTTAAATTACTGCGACATTGCTTTAACAAAAAAAATAATCAAGGTGTAACCTTGCCGGAAGTTCTCATTCTTCTGGTTGTTTTGGGCGGTTTATTGATGTTATTTCTACCTTGTTCATTTAGTCAACCAAATCGCATAGGAAGTTCAGAGGCTAAGAATAATATTGGTGCGATGAATCGCGTCCAACAAGCATACTTTTTAGAAACTAACGGTAAGTTTGCTAGAACTATAAAAGAGATGAATATAGGGATAAAAGAGCAAACTACAAATTATAATTATTACACACAAATAACTCAAAATACAGCTTTTAATTACGCCATAGCTCGCCATAGTTATATCAATAGGGGCTGGTTTGAAAAAAGACCTATCAACAGCTATGTTGGCGCGGTTTTTGTTGTTACTGCTGCTAATAAATCTGAACTTAACACTATAGCTATTGTCTGTCAAAATAACAATCCTGGTACTAATCTTCCTAGTGAACCAACTTATAAGAATGGTATTCTCAAATGCGGTGCAGGAACAAAAGAAATATCCCGATAAAATTAACAACTAGGCTTAAACTGATGAATATTATATTGAAACTTAGATTACTACAGTATTTTGCTCATAAAAATGAGCAACAAGGTTCAATCTGGTTCAAATTAATATTTGCCCTTATTTTTTTAGGGGGATTATTGATAGTAGGAGCATATTTTCTGGGTGGTGGTTGTGTAAATAAAGCGCATCAAGGCATAGCCAGAAACCGTATAAACACGATAAACCTCACTCAACAAGCATACTTTTCTGAGTATAAAACTTTGGCTCAATCAATGGAGCAATTAGGTATACAAGAAGAAACAGAACACTATATATATTCTCTCAAAGCAGATAAAAACTCAACATTTCATTATGCGATCGTTCGTAGCAAAGGTATACTTTTCGGATTATTTGACAAAAAGATTAAAAGCTATGTTGGAGCGGTCTTTATTGATCCCAAAATTCAAGATTCTGCTGGTGAAATGCTGAGTATTGCAATTATTTGTGAAAATAATTCACCAAGTAATATATATCCCTCTCAGCCAACTTTTAATAACGGTGTGGCTAGTTGTGGTGCAGGAACGACAAATTTATCTAGATAATTCCCCTAATTACAAAAGTCATGAACTTAAAACTGAGATTGCATTTACTACAACATTTATCAACACAAGAAGATGAGATTGGCTCTACTTGGATATGGTTACTAGCTATTATTGGCATTATTGGTGTTATCGCTGCAATAGCTATTCCAAATATGAGTAAATGCGGCCCAAATAAAGCCGTGTTAGCAGAAGCAAAAAGTGCTATTGGTACAATGAATCGTTCTCAACAAGCATACTATCTGGAATATGCAACTTTTGCTAAGTCTATAAAAGAATTACAAGTAGGAATTCGTGAACAAACAGAACATTATAACTATTCTATTCAAGCCCAAGAAAATATTGTATTTAATTATGCCATAGCTAGACATGAATATGCTCATTTTGGATGGTTTTCAAAAAGACCTGTAAAAAGCTATGTCGGAGGCGTTTTCATTTATAAAGATCCTAAAACATCTGAAGGATTAACTTTAGCCATTACATGTGAAAGTAACCTACCTGGCCTTATCAAACCAGCTAAACCTACTATGTCTAAAGGTGTTCCTACTTGTGGTAAAGGAACAACACCATTAACGAGATAGGTAACTATAATTAATAGTTGATTGTTCAGTCAATAAAATATTTATTCAGTGTGATATTATGCTCAATAAAACATTTTGTAAATTCAGATTAAAACTTTGGCTTTATCTTTTTTCTGGATTTATGTTTATCTTTACTATTTTCTTAGGTAGTAGCATTTATAATCCTGACATTCTCAAGTTATTGATCCAAGCTGGTTTACCACTCAATTATTTATCCGGTTTACCAGTTTTAGGAGATGCGATTCGTGCGGCAGAAGCCCCTCAAATTAGTGTACAAAAATTGAAACAATTAATTGATAATGAAGACAAAAATTTACTACTAATCGATGTTCGTAGCCCAGAAGAATATGAATATGGTAGTATACCAACAGCTATACTTGTACCATTAACAGATATTGAACAAGGGAAAGGAATTGATAAAATTAAATCACTTATTCCTGGTCATAAATTAGTGACCTATTGCTCAAAAGGCCCAAGGTCTAACAAAGCTCTAGAATTGCTCAGAAAAGCAGGAATTGAAGGAGCAAATCTTCAGGGCGGAATTTATGAATGGCGAGCAAAAATTGACCCATCAATGCCAGAACCATAAGGTTAAATTAGAAAATGGAATTTAAGTCTGTAGTTATTTTTGTTAGTCTTATCACCTTTGGAACATTAGAAACCATATTCCCCTTCTTTAACTATCGGCAGAGTATTAGCAGAAAATTCTTTGCTAATTTAATTTTAGGGTTAATTAATGTATTATTTCTTAATTTAACAATATCATTGTTATTAAAGTCAATTTGGGAGCAAACATCATGGTTAGGATTCCTAAATTATATTAACTTAAATTGGTTAAAATTCACTATTTCCTTACTTGTGTTAGATGGATATATGTATCTATGGCATAGATTAATGCACACTTCCTATTTAGGTTGGCGTTTACATCTGGTTCATCACACAGACAATTGGATGAATATTTCTACAGCATATCGCTTTCACATCATAGAAGTAATTTTATCCAATTTCCCGAAAATAGGATTAATTTATTTATTTGGCATTACACCTAGTCATCTGTTGGCTTATGAGACATTATTCGCCGTTTGTTTATTATTTCATCATAGCAACTGGAATTTACCTGTAAAAATTGATAAATTTTTGAGCTATTTGCTAGTGACTCCCAATTATCATCGCGCTCATCATTCACAGTTAATTTGGGAGATGCAAAGTAATTATGCTAGTCTTTTAACTATATGGGACTTAATTTTTAAAACTAGATATTATCCTAAATTTCCCCAAGTAATAAAACTGGGTATAGAAGGAGAAAACAGAAACTTTACTGCTATTGATTTATGTAAATTACCGTTCTCCAGAAAACTAAAATAAAAACAAAATTATTTTATAAAATTAAAAAAACAAGAATTTACAAAATAGCATAAAAGTACAACTAAAATTTTAAAGATTGGATTGAGTTGGGTTATTTCATTTATTAAAAGTTCACATAAGTTGTAGACAAAATTAAGTTTATCTTAGTCACTCCTTAACAAACGCACCCTAAATATTCTTACTGTTGACTTTTAGCGATCGCTAATTAGTCATGAGTATATTTTACTAACAATTCAGGAGAATATAATGAGCTTTTCCAGGCGTAAATTTTTCACCTTGGCAGGTGCAGGAACAGCTGGCGCTCTACTCTTATCCCCATTGCAA
>DATGXQ010000538.1:0-18277 GCA_035298905.1 Nostocaceae cyanobacterium | reverse complement strand
TTTCATTAGTCCGCGTAGGCGGACTTTGCCTGTGTAGCCAAGCCACTGCGTTGGGCGGGTTTCCCGACTTGTTCGCGCAGCGTTCCCGCAGGGTAGCAAGTGGCGCACGAATTCTATTCGTTAGGGCTTAAGTTTACACTGGTGGTGTGAAACAGGGGTATGGGGAGATGGGGGAAAGTGATTTTCTTTCCCAATCACCAATCACCAATCACCAATCACCCGCTACGCTGACTTAAAAAACCGAATGATTTCTCGTACTTGGTCGAGAAATTGACTGTCAGAAGAAAGTTGAGCGATCGCATTTCTGGCTTCTCTAGATAGTCTCTCATGTTCGCTTTGATTAGTAGCGCGTAACTCTTCTAATGTAGCTATAATTCGCGCTAGTTCTCTTCTGGTTTCTTCTGCAAAGCGATCGTTTTTGGCTGCTATAGAATAAGATTGTTCTGGGTTAAGTTGGTCTTGTAAAGCTTTAACTTGATATTCTAATTCCATAAAGCGTCCCCGCAGTTCTACCACATCTTCACGGGGATAGGTAAACTCTTGACGAATCATCCTTAAGCGGGCATAAAGATATTCATAGGCGCTGATGGCTGGACGCAAAAAAGTTAATAACAAAGCTGCACCAGAGCTAATGTAGCCTACAGCACTAATTCCCGTAGCTGCAAGGATGTACAAACCAATAGCGGAAAGGATGTGTAAAGCAATGGCCGCAACTAGCGATCGCTTGGCCAAAAGTTTAACATATTTAATTTTTTTATCATCTACAGCAATGTTTTTTTCAATAGATTGTGCTGCTTCTGCTAACACTTCCTTCGCTTGAAAATGCACATTCCAAGGAACAGTCACAATTACCAATAGCCACCAAAAACTCGCACCACCAATTACCCAATCTAAAAAACTACCCGCAGGTATATGTAACCATTGCAAAATCCCAAAAGCCAGTAGTACTGTCACCACGATTCCGATCATGGAACTGATGAAAAAGTTGAAATACATTTTTTTATCTCCCAATAAACTATTACTCCGATTGTGGCGAAGCGTTATCAGTTATACTAAAAGTATGTGCTAGTTTTTGTGTTAGCACAAAGTAATATCAGATATTTGTTGGGCAATTAAACCAAACTTGATGTTTCTTAACCAACCAACTAGGACGCAAAAATACTAAGGAAACAAAGAGACAGCAATTTCCTGTTTGTAAGGATTCAGAATCCAGAATCCAGAATTCAGAATAAGAGAGAATTGGAGAATCAAGCTAAATGATTTTGGCCAAATATGACTAATCTCTATTCTTTGTATAATAACTACTCTGACTCCTGACTCCTGACTCCTGAGTTCTTACTCCTGTTTTTTAATTTTTAATTTTTAATTTTTAATTTTGTTTTGTGACAATTTTCATACTAGCACATCAAAATTAAAGCACCAGATAACTGCGCCAAACAGGTTGAGTATCTTTATTCGTTTGTTCAGGAAGTATTAACCGCCAGCTTTTACCTTCTTTTTGAATTTGCAGATAGAAATCAAAAGTTTTTTGTGGTTGCGTTAAAGTGCGATTTGGTAATTTGACCTCTAAATTATAAGTTCCTCGCAGATGATAAGCTGGTAAATTTTCCAGAGTCAGAGGTGTTTCTTGAGTTATTACTAGACTTTTAATTGCAAATTTTTGTAAATCTAAATCTAGTTTTTGGCTCAGTTGTTTTTGGGTAAGTTCAACTTGTAGAGAAATTGCTTTTTGCACTAAATCATAAGTTGGTAGCAATGCCAGGCTGGTGCAAGCTGTTAATAATAGCAATAAAATTGTCATGAAAACTAACCGTACCATATTTATTTTTATACATTTTTTCCACAACAATAGTATAACAGTATTTTCTGATATATGACCCTCTTAATCAAAAATTTTTGAAAATTCCTAACTCAAGTAGGTTATTGCTGTCAAGAGATAAAGTTATCTTAAAGAATTATGCTTTAAGTCCCCAATATAAGAAGAGATATGCGAAAACATTAAATAGAAGGAGATATTTCGCATTTGCCGAAGGTTAGGGCTATTTTAATAAAAGATTCATTTTATGATTTATTATTTTAATTTGCTGATTATCTGTTTTAAGTAGACTGTTATTTATTCAGGTGACAGACGATTATTTATCATAGTAATTATACCCGATATTAACCAATAATTAGGATAAAAGCTCATGGATACAATTCTGCTGAAAATTCGGAAAAAGATTTTAAGAAAAATTGATCAACACCCGTTTACAAGAGATTACGCAACTCGGATTCATCAGCAAGCATTAGCAGAACATAACAGCAATTTACCTATGCTGTCTGAAAAGCATAAGGATCTAGTTGAGAAAGTTAAACAGGAAGGTGTAGTAATTACTTCATTAGAAGAATTAGGAATTACATCTGGTTTTGAGATGTGGAAATCGGCGCAAAATTTACTTACGAAAATCCAATCAAAAAGAATAGATGAACAAGATGAAATTGTCGTTCATGCCAACCCTCAGCAAATGATGGAATATCCCAACATTTTCCTATGGGGAGTTGAAGCCAATATACTTAGAATAGTTGAAAATTACATTGGTTTACCAGTAGCTTATCAAGGATGTCATCTCCGTAGAGATATAGCCAATCAGTTAGAAAAAGGTTCAAGGTTATGGCACATAGACCAAGAAGACCACAAAATTTTTAAAATTATAGTTTACCTAAATGATGTTAACGAAGATGGAGGCCCATTTCAATATATTCCTAAGCCTTTAACCGATAAATTAGTGCAAATTTTGAGATATACATCTGGCTATATCAATGATGAAACAATGCAAAAATTTATTTCTCCAAGTAATTATAAATCATGCACAGGAACAGCAGGTACAGTAGTACTTGCATCTACAGATAGTATATTACATCGTGGTAAACCACCTATAAGTTCAGATAGATTTACAGTATTTTTTGATTATACTTCTCGTCGCCACAAACAAGCATTGCATGGCACATATACTTTACCTTATCATGACTTGCTCTTTCTGAGCAAAAATCTTTCCCAGGAACAGAAAAACTGTATTTTCTGGTAACATTAATTTCCGGCGCAAGAGCAAGTCATAATTCCTCATGGCAAAGTTAATTCAGTTCTTGCTACTCCTGCGCGTTCATGACGGGCTGATAATTTAATGATACTACCTTTAGGCGCACGTACAACCCATTTAATTTTTGCTCGGTCTTTGGTAGCGTCTGCTTGTCGCCAAATAGGGGTGATAGGTTTGTAAGCACGTCCTTCTAATTGTCCTAATTCTTCCCGTTGTTTACCTATTTCTAAACTTGCACCTACAGGTAATTCAATTTCACAAATACAACCCCGCACCAGCTTTTTCTTTAAAGCATGTTGAGTAACGTATGTAGGCAACCAGCCTGTATTATGGATGACTAATTGCACTTGATAGAGGTCATCACCTAAACTCTTAGCGGTAGCTGCATAAATTTCCAGTTGGGGAGATATTAATAAATGCCAAATTACCCATTCTGGAAAACGAGCAATTTCTTTTTCTAATAATTCTGGGGGTGGGTTTTTCCAAGCATAGGTGATGTTCCAACCGCCAATTTCTACTTTACCTAATTGGGGATGCTCAAAAGGATACCAATCGATATAACCTTGACCGTTAAGTTGTTCATCACTCCAGCGTAATAGCTTTAAATCATCTTCTAAAGGATGTTCTAAAGACCAACCAACAAATTTATAATCTTTAATTCCGGCTTGAGTTTGAGGACTCCAAATCTCTACAGTCCAACCAAAGATTCCTTGATGATCATAAACCCAATCATCTAAAGTACCGGTGACAAAATCTTGAGGATCATAACAAAAATCATGAAAGGCGGAAATTGCGGGATATTGAGTAATTTCTGTGGCTTTTTGTCCAATTTTTTGGTAAACCTCTAGGTCTTTGATGGGGAAAGAACTATCAGATTGATAACTGTAAGGACGAATAATTACACCTCCACAGGTATGAAAAGCGATCGCGCCTGTGATATTTTGATGAGACGTGATAAACTGAACAAGCGATCGCACTTCTGGTTCAGAGGTCGGATAAGGCCCAGCCCCCTGCTGTTCTGACTCTGGTCGCCACATCGCCGGAAAGTTGCGGTTTAAGTCTAACCCTTGTACGTCACGCGGAACTTTAATCTCTACCCCATCGTAATTTTCTATTCTTCCCTCTGGTAAAACTCGGTAATATTGGCCTCCTGTTTCCGTCGGTTCTCGTCTGACTAGCAAACGTGGTTCACCAGGGCAAATTTTCCAAGTTCCGTTCGGGTCGGGTATTCGCATCGCTAAAATGCGTCCATCACCATCAATATCTTCCGTTATTAAACCCTCATTGATATCTTCATCGTAGGGATAGGGACGAGTAGAAGAACGGAGAAATTTTGGTTTATCTGCTAATGCTAATTCTGCCCCATCTGGGTTAACACGGGGACAAATGTAAAAAGCACGAGTGTCTAAACAACGAGTAATTTCCGGGTTAGTACCATAGCTAGTTACTAGATTATGTAATAAATATAAACAAGCAATGGATGGTGCTAATTCTGTAGAATGAATATTACCATCAACCCAGAGGGCTGGCTTTTCCTCGGCTGCACCAGTGGCAAAATTAGTTACTGTCAATAGCCAAATATCCCGCCCTTCATAACTTTTACCAATACTATCTATACTTACAAGGTGGGAAAACTCTTCAGCGTAACTATGCAGAATTTGTGTGAGTTCTGTATAGCGATAGTATTGATTAAACTTAACTTCTGGCATTGCACACTTTCCCGGCTTTTAAATATCTATCTAAGATACACTAATTTTGAACAGAGAGAAAAGAGAGAGAAAAGATCCCCGACTTCTTAGAGAAGTCTGGGATCTAAAGACACCCTTTTATTCCTCTTCTTCCTCTTCCAATAATTCCCATAATAGGAAAGAAATTTCTACAACAATAGCCAAGGGGCTATTAATAAAACCAATGCAAGTAGAAATGAGAAAAAAGACAATGGCGCGGATTTTTTTGTGAGTTAATTTCATTGTTATTCAACCCGAAAAGAAAGGTTGAATAAACGGTATTTTTGGGGTAGTACGCGAAAGCAAAACGGTTGAACGTTGGCGGAAATGCTTAGTATTGTTGGGTTTTGCAGTTTGGGGTAGTTGGTGAGTTGAGGTTATCCCCAAACTTTTATGGGGGAAGGTAACAGGAAACAGGTGGCGTTGCTGATTTTTGGGGATGAAAACAATTTTGCATACATTTAAAACCCTTGTTTAAACGTCAAGGAACGTCTCTACACTCAAAAAACATCCCGCACTTATGCAATACCCAGGGAACAGGTCTTTTACCCGTTGCTAGTTGACCAGTAAAATCAATAGAGTGTTTTTAGGTGAATGTTTGTACCCTAAAGCTCGGAACTTCGACCCTAAAGCTCGGAACTTCGACCCTAAAGCTCGGAACTTCGACCCCAACAGCTTGAAACTTGGAGCTAAAAGCTTGAAACTTGGAGCTAAAAGCTTGAAACTTGGAGCTAAAAGCTCGGAACTTGGAGCTAAAAGCTCGACACTTCGACCCTAAAGCTCGGAACTTCGACCTCAAAGGTACAAATTTCTAGCGAAAGGGAAAAGGACATGGCAGTGCCATGTCCCTACGGATGATTTTTATATAATTTTTTGGTATAAAGTATCGCGTTGCTGGTATGGTCGATTTAGGGAGGCGATCGCCTCTTGTAATGTCTCTACTTCCATGCAAGTACCACCAATAGCACCAGCCATACTGGTAATATGTTCTTCCATTAATGTGCCACCAATATCGTTACAACCCCAAGTTAAGGCTTCTGTCGCTCCCCCTAACCCTAATTTCACCCAACTGGGTTGGTGATTTTTAATCCATTTCCCTAAAAAAATCCTGGCTACGGCTGTTAATAATAAGGCATCTGCTAACACTGGTTGATCCCGTCCTACTCTACGTCGTAGGGGTTTGGGTGCTTCTTGTCCCACAAAAGGCAGTAAAATAAATTCTGTAATGTAGGCTGGGTATCCTTGCTCAATAGCTTTCTGTTGGAGCGATCGCAATTTTGCTAAATGTCCTATTTGTTGTTCTGGGGTTTCAATATGTCCAGATAACATCGTGCTAGTAGTTGGTAAACCCAGTTTATGAGCGGTACTGATAATTTCTAGCCAAGTTTCTGTATTGATTTTTTCGGGACACAATACCCGTCTTACTTCATCATCTAACACTTCTGCGGCAGTTCCAGGCATGGAATCTACACCCGCATCACGTAAAGCTGTAATTACTTCCCCATAACTTAATCCATCTAATCTAGCGATAAATTGCACCTCTTGGGGTGAAAAAGCATGTAAATGAATTTGGGGAAATTCCTGTTTAATTGTTTCTACTAATTTCTGATAATAATTTAAACTTTTACCATTAATTTGAGCGGCTGGGTTCAGTCCCCCTTGCATACAAATTTCTGTTGCTTTCCGGTTGACCGCATCGGTAGCCTTTTCTAAAATTTGTCCCCAATCTAACCAATAAGCCCCATTATCCCCATCATCCCGACGAAAAGCACAAAAACTACAATGCTGTTCGCAGATATTCGTAAAATTAATGTTGCGATTAATGATATAAGTAACAGTATCCCCAGCTTGTCTGGAGCGCAGTTTATCTGCTGTAGAGCGAATAGAGGCGATCGCCTCTGGGTCACTTTGCTTTAATAATATTACCCCCTCAGCAGGGGTTAAATCTTCACCCAACAAAGCACGATCAAGAATTTTATCAACAGTTATTGTAGACACCATTTATCAAACTTAAATCAATTATTTATAGTAATTCTATAACACTCCTCTTTGATTTGTGAACTAATTTTTGCCAATTGTCAAGACATTATTTGTAAATACTTATCAAGTATTAGCTCTATAGAGATGCAATATTTTTAAATTGTTGTAGGGTCACGGCAAAGATCATGATGTGGGTAATCAAGAAATGAACAGATGCCATGACCAGCCCCCATGAAAAATTGACAACTAAATTGTCTGGGACTTTTTAAACTATATTTTTAAATTATATTTTGGTAAATTAATCCGAAGATGGTCACGACAAATATAATTATAGCAATCCTAAATCATTTATGAACTCTACCTGTTAAGAGTTCCCTGTTAAGAGTTCCCTTTTTTCCAAAAATCAGTTCACAACTCAGATCGGATTGCTATATTTGTAGTGTGCAGAAATTAACGGATACCGTGTTTCACCGTTCCTTCTGCGGTCATACCAAATCCTGTTTTATTACCCCCCCTTATAAATTAGTCCGCGTAGGCGGACCTAGCTGAAAGTGCCGCGACTTCCAGTCGTTAGGGCAAAAGTGGGTTTTCAAATGAGGATTTGGTATCATTCTTTCAGAGATACCAGATGGTAAATTTTTAATTTTTAATTTTTAATTTTTAATTTTCTTTATTCGCCACAATTCTAAACTTACAGGTTCTATTGTGTATTTACCATCTTTCTTAACTTCCTGCATCAAGTCAGAAGATGGGATAAATAAAAATGAATCAAAACCATTAGGAATGTCTAATATATTTTTTCTTTCTCCCACCGGAGGAATAACACGACAAGTATGACAATATGGTTTTAACTGTAGCTGCACTTGAGGATTTAATTGATGACTCAAAGCTAAAATAATCCCCATACTCCCATCACTAATTACCAAGGGACGAGGAGATTGATTGATAAATTTAGCAGCCCGGAAATTTAATTCACTATCACTTTTAGTCCACCAAAAATTTGCCTGTGAACTGATAACACCAGAGAAAATTGCACCGGAAAACAGTACACAAATGATCATTTTCCAAAATTCCCTCTGATTAAATCTGATTGTTATCTTCCTCGCCAGCAAATGAGTAATAGATAATTGTATCCCCAAATAACCGGGAGTAAGATATCTTAAAACAATAGACCTTACCCCCCCATCCAGTAAATCTTTTAGCATGATTGGGAGTGAAGTCACCAAAATTAATGTCAAAATAAATAGCCAAGTGGTTTTCTCAGTTCGACGACAAAGATAATAGAGAGAATACGCAGATAAAATCACTAATAAAGCTACTAAAGTTATTTGGAATAATAAAGTGTATGAGTTCTCAAAACCAAAATTAATGACTGCTCGTTCATGATTAGTATCAATAAAAATCCGACTGAGGTTAAAAGCCCAAGTCTTGATTAAAGATAAGGCGGGCATTTTTCCCTGTCCACCAACTATTCTATTGATGTGTTTTAGGCTACTGATAATGACCAATAACCAAGGTAAAAAAGCTATAAAACCCGCTAGGCTTGATAGTAAATAAGCTAATGTTCGCTTGTTAAATTTGAAATTATCTAGAGTAATGACATAAATTCCATGAGCAACTGAAACCATCACCGAAGAGGGAAAAGTATACAAACTTAGTGCTAAATTTGCTGCATATACTCCCCAGCTAAATTTTGTGTTTAGGCGAATTGCTGCTAGTAGAGATGCACTAGATAATAAAATTGTTGCTGTCCATAAACTATACTGTCTAGCTTCTTGAGCATATAAAATATGAAATGGTGATATGGCTATTAATCCTACTCCTAGCCAAGCAGTTAACGGCGAAGAAAATAATTCTCGACATAACCAATAAACACTGGGTAAAGCCAGCAAGCTAAAAATAGCTGAAACAGTTCTAAAGGCTGTGATGGAATTACCAAATAGCTTGACCCAAAACCAAGTGAATATATAATAAATCGGCGGATGCTGGGGGTCTTCTATGGCTAGAGATTTAATTGTATCAATAAAATTATTTTCCGGATTGACAGACTGATATTTTGTTAAATCTTGAACGGTAGTTCTATCAACTGAGGCAAGTTTTTCTACCAATTGATATTCCGTGTATCCAGAAATTCTCAGCGAGGTAAATGCTTCATCACCCCAGTAGGCTTTTTTATCAATATTCACAAAGCGTAAGCTGATACCCAATGATAAAACTATGACTATTAGAATTAAAATTGCTGATTTTTTTTGCTGCTGAATATTAATAAAATTCGTCCTCATTTATCCACCTATATAGAGATTAAATCTAGCGGTTTATTCTAGAGATAGATGTATATTCCCTGAGCTTTTTTGCTAATAATTATTCTTTTGACAAATCTTACTGACTTGTTATTATGGCATAGTAGTTATTGAGAAAATGTTAACTTCCGATGAATTAACAGTGAATCCTCTGCAATAAATCTGGGTCATTACTTATTATTCAGAACAATCAACTGTGATCCTCAAAATTTAGAAATATTCCAGATCGGAGTTGATGCAACAATAAGTACAATTTGTGGGATAAATATTATTACCCACTACTGACGGTCAAATGACAGTCGATAATTTTACACCCCTGTTCGTGATTTGAAATTTACTTTATGAATATAGATTCATCAAATGCACTGTTAACAGTTCCCACTGGTTCCTTACAAATTCCTGCTCATCCTCTGGAAAGTAGTTTTGCAGTTGGACGCTCAGTTTATTTCTCGTTGGTGATTCCTACTTACAAAGAGCGTGATAATATTGAAGGTTTGGTAAAAATTTTAAGTCAATTGCTAGATAGAACAATTCCTGGAGATTATGAGCTAATTGTGGTCGATGATGATAGTCCTGACCGGACTTGGGAAGTAGCACAGGCATTGACTTCAGATTATCCTCAGTTGCGGGTGATGCGTCGTCAGCAGGAGAGAGGGTTATCTTCTGCGGTGATTCGTGGCTGGCAAGCAGCAAGAGGACAGGTATTAGGTGTTATTGATGGGGATTTACAACATCCGCCAGAAGTGCTGATGCAGCTGATAGAAAAGATTCAGCAGGGTGCAGATTTGGCTGTAGCTAGTCGGCATGTAGAAGGAGGGGGGGTAAGTAGCTGGAGTATTGTGAGACGTTTTTTGTCTCGTGGCGCTCAGTTGTTGGGATTGATGATTTTACCGGGGGTGCTGGGGAGAGTGACCGACCCGATGAGTGGTTATTTTATGGTACGACGGAGTGCGATCGCTAATTCTGTTCTCCAGCCTATTGGTTATAAAATCCTGTTGGAAGTGATCGGCAGAGGAAATGTAGAGGAAATTGCCGAAGTTGGTTATGTATTTTGTGAACGCAAAGAAGGTGAAAGTAAGGTAACTTGGAAACAATATCTAGAATATATCCATCACCTGTTGCGGTTGCGAATATCTACAGGCAGATTAGGAAAAATTCGTCAAAATATTAATTTCCCCATTGGTCGTTTTCTCCGCTTTGGCTTAGTGGGATTCAGTGGGGTTTTTGTTCACATGACCGTGTTTCACCTGCTGCGGACTGTGATTCATTTGGGTTTAACTCGTACGACAATTATTTCCGCAGAAGTGGCAATTATCAGTAATTTTCTTTGGAATGATTTGTGGACTTTTGGAGATATTTCCCGCAAACAACAGAAAAAACGTCAGCGTCTGAAGCGATTTTTAAAATTCAATTTAATCTGTTTAGCTGGTGTCGTTATTCAGACTTTAGTAGTGAATTTCCTGTACAATGTTTTGGGCATAAATGAGTATTTGGCTCAATTAATCGCCATTGGTGTTTCTACAATGTGGAATTTCTGGGTTAACCTCAAACTTAGCTGGCGAGTCACAGAGGTAAAATAGTTTCAGCATTTAGCCGTCAGCGATTAACAACAAAAAATAATTCAGTAGTCAGGAGTCAGAATGGTTGTCAAATCAGGAAGAGATAAGCTAATCATCAAGCTGACTACTGAAAGCAGAATAGTTCACCAATGACTTGGTTTTATTTGTGTGTGCATGTGTCGATAAATTGCGGCAATATTCCGTGCATCATCAATTCCCCGATGGTGTGTACCTATTAACTCTAGTCCCAATATTTCTAATGCTCTAGCCATACCATATCGCCTTTTTACCCCCAAATATGCAGAAAATTCTTCTTTGATATTAATGTGTTGGTGGTCAAAGGGATAGGGAATTTGATGATAGCGACAATCTTGCTGAAATTGTTCCTTATCGTATTTACCCCAAGAACAAAAAACATGATCACTAAATGCATCTTTCCAAGCTTGAAATTTAGCGATCGCGTTTGGGAAAAGTGGTGCTGTAACTACATCCTGTTGAGTAATACTCGTCAACTCTGTACAGAAATCTGTGAGTTTTGGATGTCTTACAGGTTGAATAAATTGTTGAAATTCCGCCTCAATTTCCCAGGTTTGGCTATTCAACATCACCGCCCCAATCTCAATCATTTCCATTTCTTCCGGTGGGATGGTTTTTTGATTGCAACAAGTCGCTTCTAAATCAATTACCAGAAAGTATTTAGGCATATTTCACAGTTAAGAATAACGCTAATTAAGAGGTTTTGACCAATAATTACAGACATAACTACTAATTGTAGTATGGATATGTAGTATTAAACGGTTTTGGCTTCAAAAATTTAATTAGCCCTTATCAACTGCTTCCCCTACTTCGCTTGAGAAGGAACAAAAAGGTTTAACCCAACCGCGCGAGATAGCTGTATCTAAAATTACCGCAGCCCCAGCAAACCAGAAAACACTTTCTCCTGCCAAAAGGCAAAATGGTAAAACTGAACTTGTAGAGTTCCAACCTGTTTCAATTTGGCTTAAGCCCCGCACCAAACCAAAGGCAAATACAGCACCCGTCTTGAGATGGGAATTTTGATCGGCACGAATAATATAACGATAGGTGACACCGAACAGTAAACCAGAAAAGCCAGCAGTTGCTAAAGTTAACCAGAAGTGGAGACTTATCTGAGTAAATTCCTCATTAAACAGTGTCGGTAAATACTTTTTTACCACAAGTGCATTGAGAAAACTGGTAATCAGGCAAGCTGTAACCAGAGAAAAACCGCCAATAATTCCTGCTTTCAGGGATTCTAAGCGTTCAGCCATCAGTTGCATAGTTTCGATCGCTCTCTATAATGTTGGCAAAATGATCAGCTGTTACGCTTTTAATTTGTATAGTATCACCAGTCAAAATACTGATGGCGACTGAGTTTGTTGATTTTGAATTGTGAATTGATAGCCCTTTGGGGTTATGATAATCATTAAAGACAATTTGTAATTATTTGAAAAGTGGAACTATGGAGATTTTGACACTGGGTTGGGTATCGCTGCTAGTTGTGTTTACTTGGTCGATCGCCATGGTAGTTTGGGGACGCAACGGACTATAGAGGCATCGTGGAAAATCCACTCCTAAGTATTTTGGCTTTGGTGGCATTAGTACTGCTCATAGCAGTTACTGGTGGCATCAGCTACTTAACACTAGCAGGTTGGCGCGATCGCCGTCGTCAGCAAGATGAAAACCGCGAATTCAGACGCAGCACACCTAAACGGCGATAATTCTCTAGTATAAATATAACTGTGTGTTTGGCGGTAAATAAATGCTTTATAGGGACACGAATCATTTGTGTCCCTATAATATTCTATATTTATCATGGTTAAACAATGCTGAATAATTAGCTACCTATGTAGATATAGGACTGGCATATTAATAATTATGATTAATCTTTAAAAAGTAGCTTATTATAGAACTGATATGATTGAATCTACCAAATGGAAGATTTAGTCAGAAGTAATCTTATTTTGCTCACAGAAGCAAAATAAACAGCTAAACATAGGTAATCTATAAGTGTTTCAGGCAGTTAATTAAAGAGGAAACTGAAGAACTAAGTACTTTTAATTGGGAATAGGAAATTCTTTGATCATGGAACTGACGCAAACAACTTCCCAACCGGAATATCAGCCTGATATGATATGTTCTCTGGAACAGAATGACAAACAAAAAGCTTTATTTAAAGTAATTGCCTGTATTCGTGAATCATCAGATATAGATACGATTTTTAATGTGGCAGTTACAGAAACACGTCAGTTACTAAATACTGACCGAGTTGCAGTATTTCGTCTGTATTCTGAACTCTCCTGGGAAGGAGAATTTATCTATGAAGATGTCAGTTCAGATTGGATACCAGTATTAAACACTAAACTGCGCGATGGCTGCTTTGCTGATTCTTTTGCAGGACTATATCAGCAAGGAAGAATAAAAGTTATTAC
The DNA here is from genome assembly GCA_035298905.1 of Nostocaceae cyanobacterium. Taxonomy (GTDB): domain Bacteria; phylum Cyanobacteriota; class Cyanobacteriia; order Cyanobacteriales; family Nostocaceae; genus DATGXB01. The sequence continues at coordinate 5,184 of DATGXQ010000538.1, read as the reverse complement.
TGATATTTATCAAGATGTAATCAGTGATTGCCAAATCAAAATTTTAGAAAAATTTCAAGTCCGCGCTAATATAGTTGTGCCTTTGTTAAAAGGTAAAGAATTATGGGGTTTATTATGTATTCATCAATGTAGTAGTCCCCGCCAATGGCATGTATCAGAAATTGAATTTGTAAGATTAATTGCTGAACATTTGGGAATAGCTTTACAGCAAGCAGATTATATCGAGAAAATCAAGCAACAATCTACCCAACTAGCCAAAGCTAAAGCTCAAGAAAAGACAGCAGAATGGCAAAAAATAATTGCCAAAACCATTGAGAAAATTCGCCGATCCCTAGATTTAGAGAGCATTTTCCGCACCAGCACCGAAGAAATAAGACAATTACTACAATGCGATCGCGTCTCTATTTATCGTTTTAACCCCGATTGGAGTGGAGAATTTGTATTTGAATCTTTATCAGAGGGTTGGGTAGCCCTGATGCAAGAACAATTACAACATCCAGAACTAGGAGAAAATATTAGCGAATGTAAATTAAAAGAATTAGTAGAAGCACCAATTACTGACACCTACTTACAAGATACAAGCGGTGGTCGTTTTGCCAGAGGAGAAGTTTATCGAATTTGCAATGATATTTATAATGCGGGCTTTAATAATTGTTATATTAAAGTTCTAGAAAGTTATCAAGCCAGAGCTTACATCATCGTTGCTATTCTCTACAATCAGAAACTCTGGGGATTATTGGCAGTTTATCAAAATACTGGACCCCGCGAATGGCAAGAAGACGAAGTTTACTTACTCACTCAAGTTAGCGCTCAATTAGGAGTAGCATTACAGCAAGCTGAATATTTGCAACAACTACAACAACAAGCAGCCGAAATTAGCAAAGCAGCAGAAAGACAAAGGGCATTAATCAACACTGTAGATAAAATTCGCCAATCTCTAGATATTGATGCAATTTTTAAAACCACTACTCAAGAAGTAAGACGGCTTTTAGAAGTAGAAAGAGTAGCAATTTATCGTTTTTATCCTGACTGGAGTGGTGAATTTGTAGCTGATTCTATTGTTGATGGCTGGACACCAATTGTTAAGCCAAAACCTATCAATGAGCGCGTAATTTTACAAGAAACTAAAGCCGGAAAGTATGCTCGGAATGAAGTGTTTGTGCCAATTTCCCAAGGGGAAAAATTATGGGGACTATTGGTAGCTTATCAAAATTCTCAGCCCCGTTATTGGCAAGATGACGAAATCAACTTATTAGCCCAAGTCGGTGTACAATTAGGTGTAGCAATACAGCAAGCTGAATCATTAAAACAAGTACAAACTCAAGCTGAACAATTAGCCAAAGCTGCGGAAAGAGAACGCAAAGCAGCAGAAAGAGAAAAAACCTTAGCCGCTACAGTAGAAAAAATTCGTCAATCTTTAGATATCAATACCATATTTGCCACTAGCACCGAAGAAGTCAGGCGGTTGTTAGAAGTAGATCGAGTCACAATTTATCGCTTCCGTGCAGATTGGAGTGGTGAATTTGTAGCTGAATCATTAGCCAATGGCTGGACACCAATTAGAAAATTAGCAACTACTATTGCTGATGACTATTTGCAACAAAATCAAGGAGGAGATTACGCTAAAGGCGAAATTTTAGTCATTAAAGATATTCATACTATTAACGAGTATATTACTCATACTGCAATTATTGAACCAATCAAAGCCAGAGCATATTTAATTGTCCCCATTTTTCAGGGGGATAAGCTATGGGGATTACTAGCAGCTTATCAGCAAATAGTACCCCGCGATTGGCAAGAAGACGAAATTGATTTATTAGTACAAATAGGTTCACAGTTGGGAGTAGGATTACAACAAGCAGAACTACTAGAAAAAACTCGCCGTCAAAAAGAAGAAATTATCCAAACTCTTAAAGAACTACAACAGACACAAAGCCAGTTAATTCAAAGTGAAAAAATGGCTGGCTTAGGTCAGTTGGTTGCTGGATTAGCTCATGAGATTAACAATCCCATTAGTTTTATTTACGGGAATATTCCTTATGTCACAGAACATACAGAGGATTTATTAGACTTAGTGCATCTTTACCAAGAAAAGTATCCAGAACCAATCCCAGAAGTTGAACAGAAAATAGCAGACCTGGATTTAGAATTTATTGCCAATGATTTACCGAAATTGCTGAATTCCATGATGATTGGTGCAGATAGAATTCGGCAATTAATTCTTTCTTTGCGGACATTTTCGCGCTTGGATGAAGCGGAAATGAAACCAGTTGATTTACATGAGGGAATTGATAGCACTTTATTAATTTTGCAACATCGACTACATCCGGTCAACAATCATTGTGATATTGAAGTGATTAAGGAGTATGGAGAACTACCGCTTGTCGCTTGCTATGCAGCACAAATGAATCAGGTATTTATGAATGTCCTGAATAATGCGATCGATGCATTAGAAAAGTCATTTACTGATAAAATAAAGAACGACAAGCCAAAAATCTGGATTCGTACCAAAATTACAGAAAATGAACTAATTCAGATTTGCATCGCTGATAATGGTTGTGGTATTCCTCAAGGGATGGAATCAAGAATTTTTGAACCTTTCTTTACTACTAAGCAACCAGGACAGGGTACAGGTTTAGGATTATCTATTAGCTATCAAATAGTTGTAGAAAAACACGGCGGAGAAATTAAGTGTATTTCTGAACCTGGTAAGGGTAGTGAGTTTTATATTGAGATTCCCATGAATAAGATAGCTACTTAATAAATGGATGATGGAGGCAATTTTACCTGCAATCATCTTGTAATTGAGTTGATAAATTTTCTAGTTGTTCTTGCAATTCTGGTTTAATTTCACCTAAACGCCGATTCAATGGACGCTGGATTAGTTTCAATTCTGCTTGTTCCATCCAACTGGTGACAATTTGCATAAATACCTCTTGTTGAACTTACAGCAGGGAACAGGGAACTCTTATACCAATTCAAAATTCAAAATTCAAAATGGGGAATACCGGATTTGACCAGGGTTTGACGACTTATATCTGTTACAATCTTTTAGTTAATTGGTATTAACAGGGAACAGGGTTGAAAGTCTTTTAGCATCAGGCTTTGTTCCTAACATTTGTACCTCATTTAGCTGAAATCTGCTGTAGCTAAATTTAACTACGGCTAGAAAAAAATAATTTTATTGATGCTGTTCTAACCAACTAACTAATTCAGCTTCTGTCAATAAATCCCCATCTAGTAAAATCTCTACTAAATCCTCCAGTTGAGTTAAAGATAGCGTTTCTAGTCGTTCTTGTAATTCCGGTCTAATTTCACTTATACGCCGTGTTAGAATACGCAAGACAACGTTCAATTCTCCTTTTTGTATTCCTTCTTCTCTTCCTTGTTGTAATCCTTGTTCCATCCAACTGGTGACGATTTGCATAACTACCTCTTGTTGAACTGGTGTAAATTTAGCAATCTCTGTTTTGAAAATGTTTTCTTCTTGTGCATTTAGCCGTAAATAAGTATCCACAAACCCAGAGATTAATTGCATTCTGGCGGGATCTAACTGCAAATTAGCTAACAGACGCAAACATTCAGATTTTACCCTGGGACGGTCTGACGGTGCTATATTCATTTTAGCCATTAGCGCACTAGCTACAGGGTTCTGTTGCTGTAAAAATTCTCGCCAGTTGAGGCGATTTAATTGGATGACATCATAATTAAATTGTAAAACCAGTTTATTGGGAAAAGCTACTTGATGAAAATTCGGTTCTGCTTTTTTGGGGTTATCGTAGGAAAATAAAGCGATGGGATAGACTGGTAAAGCGTACTTTTCGTATAATCTAGCAAAATAGCGATACATCCGTAAATCAAAAGCCTCTTGATAATAGCTTTGATGTTCTAGATGTACTAGAAAAAACGATTGTTGTCCTCTAAATCTGGCTTGTGCTATTAAATCGGTCTCATATTTTTCTCCCGCAGTAACATCAGTAAATACTTCCTTATCGAGAAAGGTAATGGTATCTCTTTCTAGATAAGTGGTGATTTCTGGGAAAAATAACTCGATGAACTCCCAGAAGAAGGTAGTTAACAGTTCTTTAAATAAGCGATCGTGGTCTATCATGTTTTACTTATATCATTTTTTTGTAGTTATATCTTGATATAAATTCAAAAATAAAAACTTACAAATTTTGATAAACTTCGTCATCATTGCGCTTACCGACACGAAAAATATCAACTAATTTATTCTCATCATCAATAGTGTATAAAATTCTGTATTCACCCTAATCAACTCGATAACCACCTTCATAACCCTTTAATGCTGCATAATCTTGAGGTCGAGGATTACCCATAAGTGAAAGGATTTTTGATACAACCTGTTTAAATTGCTTTGCTTGCAGGTTTAATAAATCTTTCTCCGCAGTTTTGGCAATCCTCAGAGTATAGCGTTCACTCATCTTTACGCTTGGCAATTATTTCTTCTAAAGTTGTAAATCCGTCATTTTCCTCTATTGCACGACGCAGCATAGCAGAATCGATCGCATCTTCTACAGCCTCTAATAACTTTAAATCATCAATTCCAATAATCGCTACTGCTGCTTTACCATGACGCTGAATAATAATTCTTTCACCACCATACTCAGCACGATTAATCAGTTCTGGAAAGTTAGCGCGTGCTTCAGTTGCACTGATGAATGACATAGTGCCTCACAAAAATTAGTAAGATAACTATACAATATACGTTTTGCCAATTCTCTGCAAATTGTACAAAATTGCTGTTTTGTAGGGTTTGCTTTTGTGCAGGTGAAGATCGCTCGTTTCTCTGTACAAAGTATTCAATAACACAAACAAAGCTAAATATCGGGTGAGTATTGCTTACCCTCTGTTCTAAACTTATAGAATATAAGTAGTCATAGTACAGACTTAAATCACTAAGGAGAAAATTATGAGTTATGAATCTATGATTACAACCAATAATCTTTATGCAGAAGATTATAATTTGTGGTTAGAAAAAACTGCTTATTTATTAAAAAATAAAAACTTTCCAGAATTAGATTTAGAAAACTTAATTGAAGAAATTGAAAGTATGGGTAGAAGTGAGAAAAATGCTGTAAAAAGTAATTTACGAGTGTTAATAATGCACCTGCTAAAATACAAATTTCAACCTCAAAACCGTTCCAATAGTTGGTTATATAC
>DATGXQ010000537.1:0-17606 GCA_035298905.1 Nostocaceae cyanobacterium | reverse complement strand
CGCTCATGGGGGAAACCCCCAAGACCGCGCTGCTTCACCTGTTCCCTGTTCCCTTCTGTCCACAAGTCAGTTCACAACTCAGATCGGATTGCTATAGAGACTCTGATTTTAACAAGATCCCCTGACCAATGCTCTACCAACAAACTCTAAACTCCTGAAAATAATAAAACCCCACTTGGAGGTGGGGGGTTTCTCTTGTGTAAAACAAATGTACTATACAGGGCTTTCCTTTGACAAGATATTACCCAAAAAATTTTCTCTAAGTCTCTAGCTGAGGTATGACCCTCGCAGATACGCAGTACAAAAAACACTATATTACAAAAAATCCTGCTTCCCATGTCCTTGATTTAAACTCGATCTCAAACATTTGAGGGAAAATCATTTTGGACATTAAAGCAGCGATCGCTTATAGTGCAGGTAAGCCGTTAACCATTGAAACCGTACAACTAGAAGGGCCAAAAGCTGGAGAAGTGTTAGTCGAAATTAAAGCCAGTGGTGTTTGTCACACTGATGCTTTTACCCTCTCTGGTGCAGATCCCGAAGGTTTATTCCCTGCGATCTTAGGACATGAAGGCGCTGGAGTAGTAGTAGAAGTGGGTGCTGGTGTTACCAGTGTCAAACCTGGGGATCATGTCATTCCTTTGTACACCCCTGAATGTCGGCAATGTGAATATTGTCTCAGTTTTAAAACCAACCTTTGTCAAGCTATTCGCCTCACTCAAGGTCAAGGTGTCATGCCTGATGGTACAAGCCGCTTTAAAATTGGCGGCGAAATGATACATCACTACATGGGTACTTCTACTTTTGCTAACTATACAGTTTTGCCAGAAATAGCTGTTGCCAAGATTCGAGAAGATGCACCATTTGATAAAGTTTGTTACATAGGCTGTGGTGTAACTACAGGTATAGGTGCAGTTATCAATACAGCTAAAGTTGAACCAGGTGCAAACGTCGTAGTATTTGGTTTAGGCGGTATTGGTTTAAACGTGATTCAAGGGGCAAAAATGGTAGGTGCAAATATGATTGTGGGTGTAGATATTAATCCCACAAAACGCGCCTTAGCAGAAAAATTTGGTATGACACATTTTGTTAACCCGAATGAAGTGGAAGGTGATTTAGTTAAATATTTAGTAGATTTAACCAAAGGTGGTGCTGATTATAGTTTTGAATGTATTGGCAACGTTAAAGTCATGCGTCAAGCCTTAGAATGTTGTCATAAAGGTTGGGGTGTAAGTGTAATTATTGGTGTAGCTGGTGCAGGACAAGAAATTAGCACCCGTCCCTTTCAATTAGTCACAGGAAGAGTGTGGAAAGGTTCAGCCTTTGGTGGTGCTAGAGGTCGCACAGATGTACCAAAAATAGTAGATTGGTATATGGATGGCAAAATAAATATTGATGATTTAATTACCCATGTTATGCCAATTGAAAAGATTAATGATGCTTTTGATTTAATGCACAAAGGAGAATCAATTCGTAGTGTAGTAACATTTTAGTTTATCATAGCGATGGACAAACGCCATCGCTATCTTGATATGTTCATTCCTTACTGATACCAAATCCTATTTTATTACCCACTTTATCAATTAGTCTGCGTAGGCAGACTTTGCGGAAAGTGCCGCGACTTCCAGTCGTTAGGGTAAAAGAGGGGTTTCAAATGAGGATTTAATATGAAAAGTAAATGTAGTTTTGCCATCAAGATTTATATGTAGTTGGTAAAATACTGGTTCAAGCAGTAAGTAATTGTCGTTGCTTTAAAGGAATAGCAATAATAAACTCTGTTCCTACACCGGGAGTAGAAACACATTGTAAATTACCTCCATGTCCCTGTGTAATTATTTGATAACTAATAGATAAGCCTAACCCCATACCTTTACCTACTGTTTTTGTAGTAAAAAATGGATCAAACAAACGTTTTTGCACATTTTCAGGAATACCATAACCATTATCTGTAAACCGAATTATTACTTGGCGATCGCTAGTAATTTCTGTACGAATATGAATTTGTGGTTTTTCAATTTTTTGCCGATTAACTATTGATAAACGACCATTAGTCATCGAATCTTCTAAAGCATCGATCGCATTAGCTAAAATATTCATAAATACCTGATTAAGTTGTCCAGCATAGCACTCTACAGCTGGTAAATCTCCGTATTGCTTAATTACTTCAATTGCTGGACGGTGTAATGTTGCTTTGAGACGATTAGCTAAAATCATCAATGTGCTATCAATACCCTCATGAATATTGACCACTTTCATTTCTGCTTCATCCAAGCGCGAGAAGTTACGCAAAGATAGTACAATCTCTCTAATTCTTTCTGTACCAGCTTTCATAGAATTGATTAATTTAGGCAAATCTATCATCAGAAAATCGAGTTCGATCGCTTCCATTTCATCTTGAATTTCTGGTACTGGATGCGGATAGTTTTGCTTGTAAAGCTGTACGAGTCTAATTATGTCTTGAATGTATTGACTAGCATAAGTTATATTACCATGAATAAAGTTGACTGGGTTATTAATTTCATGAGCTACACCAGCTACAAGACTACCTAACGCAGACATTTTTTCATTTTGCACTAGCTGTAGCTGCATTTGTTTTAATTCTTCCAAAGAATTTTCTAACTTTTGTGCATATTCTTGGGATTGCTGATAAAGACGTGCATTTTCTAAAGAGATAGCAGCTTGAGAACATAATAATTTAATAATTTGGATTCTGCTACTCGTAAATGCTCCAGCAATCAGATTATTTTCTAAGTACAGAATAGCAACTAATTTACCTTGATTGATAATTGGGGTTAACAGTAAACTTTTAGGTCGCTTGCGGATAATATACGGATCTGAAGCAAATTTAGATTCTTTAATTGCATCATTAATTACTAATATCTCTTTAGTATTAAACACATAATTGATTAAAGAGATAGGAACATCTAGACTTTGGTCAATAGGAATAGATTGTAAAACCCTCGCTTCCCCAATTGTAGCCACAGCTTCTATAATTAGACTATCATTTTGCATTAAACCAAGAACACATTTTTCTGCTCCTGCATTTTCCATGACTATTTGCATTAATTTAGAAAGCAATTTATCTAACTTAATTTCACTAATCAGTGTCTGAGAAGCTTTCATAATCGTTGCTAATTCTAGAGATTCAGTAATATTTAAACTACTGGAGCTAGAAGCTTGAATAGTATGTTTTACAGACAAAAAATTGTTATTAGAGGGAGAAAATATTGCACTATGCACAGGAATTTGTTTTTCCCCTTCTCCAATGGAAGCTAGTAAATCGGGATATTGTTTTTCTAAATGATTAACTTTAGCTACACTACCCCAACGCGCATAGGTATAATAAGCATCCATGAGATAAACTTGAGCAATTTTGTATTTACCCCATTCGAGATAGAATTTAGCAGCAAGCTCATTAGCAAGTGCTTCTTCATGAAGATATTGATTTTCTTTAGCTGTGGTAATAGCCAGATCATAATATTCTATTGCCGCTAAATACTCACCAAGTACACGATATTTTTCTGCTTCTACTAAATAAAATTTATGTAAATGATTCATTGGGGCAAATTTAGCCCAGATTTGGATTTTTTCCTGATTATATTTGACTCGTTCTAAAATATTTTCACGCTCGGTTATCTCTACATCATGATAAACTGCCAAACGTGCTAAAGAATCATAAAAAGGTAAAATTACAGTGATATATGTGCCGGGAACTCCATCTACATACTCGGACGCAATTTCGGCATTTTTGATCGCTTGCTCATACTCTCCAAACAGATAGCAAAGAACAACTTTATTGATATGTAAATGATAAATAGCTGGTCTATCTTTTGCTTGTTGATGGATAGGCAACATTACATCTTCATCATAGGCTTCTCCTTGTAACTTAATGAGGTTTTCAGAGCGTCCTATTAAGTTTAAAACTGCCTGGTAATAAGTTTGTGAATAATAGAGTGGTGTTCTTTGCTTAAATTGAGCGATCGCCTTGATATAATCACCCATTTCTCGCTCAAGATTAACTAATTCTTTACCCGAAAAATAAGAGTAGAAAGAATACACAAAAGCACACCAAGCAGCTGCCGATAAATCTCCAATTTCTAATGCACTTTGATATCCTTCTAGAAAAGATGGTAAGGTTGTTCTTAAATGTTGTTTCCAATGAATTATAAACGAATTAACTATAGAAATCGATATGGCTTTAACTTCCTTTGCCTGGAGTTTAACTAACAAATTTAAAGCTAACTGCCCAAATTCATAGCCAGTATCAATATCACTTGTTAAATTAATTAAAATTGCCCCATAATTAGCATAAGCGACACAAGAAAATGCGATATTTCCATATTTAATGGAAAGTTGTACCTGCTCAAACATAATTAGAGGAAACATAGCAGGGCAAACACTACGCACAGCCGAAAACACACTAGATAGAATAAATAAAGCTGCTTGATATTGGGGATTAATCATCTGTGGTAAATGAATTAAATCCACAACTTCCTTCCCCATCAAAGCTGATTTTGTCGCTTTCAATCCTCGTTCTATATCTTCTCTATTGGGGTTCTCTGGTAAGTTTACTCCTAAAAGCTTGAGGATTTTTAGAGCAGTTTGCACTCCTAAATATAATTTATTTTGAGCAATACAAGCTTGAATTTTAACTACATATACTTTTACTGTATCAAGTACATTTGTAGCCTTATTCAGCACAATATTTGCTAACTCTTCCATCTTGTCAAAATCTGTGCCAAGATAAGCTGCTTCTGTTGCTTCTACATATAATGATAAAGTTAAATCATAATCATTTTGCCAACTATTTACAGACAATAAATTTATGCCTGTGAGTAAATATCTAATTGTTGCTGTATAGGCAGTAGCCGCTTTAGCTTTCCTCGCAGCGATTAAGTTTAATTGTGCTAGTTCATTTCTTTCTATTGGACTGGTAATTAATTCTAGTCCGATATTTAATTGGTTGACAATTTCAAAAATATTTTCTTCCTTGACATCTTCGGAAGTATTATTCAGTAACAGTTGACCTATTTTTAAATGAGTAGATTTTCTGTCAATTTCAGGAATTAGAAAGTAGGCTGCTTGCTGTACTCGATCATGTAAAAACCTATAAGTAAATGTCAATTGTTCATAGCTAGTAAACTCTGAAAACTGGCTACTAGCAACAGCTTCACCTTGAAAGAATTTGTAAGTCTCTGTTTTGGGAATTACCAGTCCTTCTAATAATGCTGGCCATAAATCTACTGCTGTGTCTGCTTGAGATTTTTCATATACTATTGCTAAGGTAGCTAAATCAAATTGATTGCCAATACAAGCAGCCAGCCTTAATACAGACTGAGTTGATTGTGGTAGTTTCTGGATTTGCAAAGCCATAAATTCTACCACATCATCAGTGAGAGCTAAAGCTTTTATTTCCGCTATATCAAATTGCCAATATCCACCATTAAAATCAAAAGTAATTAGTCCCTCTTCATATAGAGATTTGAGGAATTGATTAGTAAAGAAAGGATTACCTTGAGTTTTTTGGTAAATTAGTTGAGTTAAGGGTAGGGACAGAGTATCTGGACAATTGAGAGTATCAACAATTAAATGGTGTAAGTCAAATTGAGTTAGAGGATTTAGAGTAATAGTATTAACTGTTGTTTGAGCTTGACGGATTTTATCTAGAGTTAACATTAATGGATGGGTGCTAGAAACTTCGTTATCTCGATAAGCACCAATGAGTAGTAAATAATTAATCTCACCTTTGCTCATCAACAATTTGATTAACTTTAACGAAGCCGAATCTACCCATTGTAAATCATCTAAAAATATTACTAAAGGATGCTCTTTAGTAGCAAAAACTTGAACAAATTTCTCCAAGAGTAAATTAAAACGATTTTCCGATGCACTATCTGATAATTCTGGTGCTGGGGGCTGTTTACCTATAATCTGTTCCAGTTCAGGAATAACTTCCACTAATACTTGAGCTTGTTCTCCCAAGGTAAATAAAATATCGGTTTTCCATTGTTGTAATTGCAGGTAGCTTTCAGCTAATAATTGTCTAATTAAGTCACGAAAAGCTTGGACAAAAGCTGAAAATGGAATATTACGTTGATACTGGTCAAATTTTCCTTTAATAAAGTAACCTCTAGTCCGAACAATCGGTTTATGAACTTCATTAACTAAAGCGGTTTTACCAATTCCTGAAAACCCAGCCACCAGCATAATTTCTTTGGCTTCAGCACACACGCGATCGAACGCAGCAAGTAAGATTTCTGCTTCTGCTTGCCGACCATAGAGCTTTTCAGGGATAATGAGGCGATCGCAAATATCTCTCTGTCCTAGTTCAAAATTCTCGATCTGTCCTGTTTGTTTGATAGCAATTAGGCACTTTTCTAAATCATATTTGAGTCCATAGGCAGTTTGATAGCGGTCTTCAGGGTTCTTGGCCATCAGTTTACTAATAATTACTGACAGCATGGGAGGAACATAGCTTTGAAGATTGTGTACTAATGGAGGTTGTTTAGCAATGTGGTAGTGGATCAACTCCATTGGATCATCACTGATAAAAGGTAGTTGTCCCGTCAAAAGTTCAAAGAAAGTTACCCCCAAGGAATAGAAATCAGTACGATAATCCAGCCAACGATTAATTCTTCCAGTTTGTTCTGGAGATATATAAGGAAGTGTCCCTTCTAGAACATTAGGATTAGTGAGAACTTGCGTTTCTTTGGGAAGTAGAGAAGCAATACTAAAATCAGTTAATTTAATTTCTAAAGTAGTAGGATTAATGAGAATATTAGCAGGTTTAATATCTTTATGAATTATCCGATGCTGATACAGCACTTCTAAAGTTGAAACAATTTGCAATGCAATAGCGAGAAATTCTATCAATCCTTCCTGGCTTTCACCCATTCCAGTATTTCCCCATTTTATCATCTGTTCCTTGAGGGAAATACCACCAAAATCTTCCATGATTAAAGCATAGCTATTTTGATAGTTTTCTAAGCTATAAGTTTTAACAATGCCAGCAATATTAAGATTTTTAGTAATAGTGTATTGATTACGAAATTGCACCAACTCATTGAGGCTCGGATACTCACACCGTAACAGTTTAATCACTACTGGTTTTTGGTCTGATTTTCTGATTCCTCGATACACCAAAGTTTTATTCCCAGAGTAGATTTTTTCCCCTAATAAATAACCAGTTAGCTTGACCATCACCCTAGACTTCCTCTGAAATTGATGATTCCCTGAAATTGCTTTTGGTTAGAATTTCCACGTTGTCACCCCTGGGTACATGGAAATTAGTCATCTAGAGAGACTGTCCATTCCACTACCAAAACTATGTATGAATCCTATCCCGTGTAATTATACTACTGCAATTTGATAGATTTACTGTATTTTTGAAGACGAATTTTATAATTTTGTTTACATTTAAGTAAATAGGCATATTTAAATATGTATATATATGTCTAATTTTGTATAAACTTAAGCAGTTTTTTACATTCTCTAATTTTGCTAAGAGCGATTTTAACAACAAGATGAAAATTAAGTAAACTTGAGCAAGTTATTGTTATGCAGATATGGAAAAATGAACGGACAACAGTCAATATCAACCAAAATCTCTATGAAACGGATTTTTACGCTTGGACTCAGCAACAAGCCAACTTACTGAGAAATCAGCGTAAAGCAAGTTACAAAAATACAGGGATATTAAACATGGCCACCCAATCTTACCCATCTCCAGTTGATCAATTATTGACCTACGGTAATTGCAGTGAAATCAAGGAAACACGAGATTATGTACAAGAACTGGGTTTTAACAGCGATCATATTGATGATCTGATTCGTTTAGCCACTGACCAAGAGTTACTTGAAGCTAATACCGATGATTTGGAGATTTGGGCCCCTATTCATGCTGTGCGCGTATTAGGTCAATTACGGGCAGAAGCGGCAATTCAACCCCTATTGAGTTTATTATCTATAGATGATGATTGGCTGGCTAATGATATACCTAAATCGTTAGGAATGATCGGATCTGCTGCGATTCCTGCAATTGAAGAGTATATTGCCGATCGATCTCATTATCACTTCGATCGCCTAGATTTAGCCAGCGCACTCACAAAAATGGCTCAAAACTGCCCAGAAGAACGCGATCGCTGTGTGGCTATCCTCACACAACAACTAGAAAAGTGTGCAGAAGAAGACCCAGAATTTAATGCGGGTATAGTTGGGGAACTTGTGGATCTAAAAGCAGTAGAATCTGCACCAGTCATAGAAAGCGCATTTGCAGCCGAAAAAGTGGCTTTGTATTGGATGGGAGATTGGGACGAAGTACAGGTATCATTAGGGTTAAAAACCCGTGCAGAAGTTCCAGAACGCCAATTTCCCCACCCAAAAATACTTCAATACTTTGGGATAGAACCGAAAGAAAAACCCTCTGGTTTCGTTCCTAGCAAGGGTAAAAAGCAGAAAAAAACCAGCAAAAACAGTAAAAAGCGTAAATAAGTAGTCGTGCAAAATTAAATTCCTACATAGAGAGAGGGAACAGGGAACAGGGAAAGAAGTTGTGTAATTTATTCTGCATAATTACTTAACTTGATAATTATCTATAAATTGGGCATGAATTACTCCCTCTATGCTAAAAGAATACCTATTTTAATGAACCACGAAGGCGCGAAGAGCGCGAAAAAATAAGAAAAGAAGATTGATAATTTTTTAATGGAAAGGAAGTAGGTGATCGCTTAATCAGGAACAGAAGTGATCACTTTTAATACCAAATTAAAATTTCTACTTCCAATAGGAACTAACCCACTTAATTATCTAGGTATAAACTTTCGACAGATAGCATTAGGAACTTGATTCGTAACAAATTCTTTATGTGCAAAAAATTCACTAATATAATCTTTTTTATCACCATTAATTTTGATATTAATACTTCCTCCACAACAACTATTACTATTACTACCCCTTGCCGGAATTCCACTTAAATGAGCGGGTTCTTCTATAGGAACATTTGCCGCACATTGTTTTGATAACTGAGTACATAAAATATGGGCTTCTGGAAAAGAATTAATGATTTCTTCGACTATATCTGAGCGAGGATTATTGAAACGATGACGATCAATAGAGAAAATTATTAGCTTTGGTTGAATAAAACTGCAAATTTTCTGAGTAAACTCTTTAGCGTCTCCATCTCCAGGTCTGCCACCATGATGAGGAAAAACAAGTATATCAGCATTACAGGAATCTATGTCCTCAGCAAGATTTTCAAGCCCAACCTTATCAATATCTCCTGCCAAGACAGCGATTCTATGAGTGTCATGAACTATACCAATAACGGCTGATACTGAATTAGAAGTCAATTTGCGCTTCTTTATATCTATATCTCCTGCACCACCTAGTATTAATTCAGGTGTTGGTGCAAGTACTTCTATATTAACTGAGCCAATGTTTAAAGTTCCAGTTTTTCTTGTGGTTAATTCTGTTGAAACTTGAGTATTGCGACATTTGCGTGCCTCTGCTAAAGCACAACGTAAATCTAACCAAATTTCAGTTTTTTTAATGGCATTAGGGTTTAGGTGTACGTTATGAATTTTAATTTCTTCGTTGGAAAGTAAATTAATAATACCTCCAATATGATCTGCATCAGCATGAGAAATTAAAACATGTGAAATTTCTCTAATGGATAAATGTTCAAGAGTTTCTAGTAAAGTAGATCCAGGTGGACAGTCAATTAGTATTACACCATCAGTTTCTCTGACAAGCGTGCAGTTTCCATGACCAACATCTAGAATAATAAGTTCAGGTAAGTCCATCATCATCGTCAGGTTCAGGTGCTAATTCAAAGTTCTCAAAATATAGATCGTCGTAGTTCTCAGCGCCTATATTAACGCGAGCAAACAAGCGGATATTAGGTTTTGATTGTAACACATCTATAATCACATCTATCATGTTTTTTGGCATTAGTGAAGCTGGAAAACGAACTGCCTTATGGGGATTCCATCCAGGAACAAATGCATCTACAACAGGTTCATGAGATTCTGCATCTATATTAGTAATTCTCACGATTGTTCTATAAGGTTTACGAGAACCAGTTCTTTTCCCAGCAAGTTCTAATCTGCAATTTTCTATTCCTTTTGCAATACTGGAGGCATCAGCTTGTTCCCGACTTAGCAAAACAGGTATTTTATTCCTCCATTTTCTAATAGAGGAAGATGTATCTATATCTGTATATTGAGTTATCAGAATAGAGGGAAGTTTAAGATCATATAAAGCTGCAACTAATTGAGCTCCATAAAAATTAGCCAGACCAGAATTGCTTAAGCGGTGGTCACATACAGATCCTTGAACATTTTTAGACATAATACATGTAACTAATTCATTTACATCTTGAAAATGTCCATCCACAAATAATAATGGTTCATAGCCTGCGGCCTCTACTTCCCACGCAGTTGCTTCAGCTAGTGTTTTGTCATCATCTACTATAGCAATTTTTCTATTTTCAACTATTGATAGTGCTGTCATAGTAGTTATTCACCCATAAGTGGTAATTTTACAATAAAA
The DNA here is from genome assembly GCA_035298905.1 of Nostocaceae cyanobacterium. Lineage (GTDB taxonomy): Bacteria > Cyanobacteriota > Cyanobacteriia > Cyanobacteriales > Nostocaceae > DATGXB01. Next base: position 7,058 of record DATGXQ010000537.1, on the reverse strand, counting down.
GTTGCTCCACCTAGCTCATTTTTGGCAATTGACTCTACAGATCCTCTTAAATCATTTACAGAATCTCTTACTATTGTTAAACCTAAGCCTGTTCCTCCTTGTCTAGTTGTTTTACCAGGCAGCCAAATGTCTTCAATTTTTATATTCCGAATTCCCAAACCGTTATCTAAAACTGAAAGTATTAAATAATTACTATCAATTTCAGTTTTAATTATTATTTTCCGTTCTTGAGTGCGTCCTCCTTCTGCATTAAAAGCATTTATAGAGTTTGTTAAAAAATTTGTAATTATAGCTTCCATAATCGCAGTGCTACCATAAATACTAGGTTCACTATCAACTTTTATTTTACATACCTCAATTTTACTATCTTCAAAAAGAGGCTTAAAAAGATCAACAATATCATCAATAATACTATGGACATTTATAACTCCAAGGCGACGTTTTTCTTGCTTCAATAAATGCAAAGGAAATTTAGAAAAACGCAATAAAGATTGACTTATTTCATAAAGTTTTGATACTGGATCTTTTAAAAATTGGTCATATTTTTCAGCTAATATTTCTCTACCTTTATATTCTATTCTCCTGGCTACTTTTTCAATTAAATCTACAGGCTTACCAGCTTCATGAGCAAAAACTGCCGCCGTTGTTCCAGCTGTTGCCAAACTACGGTAAAGTTGTAAGTCTTCTCGTAAAGTTTGTGTTTCCCGCTCCTTTACAACTTCATATTGTTGAACCACTTTTAATACCTTAGCACGTACTTCTTGAGGAACTTCTGCTGCAATCACCTCCTCAATTTGGATTTTAGCTTGTTCCACATCGCTATTAGATTGTTTTTTAACTATTTCTCTTTGCTGTTCTGATGTTTTCAGCCTCTCATTAGCCATCCAATTTAATACATCAGTAGCAAATTTTTTTAATTGTAAAAAATCTTCATTTTCTATAAAACCAATTCTATCAGTCTTTTGCACTAACTGATCATTTGGATCATTGACAATTACTCTACCTATCACTGTACTTGTTGAAGGACGTACTTCTGGATTTCTAGCTCTGGCATAATTTAACTTTAGCCAGTCATCTCCTGGATCACCATATGGTTTTACCCGTAACCCTCGATGATATAAATGAACATTTCCCACTTGCTCAAGCCATTTTCTCACCTCTTTAACAGATACAGAAGTATTTCTAGTAGAAAAATTTTGGGGATTTAGCAAAAATACCCATAATTCAAATTCTGCTGGAGGTGTTGTATAAAGTTCAGGAGAGAGTGTGTCATGATCTGCATGAAAAAGTATATCTCCCTTCCAGTCAAATAATGTTGCTTCAGCAATACCAGAAGAATTTAAATGAGCTTGTAAGTGATATTCTGCATTATTAAAGTAACTATGATTGACTTGCTTTTCAATCTCAGGAAATTCTGCAACAATAAGTTGAGGACGGAAAGCAACACTATTATCAAAGGGATCTGCCAGTAGTAAAATTTCTCTAGCTAATCTTTTAATATCACTTTTATCAAATTTTTTGCTTATACCACTAATAATAATTTCAGTACCATGTGGTTTATCTGTAGAACTTGTTTGAATATTAAAAAGAACATTTTCTACCACATCTGCATCTTGGAAATCATGCCAATTAATTGTTAGAGAATATTCAAATCCAGGTTGCATTTTAGGTCTGGTTTTCAAAATAACTTTAGAACCTTGCCGCATAGCGGCCAATCTACCTAATCCTTTATCGCCTACAGGTAAACGACCCAAGGCAGTCTTTTCACCAGCTGCTTTTTTGGAGCGCCCTAGCACTAACCAGCCCTCTTGGATATCATTGATATCCATACCAATACCATTGTCTGAAATAATAATTGAGCCATCTTCACCTTCAGTATTGATAATTTCTATTTTACACTCAGTAGCGTCTGCATCGTAAGAATTCTTAACCAGCTCTAAAATTCCTTGCTCTGAATTTGGAACAAGCTCCTCTCCTAGTCTATAAAGGATTTTTGGGGAAAACTTGAAATGCATCATTCCTTAGCTACCACTTCAACTAGTTACTGTTGGAAAGCAGTATAAGCCATGTAGCCTACACTATCTGTTTCAATATTAAATCTTTGAGCCGAAAAATGGCAAATAATTGTCTCTACTGGCATATTATCGGCTCTGTTGTACATTTGATAGTAATTTTGAACTATATTTATGGTATTTTTGCTATACAAGGAGTTCAGAACAATCTATAAACTTAATAAATCCCAATTTATTGATACATAATTAAATTATAACAGGACAACTTCTCTATTTCAACGATTATCTACTTCTCACTTTATTTATCTAACTAAAATCAAAAAAGTAGAAATTTTTATTTTCAACTCATGCCAAAGATAGATTTTTTGTTAACATGGGAGTATGTCTTGAGGAAGGCAACTGCCCAAGATATATGGTCAATTCGCTCTTTAGTGTTTACCGCTAAACTTGACCCTACCCAGATACATTGGCAACAATTTTGGGTAATTGAATACAAGAACAAAATCATCGCTTGTGGACAGTTACGCCAATTCCCAAATGCCCAAGAACTCGGTAGTTTAGTTGTAGCAACAGCATGGAGAAAGCAAGGTTTAGGTAGTTTTATGACTCAACATCTAATTAATACAGCTACTCAACCCCTATATTTAGAATGTCTGGGTCAAAAACTAGCCAAATTTTATAGTCGTTTTGGCTTCGTACCAGTTACCTTTGCAGACTTACCCCCAGGAATAAAGAAAAAATTTGGTTTTTCAGAGTTGGTTAGAAAACTGTTAAGAGTACCTGTAGTGTTTATGCACTGGCAGAGATAACTCTCTACTAATTTAATTCAAGTTGTGTAAACTTATATGAAGTAAAAAGAAAAAATACTTCCAACCCTAAAACAACACCAAGCAGTGCATAAAAGCAGAAAAACCAACTGTATAAAGTTATAGATTACAAAATCGACCAACAACAATTATCGGGATTCTCTGAATAAATAGGTACAAGATCATGATGACTTCAATTTCTTCTAGACCAAACAACAACATTCTGCAACCTGTTCGCCAATGGTTGGAATCCATAGAAGTTCATAACTCCAAGTTTGCCCATCTATTATGTAAAGCTATCCCTGCCCAATGCCCATTTGAACGAGACATCATCGTATTTGGTCATAAGTTACTGCATATTCCACCAATGTGCAAATTAAATCCTTTTTATGAAGAAGTAGTCGGCTTGCGGTTTAAAGCCTTGTGTTATTTAGCTGATACTTGTGGAGAAGATATTACTTGTTATTGCTAATGTGTGGGGAATTGACAAGAATATCACTCACCCATCAGCGAGAGATGGTTATATAGTGTTCAGTTAAACTCTCTTCATGAAGGTAACAAAGGTACATCTGTATAGATATAGAAATTATCACTATAACTAGCTGTATCTAAAGAGTTCATCTATACTACATAAAGTGATCTCTAAATCATTAGCATGACCTATTTAGAAACAGCAGCACAATTTTACTCTGAAGCAGCCCAAACACCACAAGTCGGGCTATGTTGTGTCCAAAGTTCACCTCTAGAACTACCAGGACTGAAAATTCCCTCAGTCATGAAAGAAATGAACTATGGTTGCGGAACGACTGTTCACCCCAATGAACTCATAAATCAACCCACGGTTTTGTATGTTGGTGTAGGAGGCGGTTTAGAAGCGTTACAATTTGCTTACTTTTCCCGCCGTCCTGGTGCAGTAATTGCTGTTGAACCAGTTGCCGCCATGCGAGAAGCCGCTACACGTAACTTAGAAATGGCAGCTAGAGAAAATCCTTGGTTCGATCCCAGTTTTGTGGAAATTCGTTCTGGTGATGCCTTTAATTTACCTGTAACAGATGCTTCTGTGGAAATAGTAGCGCAAAATTGCCTGTTTAATATCTTTGAACCCGCCGATTTAACCCGCGCTTTACAAGAAGCTTATCGGGTATTAAAACCTTATGGACGCTTACAGATGAGTGATCCTATTGCTACCCGTCCCATTCCTGCACATTTGCAGCAAGATGAACGGCTACGGGCTATGTGTTTATCAGGCGCACTCACCTACAAAGAGTATACACAATTAATTATTGATGCAGGATTTGGGCAAATCGAAATTCGCGCCCGTCGTCCCTATCGACTGCTAGATAAACAAACTTACAATTTAGCCGAAAATTTACTTTTAGAAAGTCTTGATTCTGTAGCCTTTAAGGTTGATATTCCTGAAGATGGTGCTTGTATTTTTACTGGTAAAACAGCCATCTATGCAGGTGCAGAACCATTTTTTGATGATGGTGCAGGACATATAATTCAACGGGGTATTCCTGCCGCAGTTTGTGATAAGACGGCAGCTAAATTAGCAGCAATAAAACCAGGAGAAATAATTATTACTGATTCCACTTGGCATTATATTGGTGGTGGCTGTTGTTAAGATTGATCAAGAAAAATTAAATAGTCATTTTCGCTGATTATAACTGCAAATTTATCCTGAAAATTTCCTCAATATCCTATGGTGCAAACAGCAATTACTCCCTTTTCACAGAAACTAAAGTTACCTTTAACCAAAAAGGAAATTAATGTTTTACAAATCAATCTAGGTAAGCGTTGTAACCTGGCTTGTGTACATTGTCATGTCGAAGCTAGTCCCAAAAGAACAGAAGAACTTTCCCCGGCAGTTTGTCAACAATTAATCGAATTAATTTACAAATTCCCAGAAATTAAAATTGTGGATTTAACTGGTGGCGCACCAGAGATGAATTATGGTTTTAAACCTTTAGTAGAAGCAGCACGAGCAGTAGGAAAACAAGTAATTGTGCGCTCTAATTTAACAATTTACTTTGAAGAAGGATTTGATGATTTACCAGCCTATTTTGCACAGAATCAAATCCGGGTTGTGGCTTCTCTTCCCTGTTATTTAGCTGATAATGTTGACAAAATTCGGGGGAGTGGAGTCTTTAAACAGTCGATTAAGGCTTTACAATGGCTAAATCGGCTTGGTTATGGTCAAGTACCAAATTTAATTTTAGACTTAGTGTATAATCCTCAATTACCTAATAGTGAAAAATTTGCTTTAACTCCAGAACAGGAAAACCTAGAAAGAACTTATAAAATGTTCTTACAAGAACATTTTGATATAGTATTTAACAACCTGTTCACCATTACTAATTTACCTGTAGGCAGAACAAAGTTATATTTAGAACGGAAAAAACTTTATTCTAGCTATTTACAGTTTTTAGAGTCACATTTTAACCCGAATACAGTCGAGTATTTAATGTGTCGTGATGAAATTTCTATTGACTATTTAGGTAACGTTTATGATTGTGACTTTAACCAAATGATGAATTTACCTGCAAAAATGCCTAATGGTGAAACATTAACAGTGAGTAAAATATTAGCAGCAGGTAGTTTAGATGTGATTTCCGAAGTACAAACTGGGGAATATTGTTATGGTTGTACGGCTGGGTGTGGTTCTAGCTGTGGTGGTGCATTGTTATAGATAACTCAATATTTGTCATCAAAAACTAACTATGTAACAAAAGTTGGGGCGATCGCACAATTTCTGGTTACATACCTTATGATCATATTTAGTTAAGTCTCCTCACACCACACGAAATGCCGTGGATTTCTCTATCTTCCCACGGCTTTTATTTTTTAGGGACTTATAGCAGAACTCAGAACTCAGAACTAAAACAGGCTTTATATCTGGCTTTCAGACTTAAGTTGTGTACCTCGATTTCATACAAACTGCTGTAAGATTTAGCTCATCATTTTATTTAGGATTCTGATGGTAAGCATGAGTATTAATACTTAAATTATTCTTGAACTTACTAAAAAAATTCTGTTACCAAAATTGTTACGGCGGCTTTGCTTCTTGGTAACTAGTCTATGATGATATTAGTTAAGCTCCTCACACCACACTAAAGCCGTGAAACCTGATGTTTCGCGGTTTTTTCATGTTGCTGGATGGTGACTAATTTTTTGTTGTTGAGGAAAAATGGTTGAATTTAACACATAAATAAGTAAATTTAGTGTTGGAGATATGAAATAATATAAGTTACATATCTCGCATTCTTTACCATAAGTCATGTAATTTTACGGTCACTATTTTTCACAGGGCTATCTCATTCTAAAACGAGAGTATAAAATAGTAGAGATATCAGGGTAGATATGAGTAATGAAAATGTCGTCTATAGCAAAATTAGAAGCATTCTCAGGTTTACTAGACCTAAGAAAACGGGATAACGCCATTAAAAAGCATTGTGTCTAGCATTATTTACACTGGCAATTCTAGCAGGAAATCGGGGATTATTGGCAATAGGGGACTGGTTAAAAGCATATAAAGATGATTTAGTCAGACTACATGAAAGCTTGTCCATCTAAATGTAGTCTTTTTGCATCTATCTGAAGTTTTTTCACTGCTGCTATAGCTATTTCTATAAATATTTTTGTCAGTCCTTTTTGATGTAAATCATCTAATACTGTCCCCAATCTATCATCATTTAGATGCTCCGGTAATACACCTTCTGCTATCAGATGTTCTGTTGCTTTCCCTACAAAAAATTGGGGAAATCAATATAATAGTGCTGTCAAGAACACCATACAGTTGAGAATCATTACTTTTACTACATGACCTGCACTCACTTTTTCTAGGCTATGTGTTCCCAATCTTGCATTGATGATCTCTACTATCCCTATTTCATCTACTATCCCTGCTACTATTCCCAGATGGTCTATGTCTTGCGCTTTTATTTCCGGTATTGGTTTAATCATTTACCTGCTACTACCTTCATTACACCCTCACACTATAATTTACACCTCTTTACCCCAACCTGTGGAATGTAGGTTACATAGGGAGGGTTTTATGATTTGAGTCTATCTTGCTCCAGTCAAATACTAATAACTACTGTCAATACCTTCGCCAAACTACGAGGTTTGAACAGCACAAGAAACGGGATGAATACGCCCTAAAGAAGTAAGCTGGGCAAAAAGCTGGGCTAATAAAATAGGTTCGGGTTTTTCTGTCAGAATATTTAACACTTCGTGAACA
>DATGXQ010000536.1:0-1588 GCA_035298905.1 Nostocaceae cyanobacterium | reverse complement strand
TGGTGTTCCGCAAAATCGAGAACGTGTAATTTTTATTGGTTCTAGAGATGATGAATCTGTAACATTTCCGTTAGTTAAATATAGTAAAGATGGGAAAAAATTACCTAAATGGCTTACTTTGCGAGATGCTTTAATAGACTTTGTTGATACAAAACCGGAATTTATGGCTTATTCAGAAAGTCGTCTGAAATATTTAAGATTATTAAAAGCAGGACAAAACTGGAGACATTTACCAGAAGAATTAAAAAAAGAAGCGATGGGAGGTGCTTATAATTCGGGAGGTGGCAAAGTTGGTTTTTATAGAAGATTATCGTGGGATAAACCTTCACCAACAATTACCACTAGTCCACACCAAAAAGCCACAGATATGTGTCACCCTGTAGAATTACGTCCTTTAACGGTGCGAGAGTCTGCGAGAATCCAAACTTTTCCTGATGATTGGATTTTTTACGGTTCGGTAAGTTCTAAATATAAACAAATTGGGAATGCAGTTCCAGTTTTATTAGCGAAAGAAATTGGTGATTATTTGTTTAATTTGATTCAAGGAAATAAACCGAAAGGTCAAGAAATATTTGAACAGCTTTCACTATTTTCTGTCTAAGTATAAGCCTGTAGATATATTTTATTTATTGAGCAGCTAAATTAGCAAAAGCTGTATCAATCTTTTGTAACATATTTCTAACATGATGCTCAACTAAATTATATTCAATGTGAATTATATTCCAAAATTCTTTACCTGCTATGCGGGGTATTCTATTATCTTTAAATGTCCAATCGCCTAGATCAAAAGCAGATATAAATAATGAGTAATCATGAATTCCCAACTCTTTTTTGGCTCTATCTGCTTGTGAACCAGTTAGTGTTCCTTTTAAAGTTTTTAACTGTGTAAATTTAATTTGCTCTTCTGCTAGTAAAATAACATCTATACCTTTAATTTGAATTGCAAACTCAAATTCAGGTATGATAACATAAGGACTAATGTTAGCTATTTCTTCCCATAATCGCCCCATTTTTGTGCTAAGAGTTCTTGTAACTGAATTACTGGTAACTAATAATTTTGCACCGCATAATTCAAAAAGACTACGTGGGTTAGAGTGATGCTCAAGTATCTCACTTTTCTTTTTAAAATCCAGCTTTAACCACTCAATAAAATCATCTGCGAATTTATCAGTTTTACTAGCAATTAACTGAGATTGTTTATCTAATTCTAAAACAGATCCATTTTGCCTATCTTGTGCAATTTGGTATTGAAAGTAATCGGGTGCTATTGAGGAAATAATTTTTCCATATTTGTATGCTACATGCAAATCTTTATCAACAATGTGAGTTGCCTCAATTAATGAGGCATGATCTAAAATTAGTGCTTTCCGTTCTGGGACAGAAAGTGGTAATAGAGTATCAGCAGTTAATTCATTGGACATAAAAGCTATTATTTTACTTATTTAATTCTCTCAATGTTACCTGAATTACGTACCAAATTGTTAATTTTACACAAAATAAGCAGTCGTGCAAAATTAAATTCACATATGGAGACAGGGAACAGGGAACTCTTAACAGGGAACAGTAAAAGAATTTGTGTAATTTATTC
>DATGXQ010000535.1:0-14706 GCA_035298905.1 Nostocaceae cyanobacterium | reverse complement strand
TTCAGGAGTCAGGAGTCAGGAGTCAGAGTAGTTATTATACAAAGAATAGAGATTAGTCATATTTGGCCAAAATCATTTAGCTTGATTCTCCAATTCTCTCTTATTCTGAATTCTGGATTCTGGATTCTGAATCCTTACATTTTTTCCATCAATTAACGCAGAAAGTACATTCAAAAATACATCCTTATTAATAGAGTTGATATCTACTGCTGCTGCTAATTTATTGAGTTGTTTTTGTTTATCGTTGAGTGGATTATTTTGCTCTTGTGTTACACCATCAGGGATAGTTAATCCTAAGCGGTTGAATAAAGCCTCTATATTTTCATCATTAGCAAGATTTGTTTTTTTAACGTCAATTGATTGTCCATTAATTTTCACTGGTAAGCGTTGAATAGTTGTCTCTGATGCCTGATGAACTAACGGTACTTGTGTTTTATTCTGTATAGATTGTTTTTGAGGAGTATTAACCTGATTGATTACCTCAGATAGTCCTGTGTCAGCCTCTTGCTGGTTTGTATCTCCAGATTTACCACTTTTTAGCTTCATCTGCACTCTGGGAGGTGGTGCATCAGGCCGACGGTAGGTAAACATAGAAACATCCGGCCAGTTACTCGTACTTGAGTACGCTTGTTCCTGTTGAGTTTGTGAGTCTGGTGTTTGTTCTGGTTGTGTCCCTGTCTCTAACTGCGGTTGGACTGTAAACGGTTTTGGTGCAAAGGGATTTTGTGTAGGCTGTTCAGACGCAGGGTTTTTGGATGTTCTTTGTTGCCTGGAGTACATAAAATTTGTTTTAAGGGAGTGGATTTGTTAGCATTGATACTGATAAAGTAATATCCTTTAGGATTTAGGTATAACTAGAAAAATTTCTTTGTCGGTAACAATATCTAACACTTAATGGGTCTGGTTTAAGTTACTAATATTCTTGACTACTTCAATATCATAACTTACCTATGCTTTGCTATACAATAATCTTAAGGATTTTACTGTAAAAAATGACAGAGATATTTACAGTATTTTTCAGATGCAGTAGAGTTAATTGAAAGGCGATCGCCATCCGTTCCCTTCAAAAATGCAACTATGACCACAACGCAGACATCCTAAAAATGTCTATCACACATAGACATCTAAAGCACAGTTAAAATAGTTAAAATCTTGTGGGTTAAACTTATGTCTTATGTCTTAATCTACAACTTTAATTAACCCGCTTTTCAAACCATCAAATACTTTACTAATCTGTAGTCTATCATGCTCATTTAACTCTTGAGAAGCAAGACTAGACATCATTAGTAGCTGATCTTGGCGCGTAATTCTGCGAATCTTAAAAATACGTTCTAAAACAGTTCCTAGTTTAGACGAATCATAATTATTGGTAGCTGCCATACTTTTTACCTGAGCTTTACACGGCTTTGAAAACTCATCAGCTAAACAATAACAAAATTTTACATACTTTTCATTAGTACGTTTACTGAATGATGAAAATTCCCTAACTGTTACGTTCAGCCTATCCTATTACTCTTGTTTTCGGTAAAATGACTTAGCACTTTAGCAAATAACAGGTTGAACAGTATGGTTGGCGTGAAAATTGGCATCATTGGTGGTAGCGGTTTATATAAAATGGAGGCACTAACAAATGTGGAGGAAATACAGCTAGAAACTCCTTTTGGTTCTCCCTCGGATGCGATTATTCTGGGTACTTTGGTAAATACAAGAGTAGCTTTTCTAGCACGACATGGTCGTAATCATACTCTATTACCTTCAGAATTACCATTTCGTGCCAACATCTACGCGATGAAACAGCTAGGGGTAGAATACCTAATCTCAGCCAGTGCTGTTGGTTCTTTGCAAGAGGAAGCAAAACCTCTAGATATGGTAGTCCCTGACCAATTTATTGATCGCACCAAAAATCGAATATCGACGTTTTTTGGTGAGGGAATTGTAGCCCATATTGCCTTTGCTGACCCGATTTGTCAACATTTAGCTGGAGTTTTAGCAGAGGCGATCGCTGCTCTAAATTTACCAGACGTAACTTTACATCGTGGTGGTACTTACGTGTGTATGGAAGGCCCTGCTTTTTCCACAAAAGCTGAGTCCCATTTATATCGTAGTTGGGGTGCTAAAGTCATCGGTATGACCAATTTAACAGAAGCTAAGTTAGCCAGAGAAGCAGAAATTGCCTACGCAACTTTAGCCTTAGTGACAGATTATGACTGTTGGCATCCTGACCACGATAGCGTAACTGTAGAAATGGTTGTGGGCAATTTACACAAAAATGCAATTAATGCCCAAAAAGTGATACAAGAAACTGTTAAGCGTTTAGTAGAAAATCCCCCACCAAGTGATGCTCATTCAGCCTTAAAAAACTCTATTTTGACTAATCTAGAACATGCTCCAGCAGCCACAAAGGAGAAGTTAAAGTTACTATTGCAGAAGTATTTGTAAAATGCTTTTAGTGGATAATTTATTTTAGAGTAGTGGATTGGGTAGTTCACAACAGGCGATCGCTATTCAAATTAAGCTGCAACAAATTAGATGTCAAAGCCAGATCCAAAGCCTGTGTTATTTCTGACTTCTGGCTTGTGACTTCGCTATCAAACATACTAGGAAAGGTTGGCGATCGCTTTATTCAGAATTTGAGAGAACATTTCCCGATCGCGCACAGGAATACCTTGCATTACTTCTTCCCGCAATTCCACGGCTAGTGGTGGTAATACATTTTCTAATTCCTTACCCGCATTAGTCAACCAAATTCGCCAAATTCGGCGATCGTGTGTGTCCCTCTCCCGACGGACTAAACCCCTGTCTTCCATCCGATCTAATACACCAGTTAGAGTCCCTCCCACCTGTTGGAGTTTTTCACCAATGCTGGAGGTTGGTAAACCGTCTTCTTGCCACAAACAGCACAAAACTAACCAATGAAATGGTGTTAACCCAAATGGCTCTAGCTTATCAGTAAATCTACGTGTAACCAGTTGTGATAGCAATTTGATCCGATAGCCCAAGTGGTAGGGTGCTAAAATGTGCTGCCAAGATTCACATAAAGGTGCTTTTTTGACTTCTATCATCATAGGAATTATTGAGAGCGCTTAATAGACATAATAAACGCACGCTCATTATATTAGCAAGACATTTTTGCCATCTATCTTAGGGGAGAATTTCAACTAATTGATAATCTTCGATCACACCAATCAATCTATGTGATTTAGATAACTCAGGCAATTGTTGTGTATAAAGCCAGGCATAACTATTCGCAGGTAATTCAGCCATTGAATCTAGCTTTTTTCCACGTATAGGAGTATAAAAGTCAACTAGCACTGAATTTTTACCATCGACTCTGACAAAAGAGACGGGATGGGATTTGAGGATAGAGGCGATCGCAGGTTGTTGGAAAAATACCCGGTATTTTGGGTTATAGTCACTTAACAGCCCCAAGCAGCCAGCCGTAGCTAAAATTAACCAACAGGTAATTAACCAACTTCCTACCCAGTAACGCTGAGTCAAAAATTTGAGTCTAAAATGGTAACGACCAATCCACACCCCAGGTACAATCAGGCAAGATAAACCAGTAATTACACCCAGAATGGCGTACTTTCGTAGCTGGAGATTACCGCCAGTTAAAAGTATTACACCAGCAACAATGCAGAGTAACCCAAGCAAACCAAGAGCATAACTCAGGTTACGAGGAAGATGTTTAATCGCTGTGGTAACAAAGGACTTATTTGCTGGAGTAATTAAATTTTTTTGGTAAATTTTCCCCACCCAATCTAAACCTACAGCCGCTAACATAGCTATAAACGGATAAAGACCTAAACTATAGTGAGAAAATCGGGTTTTAAATATAGTTAATTCAGTAAATAAAACCAGAGGAAAAGCTACTAATATTAACTGATAATTAGCAATTGGACGACGTATCAGTAAAACTAAACCCAAGAGGCTAAAAAAGAACCAAGGAAAGGCTTTTAAAGGTAGATTCCAGAAATAGAAAAGTATCCCATCACCACTTTCTTCACGACTACCTAAACGAAGAACAAACCCAAACAACTCATTCCAACTGCTACCACCAAACCTCTGCCAACTCGACCAAAACCAAATTAAAGTGGGAATCAAACCAATTATTATTCCTAAATATAAACTGGGGTTAGTAAGATGACGATGGCGACGATGTTCCCAAATGAGATAAGGTAGTAAAGCTATTGCTGGTAAAAAAATCATAAAGCTTCTGATAAAAAAGCCTACTCCAAAACATAAACCAGCAACAAAACCTAAAATAGAGCGATATTTAGGGTTTAATTCTATTGTGAGTAGAGATAAAATAGCTAAAAATACAAGTAAAACTGTTGTGACATCAGGTGTGGAGAGGCGACAATATTGCAGCCAGAGAAATTCTACACTTAAAATTGCCAATGCCAGTGATGCTAATTTTTTCCCTAGTAGGATTTTGCTAACTGCATAGATCACAAATACATTCAAAATTCCGGCAACTAAGCTTGGCATCCGAGCAACAATATCACTGATGCCAAATAATTTAAAGAAAAGAGCCTGTAACCAATAAAAACCGGGGGTTTTATGATGAGCGTTTCCCCAAGGCGCTACCCAGTCACCGGAATCTACTATTTGACGCGATCGCCAAGCATACAAGGCTTCATCATGTGCCATCAAGCTATTTTCCCCGGAAGTGAATAGCATTAAAGGCAGTAACCAAACTAACAAACTTAATTGAGGAAATTTATTGAAAAATAAGATTAGGCTTTTTAAAGCAGGAAACAAGGGTAATCTGTACAACATTTAATTGATGCGAATTAGGAATGAATTTTGTAATTATGTGTAGTTTTGTTAATGAAGTTAACGTAAGATAGTATACAAAATTATCACACCAAATACTAGCCAAAAATTAGCAGAATTTGGAAAAAACTCCAGTTGATCTAGACATTATGATGCTCAGACCCAATCAACGCTTGAAGTTAGACGAAACGGATGATCAGTTATTTTATGCTGATCCACGCTTTGTCACCCATGTTGATGAAAACTTTATTCAACAACTCACGGAGCTATATCGTCAACGCCTCAAACCTCATACTCGCATTTTTGATATGATGAGTAGTTGGGTTTCGCATCTACCAGAAGAAATAGATTTTGACCATATAGAAGGACATGGACTCAATAGCGAAGAACTGGCACGCAACCCCCGCTTAAATCATTACTTTGTGCAAAATCTGAACGAAAATCCCCAGCTACCTTTACCAGATCAAAATTTTGATGCTGTCCTTAACTGTGTATCTGTACAATATATCCAATTTCCAGAGGCTATATTTTCCGAAATTTACCGCATTCTCAAACCCGGCGGTGTGGCAATTATCAGCTTTTCCAACCGGATGTTTTTTCAAAAAGCGATTCAAGCTTGGCGAGATGCTTCTGAACCTGCCAGAATTGAGTTAGTCAAACACTACTTCAACTCAGTACCAGGATTTACGACCCCAGAAATAATTGTGAATCGGTCAACAGTACCAGAATTCTTACAATGGTTGGGGATATCTGGAGGAGATCCATTCTATGCTGTCATAGCTTATCGGCAAAAGTAGTGATGAGTCTTCCTCATCAATAATCATGGTGATCCGAATCTTTTTTAATTAGACTGAACACTTAGCTCAATTACACATCAACTGGGAAATTAACACTTACAAAGACTCCCAATAGTTATCAAAAAGTTAATTTTCCGTTCTTTGGCAACAGCAAAGTAGATAATTGCCTCAAAGCTCAAGTACCCAGGAGGAACTAAGCATGACTTCAACTCGTGCGCGTAAAATTGTAGCTAGTGTAATGCTGTCTTTGTTACTATTTGTTACGGCTTGTTCATCAAAAGCACCAAACCGTTTTGATCAAGCACAACAAGAAAGCAGTAAAGTAAGAAGTGGTCAAGCAGTTGCTAAAGATGCAACACAAGGTAGTAAACTCAATAAATTTTTCCCATCTGGAGAAGATGGATTCGATCGCGTTTACACCCAAGAGAAAAAAGGCTTTTCTGAAGCTAATTTGAAAAAAGGTGGTAAAGTATTCGCACAGTTAGCTATTTCTGATACTACCAGCACCCCCACCGCCGCCGCAAAATTCTCCAATAGCACTGAAAAAATCGGTGGCTATCCCGCAGTTAAAGTGGGAAATACACAAACCTCGGTTTTAGTCGGTAAATATCAAGTAAAAGTCATCTCTAAAGATCCAGCTTTTACAGCCGCCGATCGCGCAGCATGGATCGAAAAATTTGACCTCTCCGGTCTAGCAAAATTGAAATGAGAATTTATCACAATAGTGCTGTTGAGTACATAAAATCAAAATGACCGACAGCACTTTCTCATCAGCCAATACCTTCGTGATATGCTGAAGCGTTTGATAACTTTCCCATTATCAAAGTGTAAAAACTTGATTCCTCAGTTAAAAAGACTTTTTCGCTCATAGCTGATAGCTAAATATTCACATCACGCCCAACTCAAATCAGGAGACTTTTGTGAGTAAAGCAATTTTTGAATTAGTTGATCAATTACCCACCAGTGGTTTAACAGTATCTTTGTTAAATGCTTTAGATTTTATCGCTCCTGGTGAGTGGAGAAACACAGTAGGCTTTGTCAATACGATTAAAACCGTAACTGGAGAAAGTGACGAAAGCTTAATTCAACAAATAGGCGATCGCGCAGTATATCTGTTTAATGACCGTTCCCAAGGTTATCAAACTGCACTTTGGCTTTATCAAACTGTAGATGGAACTGATAAAGCTTTAGGCGCTGCGGCTTTGGCTAATAAAGTCGGTGAATCAATCCCTTTATTTGGTTTTTTAAACTCTATTACTCCCAAACCAGATAAAGCCCAAACTATCGACCTTTCCTTAAAGATAGTAGCGGAATTAGTAGCATTTTGCCAAATCAATGGTATTCCTGGCGATAGTATTGGTGATTTTGTTGGTGCTTTGGGTGAATATAGTGGTGAATCAATGATTCGCATGGCCGCTTTAGTTGCGGTGGACGGAGTACTACCCCTTGGGCCAGATTTCATCGACAAATCATTAACTTTCCTCAGTCAACTCAATCCCCAAGAATTGGATCAAAACTCTACTTTTAGAACCATTAAAGATACAATTCCTGGTAATGGTACAGGTGGAAAACTTGACTTTATTGGTCAAAGTTTGGACAGTGTTAAAGGTTGGACAAATAGTATTGTTTCAGCCAATGCTTTAACAGCACAAAAAGTTCTCGGTAATCTCAAAGGTTTTCTCGATTTTGCTGACGACAAGTTAGACTATGTAGCAGCTTTCCTAGATGTGTCTACCAATTACTTTGAACACACTGGAACTCAAACTTTAGCCAAACGCTTGATTGAAAGAGCAGTTGCAGAAATTTAAATTTTATTAATTGGTAATAGATGCTTATCTCTAAATTTAAAACAATGATAATCATTTATTGCCAATTTTTAATAATTTCAGATTCTAGAGGTATCGTATTAGCTTTCCTACAATAGAAATTATGGCTGAAACTAGTGTAACAAAAGTAACTAAAGTGATAGACTTTGTTCCTGATAACTGGTTTTCTATCAAAGATAAAAGTTCTGTTTGGATGAGATGTTATCGCATTTTTCGAGCTTCAACAGAAATTCGTTCAGAGCCAAAGGTTATTGAGTTTACTAATGTTGTTATAGTTATATTATACGGTCGAGTCAGTTACCTTGACCTAAGTCAAGTTCATGAGTACGTCGAAGACAGTAATGATCTAAGTTTTAAGATTGATATGTCAAACATGAAAAAATGTAGTACTAATGAAGGAACTTACTTAGTGTTACTAACTCCTTTTGATATAGACGGTAAAGAAGGTGATGAATTTGCAGTGAAAAATCTCTTACAAGAAACTGTTGGTCTTTTAATGTCTCTGAATAGCCGTAACATAGCTTTTGAAAAAATATTTGATAATGTAACACCTATGACTGGGAATAAAGAACAGTTTTTTAGCCCAGTATATATAAATCCTTTATATTTTACTCCTCCCAAACTATCAAATCAACAATTGTCTGAAGTTATAAATATAGAAAAAGTCATTTATTCACTTCCTAAAGAACAAGGCAATAGAATCAGACTTTCGCTTCGTTGGTTTGAAAGTGCAATGCGTCAACTGGGAGTAGATTCTTTTTTAAGTTATTGGATTGCTATAGAAACTTTAGGAATGGAGAATAGTGATATTCGTCCAATTAATGAGAGTCTAGCTAAAATATATGGACTTTCTAATTATAAAGAGGCTAATGATACATTTGGAGTCGGTAGAATTTATAGTTTAAGAGGCAAAATAGTTCATGATGGGTATATTATTCCTATTCATGAACAACTCCAAAGATACATGGAAGCTTTATATAGTGACATTCTTCTAGAAAAATTGGGTTTTCCATCCGAGTACAAAACAAAAACGATTTTAGAGGAACCAGACTTTAACTTCCAAGAATATGTTTTACAGTATTTAAAAAGTTAGTGATTATGTAGATTTTATATAATAATTAAAGTAGCGCCCACATTCAACAAGGCGCTACTTTTTTAAGGGATTATGTGAAAAAGATCATTGCAATGCAATTTCAATTACTTGATGCGAGTACGCTGTTGACGACGTTGTTTGTGTCTAGCTATTGCTTTGCGCTTCTCTTTCTGTAACGGAGTTTCAAAATGGCGTTTTTTCCGCATATCTTGAAAGATACCCGCCTTAGAAACTTCCCGTTTAAATCTTCTTAAGGCTGATTCTATACCTTCATTTTCCCCTAACACTACCTGTGTCATGCTCGTTCCTCCTTTTGAGGCGAAATAAAATATTCCAGCAGCGTCTAGCCTTTAGCCGTCACTGCTGGCGACTCTCAGTGTAAAGTTGCTTAGAAAGCTTTAGTAGCGGCGATTACCACGGCCACCACCACCGCCCCAGCCACCACGGGAAGGACTTCTTTCTTCACGGGGTTTAGCTTTGTTTACCTTCAAATCACGTCCCATCCACTCAGCACCATCTAAAGCTTCAATGGCAGCTGTTTCCTCTGCTTCTGATTGCATTTCTACAAAAGCAAAACCACGAGGCCGGCCTGTTTCTCTGTCTGTAGGTAATTGCACACGGCTAACTGTACCGTACTCAGAAAAAGCCACCTTCAGGTCTTCCGCAGTGACCTGATAGGATAAGTTTCCAACGTAAATCGACATGATGATGTGGTCTCCCAAATCAGAAAGTGTAGAGATTGAGATTCGGAGAGACCCATTTAAATACTTAAAACGACTGACTCAACCGAAAATAATCCTTATATGTGCCAGCATAGCATAACACCTTAACTATGAAAGCAAAGTTTTTGTTAAATTTGCCAGCAAAAATCACAGGACAGTTTGAGAAACCGCCTGATTAGTGAGCAGTAGCTGCCTTGTATAGACCTGGGAGTGTATAAAGAGGAAGAAAACTAAAAAATGTTAGACTTAGATTGTCAATTATACCACAATTGATTATTTTTCGTAGCACCTCATCAGGTCTAGATTTAATCACTGTAGTAAATTTAACATTTAAAATGACTTTTTCACCTTAATTTAGCGTTTAATTTTTGCCAATTTTTTGGTCAAATGTGCTGTTTTCGTGAAGATTGAGTAAAAATTTTTGAGTTCTAGTGAATAAGAGGTTTTGTATAATATTATATTAAATTCTGAAACGGCTAAAACAGCATCGCAAAACTTATCAGAATTAACAACAATGAATCTCATCAGTCGTCAAGTATCTACCTTGTCAGCTTATTTAGTGGTAGGAACTATTACAACCCTCTGCATTAGCCAAAATCCAGCCAATGCAACTATACTTATTGGCAATACTCAAGGTAATAGTATTATTCGGTTCGATGAACAAACTGGTACTTTTTTAGGTGATTTTACAACATCTAATATTAGTGCCTTAAGAGATCCTGACGACTTAACTTTTGGCCCTGATGGCAACCTATATGTTAGCGTAGGTGGTAGTTCTGTTCTGAATTTATTTAATCCTAGCTATCCAACTGATTCTGCGGTATTGCGCTTTAGTCCCTCTGGAGAATTTTTAGGTGTAGCTGCGACTGGAAATGGACTGACCCGTCCTTATGGGAATGCTTTTGGCCCTGATGGTACACTTTACATTAGTAGTTTTCGCACTAATCAAATATTAAAATTTAATCCCAATACTGGAGCATTTCTTGGTGTTTTTGCTTCTGATAATAATAACGGACGCGGATCATTAAATGGGCTAAATGGACCTAATGATTTACTATTCGGGCCTGATGGTAGTCTTTATGTTACTACTCAAGGTTCAGCAAATACAGCTGATGGTGATCTCAGTTATCCTTACGAAAGCCAGGTTTTACGCTACAGTCCAGAACAGGTCGCTGGAGTAGAACCAACCACCAATCCTAGCGTTTTTATTTCTCAACCGACACCATTACCTGAAAGTTTTGGTTTTGTGAGTTTATTAGGTTTAACTCTTGCACCTAACAATGATATTTTAGTTAGTGATTTTGCCGGTGGTATTCGGCGATATAATTCTTCTGGGGTGTTATTGGAAACAATTTCTACAAACTATACAGGCACAAATCCTAGCAGTAATTTCATTGGAAACTTGACTTTTGGTTCTGGTAATTTCAAAAACAATCTTTATGTAGCTGGGTTTGATTTTACTAATAACAATAGAGGCTCGATCTTGGCTTTCAATGGTGCTACTGGAAATGCTAATAGTTTTACTGGTATTCAATATAGTAATGGTAGCTTAGTGCGCTCTATTGGTATTGCTGCTGTACCTGTACCAGAAAATTCTAGTCTGTTGGGTTTAGCGGGGATTGGTATATTGTATCTAGCTTCTGCAAGCAAGAAACTTAAGTTGACTTCAAAAAAGAAATTTAGTTAATTGTAGTAGTAATAGGGTGGTATTTTTACCGCTCTATAAACCTTTAAATTTATTTAGACTTTTAAAATAGGTACTCTAACCACAACAAACATCAAAACCATATATTGTAGCTTTAATTTCCTCTCATGTTATTACATTATCTGGATTAGCATCATAATTTGTAATTCTGCGGTCAATTTCCCTTTTTTTGCTGCTGTTAAATCTGGAGTAGTTTGTTCTTCTGCAATACTTTCTAAAATTTCCTGTACAATCCGAATCCGTTTTTCAATACTCAACAATTTAATCTGTTTGGCAAGTTCGCTTATATCCATTTTAACTGACCCAAAGAAGAAAATTTATCTACTTTCTAGTTTAGGCGATCGCTCTAAACATTGAGTTAATTTAATAGAGAGTTTTAACCCAAAACAACATCAAATTCCTACTATCGAAGCTTTCATTTCCTCCCACGTCATCACATTATCTGGATTAGCTTCATAATCTGCTATTCTACGGTCTAGTTCTCGTTTTTGTGCTTCTGTTAAATCTGGAGTAGTTTGTTCTTCTGCAATACTTTCCAAAATTTCCTGTACAATCCAAATCCGTTCTTCAATACTTAGGGATTTAATCTGGTTTACAGTCGCGCTTATGTCCATTTTAACTGACTCAAAGAGGAAAATTTATCTACTTTCTAGTTTAGGCGATCGCTCTACGCATTGAGTTAATTTGATGAGGATATTGAACCACGAAAATATCAAAACCTTACTATCGGTGATAAGTGTGCATCTACCCAGATAATCATGCAACTAACACTGGATGATTGAGTTTTCGTGAAGCATATAAAAGCGCCGCTTTAAGATCATCAGCTTCCAGATCGGGTAAATCTTCTAAAATTTCTTCAGCACTTAAACCAGCAGCAAATAAATCTAATACGTCCGATACTCTAATTCTCATACCACGAATACAGGGACGACCACCACACTGTTTAGGATTAATTGTGATTCTCTCTAGTAAATTTGACATATAAGCTGATTTTAATAACTCTTGTTCTCAGCATATATCACTTTTGTTAACTTTACAACTCAATTGCAAATCTTGATAGCTAAATTAAGCTAAAGTAAGAAAATAGTCAAAATTTTGCTATTGTATGGTGACACCAATAATCCAACCAACAAATCAAACTCTATATGAGCAAGATTATTACCTGTGGCTGAGAACGACTATTAACCAACTTCGCACAGGACAATTTTCTGCTGTTGATTTAGATAATTTACTGGAAGAATTAGAAGACATGGGTAGAAGCGAGAAACGAGCAATTAAAAGTTTATTACTTAAACTGCTTGAACATCTCCTAAAACTCAAATGTTGGGATAGCGAAAGAGAGCGAAATCAAGGACATTGGCAAGCGGAAATTAGAACATTTCGTATACAGATAAAGGATGAACTTGCAGATAGTCCGAGTTTAAAGCCTTACATTTTAGAAATATTTGACAAATCCTATCAAGAAGCCAGAAAATTAGCAAGCGATCGCTCTCAACTTCCTATTGACAAATTCCCACTTATACCCATTGGCTCTTTAGAGCAAGTTTTAGATGAAAACTGGTTTCCTGAATATAGCCGATAAAATAAATACTCATAACGTCCTTGCTCAAGGAGTATGTAGCGGTGCAGCCGGATTTGGTAGGCTTGGAAATTAGTAAGGGGGAACTCAGGCGGTTGACTGGGTTTGATCCTGAAAATGTTTATCGTGCTTCTATTTGGGAAGATAGAGATAAGCGAAAAGAGTTTTTGCGGAATGAGGGGTTAATGGCTTTAATGCTGACTCTTCCGCTTGTGGGTGCTATTTATACTTCTATAATTGTACCAACTATTGGTTCTTCTATAAGTTTGGGGATTTTATTGTTAATTATCGCACCTGTGGTAATGCTTGTGGTGCGATCGCTCTGGCGGAGGTTCACCTATCCTCGTGCTTTAACTATCCTGTTAGATCAAGTGGATAAATATCATGCTGTCGTCCAAGCTATAGATATTCGTGACGAAGGGGACAATAATGGAAATTCCCACACCAATATTCAAGATAGAGAAAAAGTTGTTGCTGCTTTACAATTTATTCGAGAAGATTTAGTCCGCGCCTTAAAAATTGCACGAATTTTGCGGGATAATAAAAAATCGCTTGCTGATAATCCAGAACTATTGACAAATAACTTAGCTAGTATGCAAAGTATACAAGTCAGTAGTCCAGCCAGCGAATACGCTAGATTTCTCAATCAATCATTGCAGATTGCTTTGGATGTGCAAGCAGAAATGCAAAAGTTACAAAAATGACTATCTATTGAGAAGGAAATGAGGAATTAATTTCTGTTTCCTGTTCCCTTGTTGATAAACCTATTTAATAAAGTTACCAGGGTGAAATGAGTAATAAACCAAAAATAATTGTTTTAGATGATGATCCTACAGGTTCGCAAACAGTCCATAGCTGTTTGTTGCTGATGCGTTGGGATTTGGAAACCTTACGCTTGGGACTAAAGGATGATTCACCGATATTTTTTATTTTAACCAATACGCGATCGCTTCCCCCAGAATCAGCTGCATCGGTAACTAGAGAAGTTTGTCACAATCTGAAACAAGCTATTGCTGAGGAAGGAATAAACGACTTTTTGGTGGTGAGTCGTTCTGATTCCACTTTACGCGGTCATTATCCCATTGAAACCGATGTCATAGCCCAGGAGTTGGGTTCTTTTGATGCTCATTTTTTAGTTCCCGCTTTTTTTGAAGGTGGACGTATCACCCGCGACAGCATCCACTACTTAATTATTGATGGTGTTCCCACTCCGGTACATGAAACAGAATTTGCTCGTGATTCTGTTTTTGCTTATCATCATAGTTATCTGCCTAAATATGTAGAAGAAAAAACTAAAAGACGGATCAAAGCCGAAGCTGTCACCCGATTTTTACTAGCAGATATCCGGGCGGGAAGTTTAGAAAGATTATTACAACTGCATGATAATCAATGTGCTGTGGTAGACGGAGAAACTCAAGCCGACTTAAATCGGTTTGCTGTGGATATCCTAACCGCCGCTAGTCAAGGAAAACGCTTTTTATTCCGGTCTGCTGCCAGCATTTTAACCGCCCTAGCTGCCTTACCTCCCCAAGCGATCGCTGCTGAAAATATGGCAGAATATGTCCGTCAAGGTAAACCAGGTGTAGTAATTGTTGGTTCTCACGTCAAAAAATCTACTCAACAGTTAGAAGTTTTATTGCAAACCGAGGGAACTCAAGGAATTGAGGTAAAAGTATCAAGATTATTGGATGACAGCAATGATTCATCTGCTAAACTGCTAACCGAGACTTTAGAAAAAGTTCACGCAGCACATAAGGCAGGAAAAACACCAGTAGTTTACACTAGCCGTCAAGAGTTGACTTTTCCCAATGTCAAAACACGGTTGGAATTTGGGTTAAGGGTTTCTAGTTTATTAATGGATGTTGTCAAGGGTTTACCTGTTGATATAGGATTCCTGATTAGCAAAGGGGGGATTACCTCTAACGATGTTTTGAGTACAGGACTAGCTTTAACTTCCGCCAGATTACTGGGGCAAATTTTAGCTGGTTGTTCAATGGTGATTACACCTGTTGATCATCCCCAATTTCCTAACTTGCCAGTGGTACTGTTTCCGGGTAATGTCGGTAATGCTGAAGCCTTGGCGACAATTTACCAAAGGTTGACTAAAAAGGTTTTAGGTTGAGGCAAGGAAGACGCGGAGACGCGGTGACACGGGGACGCGGTGACGCGGTGACAGAGAAGATTATTACTTCTCCCCTCTCCCCT
>DATGXQ010000534.1:0-9769 GCA_035298905.1 Nostocaceae cyanobacterium | reverse complement strand
CGTCTCCCCTGCTCATCTCTCTGCACCCTGCCTACTACTTTCTATATAAAGTTCATAAGTACAAAAAGCTGGTTTTTCTTGGTCAATAATATGCCGTACTAGCTGTTCATCCACTTGACCTGGATGATCTGGCCGTAGGCGGACTATAAAATGATATGGTCGTCCACCGCCAATCATGGCATCTTGTGCCAGATGTGTGTCACCGAGCAGGAAACCGCGACCGCTAATTTCTTCTATACAAATGTGTTTATCTTTTTCTTGGGCAATGTGACTATCTAAAGGTAAATTAGTATACAGATGAATGTATAGTCGTAAACCTCGCTTTGTTCCTCGCCAGCGATAAAGCTCAAAAGCATAGAGAATGAGTAGGCGTTGTTGTTCTAAAGTCCAACGATTATCAATTGGCCATGCTACCCAATGAGCCAAAAAAGGCAACATAGATTGGGGTGCAGTCCTGGGGTCAAGATAAGCCCAGAGGGTATCCATTGCCTGTACTGCTGGTTCAAAAGTCTGCTCAAAAATTTTCAAGAAGCGACCAATAAAATCTACTTCTTGATAAATTGCTGGCAAAAATTTGGGATATAAACTCCGGGGGCGGACATATAGATTAAGGTTTGCTGATTCTATTAACTGTTTGACTCCGCTTGCTTCGCAGTTATAAACATTAACCCGGCAATAGTAATCCAAAGTTAAGGAAGCATCAGACCCTAATATTTGTTGTTCTTCAAAGAAGTCATTGGTGATGTGGAAGTATAGAGAAGCTTCCATTTGCGATCGCCCTGCCAGTTCTTGACCTTCTACATATTTGCGACACCACTGGCTAGGGAAATTGCCTTCCACTTGCACATCTATCCGCAAGTTGCGATTGCTCATGTTTTCCAACTGTAACACTATTTCAGTTGGCTCTTTGGGATAAATTAACACATCAATACCAGAGCGACCTGTTAGTTGTGTACTGAGTGCCGCAGAATGAAAGTCAACTGCACCTGTACTAACAGCCGATGGTTGGACTGCATCGGCTATTTGCATTGGTGTGAGTTTTAAGTTTAAGGTTTGACTGACCATAAAAAGTAAATGCTCAAAAGGCAAAAGTCACAAACAAGAATTTCGATTAATTCCCAAATTACGGTTTTCAAGTCCAGTTCATCGCACAATTATCAATATTTTTCATTCTTTTTGCCTTTTACGAGATGAGATTAACCACATGACCAGAACGCAAGCGATTATTGAGCCATGAGCAAATCAGCCCCAAAGAGCCTGGGTCAATCACTGGGTTTTGTGGTAATGTTCTCACCCAAGTTTGTCCGTTATATCGCAGTTCAAATAATTGAACCACTCCCAGGTAGCGCACTGCTGGAAACTGTTGGAACAAATTGACAATATCCGAAGGATATAAAGGTCTACCAAAAGGCCAGCCTTTTCCATCTAAACCGCCAGTAATGGGATTAAGAAATTTATACAAAGCGACTCGCAATTGCCATAAAATTTCTTGTTGGGCGGCGGGGTTTCTATACTCGGCTTCCAGTGCTACTTCTGTTTGTACTGCCACACCCACATATTCTGGCTCTTGTAGCTTGACTTGTACACCTAATAAACGCCGCTCATCTAGATATTTTTCTATTTGTTGCTTGAGTTGTAGGCTGAGTTTGAACCGTTCTGGTTCAATTCCTTCTCCACGGAAAATAGTATCTGTGTTGGCTGATGGTACTGCTAATAGCCTAATTATGCCAGCATCCTGGGGAGAGGTGGAGGGTAAGCAACGCACACGTGCGATCGCTCCTTCCCCTGCTTTCATCGTCAGGACTTGAAAATCTTCTGGTGTCACAGCCCGATCGCGAGTGCGGAGGAATGCTGGTACTCTTAACACGGCATCGTCTAAGGATTCAGCGTCTGCGCCGTTACGGGCTGGAATATGATTAATTACCCTAGCTACGTAAGGGATAGCGGTTTTAGCAACAATAATGGCTCCCCGTTGCACGTTACCTTTACTACCGCCCCCTGTGCGATAAGCTACCATGCGAATGACAGAGCCTCTGGGGGGAACGGCTCCATATTGTCTCTCTGATTGCTCATTTAGGGTAGGACTAGGCAAAATGTGACGAGCTGATCCAGTTTGAGTAATTGAGCGGAGAATGGTTTGTTGTCTGAGTTGTCCGGCTTCCCGAACTAACGGCCCGAACTGTACTATTCCTGTCCGTGAATCAATAGTGTAATGTAAATCATTAGCATGGGAATCAGCAAAATCTTCCACTTCTTCCCATCTTTGGGGTAAACCACCCGGTGGAGAAACTAGGATATATTCTTCTTCTGGACGGCGTTTTAACAAAGGATATCCCCGCAGCTGAAAAGTTTGCCCTGGTGTACCATCACTTTCTCCCAGAATTTCATCCCGAATAATCTCACTTTGGCTGGCTCCCACTGTCCCACCAATGGATCTAATACTCAGGCCAACAATGCGAGGAGAACTACTATATCCCGGTTGATGATCTTCTGGTGGCGTGTAAACACAACGCAGCCAACGACCTTGGTAAGCAGTAAAAGCAGTTACAGGCCAGCTTTGGGGTAGATGCAGCACCACATCTGCCCCTTCTAAGGGGTTAATACCTTGCTCTGCTAATTCACTAAAACTAAAACCTCTGGTGCTATCGTCCATTTCTTGTAGCAGGACTGATTCCCAGTAAACACCGTTCCAAGCTTCCCAGCGTCGGGGTGGTGAATCGGGATTAATACCTGTACTGGTAGCAGCCTCTCCTTTAAATTTGATGGCTAAAACATTGCCTTCACACTGACAAGTTTCATCAATAACCAAGTAAAAACTATTACCTGGTTGGGGCTGTTCATCGAAAAATGCTAACTCTCGGCCATACCATTCACCATTTGATCGCTCTGTCCACAAATTAGTTAAGCGATCGCGCAAAACTTGTGGTCTATCTTCTGTAGTTTGGGAGGTAAGAAAGTGACGAATATAAGGTTTATCAATAACTAAAGGACGATCTGTAGTAAAAGTAATTGCTTCCTCTGTCTCCGTGCGGAGGGTTGCTACTTCTACACCCGTGTTGATGGTATAGGTATCAGGTAAAGCGGCACTTAAATAAAATGTTATATCTGCAACTGCTGGGGCTGGAGCTTGTAGCCTAATTCCTAACAATTCCAAAAAAGTCAGATAGTTCCGCAGTGGTACTTGGTTAAACCGCGCTAACATTTGGTCAGTTAACCAGGCGAATAACTCAATCATAGTAATGCCTGGATCACTGGGGTTATAATTCGTCCATTCTGGACAGTAACGAGGAATTCGCAGGATACACTCTTCTACTAAATCCTGGAATGTGCGATCGTCTAAATTTGGCTTTGGTAATTTCGGTAAAAAATCAAATTCCACAATTTTTATTGCCTAAACTATAACAGTACTAACTCTTGAATAATTTTTCCAGTCTCAACAATTTTCTTAGCTGGGAAAATCATCCTTGGCATCATTTAAGAAGAAAGGATATACCAAACTGCGGGAGTCATGACTACCCTTAATGCGATAATTAATCATAATATCTATTTGTCCTTTGGCTGGGTCTGGATCAGCATCCACACCTTCCAAAATAATGCGCGGCTCCCACATTTCCAAAGCTTCTTGGACGTGTAGCCGCAACAATAGTAGAGTTTGGGTGTTCATTGGTGCAAACACCAATTCAGACAAACGGGAACCAAAATTAGGCCGATACACTCGCTCCCCTAATCCAGTACGTAAAATCAGCCTGATCGATTCCTCAACGTTTCGCTCTCCTTTACTGAGTTGTAAACTACCTTGGACATTTATCCGTAAAGGAAAAGACCAGCCCGTACCCAGGTAGTCACCATTCCGATTGTTATTTACTTCTGGCATATGCAGTAAATTATTCGCTCTCAATTTTTAGTCCAGATGAGCGAGCACCTACGGTGGGCGTTTCGCCATCGCTACTTTAAGTTTATATGCCAAAGCAATACTATTCGCCAAAAGTCGAGTTAAACAAGGATAAAAAATAATGCCAAGTTTTCCCTCGATTGACAAACTTTGTAGAGGGGTGAAATTACTTATACTACAAATAACTTATAATGCACTGATATGGGAGTGAGTTTTAGATGTACTCAACTCCCCTCTACCTGCTGGTGGGTAGGTGGCTATCATAGCCTCAGCCAAATTACCTGAACCAACTCCACGATTAACCCCCAATTAGCACGTTTGGCGCTCCCTTCGCCACCATAGTGGTAACAGGTACACCTGAAGCTGGATTTACCCCAACCACTTGAGATGTTATCCTAGCTGCTGGTCTGCCACCAATAAAAACAGTAGCCGAAGCAGTAGTAATATTACCAATCACTGCTGGTCCAGAAACTAAATCCCCAAGACAAGCCGCAGGTAAACCTCCAATTAAAACATTAGGCGCACCTGGGGATACAATTGGATCACCTGTAACTGTCATATCAGTCAATCTAGCAGCCGGGAACATAATTACACCTCCTCACAGGGGACAATAAATTGATCAATTAATCTTGACAATACCGCCAGTAATACCTACAGTGGCTGAACCACTGACGCTGACTGTAGTCGCGCTGGTACTCATAGAGCCTGATGATTGCATACTCATAGTGCCACTAGACTGAATACTCATAGTTCCAGAACTCTTGATAGAAATTCCACTAGGAGTAATTTCAATACTATTCCCACCTACACTAATACTAATTTTCTGTGGAGCGGTGATTTTAATCTCACCAGTGGACTCTATCGTGATACTTTTCCCACTATCATCACAGCGAATTTTATGGCCACCAGTAGTTTGTAATTCTACAAACTTATCACTGTCATTCATGCGGAAGTTGTGGCCATCAGCAGTGTTGAAATAAAAACCTTTTTTCGTTCCCTTATCTTCTTCTACAAACTGGAATTTATGACCAACACGGGTTTTAAAAGTGCGTAAGCGAACAGCACCACCCACAACACTATCATCAACTTTTTCTGGTGTGGGATCTGTACCATTCCAAACACTACCAATCACATAAGGGCGGTGAATATCTCCATGCTCAAACCCCACCAATACCTCATCATTGACTTCTGGCAAGCAGTCAAAACCTCGATTGGGGCCAGCACCTATACTTACTACCCTCGCCCAGTTACTCTCATGTTCTTCTGTTAATGTGGGAAATTTCACTCTCACCCGACCCCAACCTTTAGGATCTTTGTTATTACTAACAATTCCTACTAACATTGTTTGTCCTGGTTGGAGACGTGTTGAAGATGACAAAGCTTCTAAAAGATTACCTGCCCGTAAACCCCGCACACTAAACTCTGTCATATACTTTCGGTCTAAGAATATGTGGCGAGTTTCTGTGACGTAGTAATCACCATCATAATTGCCCATCTCTTTGAGCTGAATCACTCGCCCTGGTCTGATTTCTGGATTACCAATAGCTTCAGCATCAGCATAAACAAATTCTCCACCCAGTTCATCACATAAGGACTGAGCAATTTTTTGGGCTTCGTTGGTGCTAAATACTGGCTGGTCTACTACAATCATCTTCGGTTGTGTACTAAATTTAGTGCTGGTTTCGCTACCAGTACCACTTTTTGTCTTAGTAACAACTTTTTCCTTATTTGCCGTAGTGACAATTGAGCGTTTTTGTGCGTAGTCCCAACCTCTAACTTCCACAGAACTTACCTGTTCAGCACTGCTGACACGTACCCGGAAGTTAGTGATATCTTGTAACCACTTCAAAGATAAAGCTTGGTCTTGCTTGGGTTCACGGAAATTGAGCTTACCATCTTGAACATAAAGTTCAAAACCAAGGCGAGCTGCTCTTTCCCGCAAAAACTCCATATTGCTTTGATTTTCTTGAAAGACGTATTCATGCACAATGCTGGTAGAAGTGATAGTACCAGCTGAGATACCAGCCTCACCAATAACTTGATTGACAACATCGCTATCAGTTACGTTCTGGAAGGAACGGTTAAACCGCCCTCGATGTAAACGATGAGCAACATCATAACCCCGAATAATGATTGGAGCTTGGGAATCTTTATTAAACTCAGTTTCTATAGCAGTGATTTCTCCCTCTATAACATCACCTTTGTCCTCTTGTGAATATTCCTGATTATCTGTTGTACTTGATGTAAATCCAATCTTAATTTTTTTGCCAATGGCAAATAAACCTTGGTGTTTCCAAAGTTTATCTTCAGTTTTCCCAGGTCCTTGATCATTTCTAATGACTATAGTAAAAGCACCTGGTAGATGTAAACTTTCTTCTACGGAAAGTTCTAACAGGTCTTCCATTAAATCTTTTGGAGCTTCCGAACCATCAATTAGTAGCTTCGGCTGAGATGCGTAATTAGCGGCCATACATCTTGTCTAGATTTGATTAGTATTAGAGTATGTGGCGTGTAAAAGCGGAAATCATTACCGATAAAGTTTAATAAATTCTTACTATTTTCCAAATGCAGATCGGCTAAAAGCAGCTCGGTCAACGGAGCTTGGTGCACCCATACCAGGTTGAGATATGGAGTTGCCTGCCTCTTCTAAATCAAAGGATACTTTTGCTCTTACAGGTGTACCATCTGGTCTAAACATGGTTAGATCCCAGTTGATAGATTTTACAAAGCAGCGCATATATGCTCCCTTTGCTCCCCAAGTAAAGAGGTAGATGGGGGCGCGTTTCTTCTGACCTTCTCCACCTGTAGCGAATCTCAAAGCTTGTACTAGAGGTGCTAATTTATCAAAGACACTCCCACCAGATTCGTAAGTATCTATTACTACGTCACTTATTTTTAGTGAACAAGGGTTTGGATGCCCGTAGGTAACTTTTGGCATACCTTCTTCTGTACGAGCGCCATCTTCTTGATTTAAAGTAACTTGTTGAGAGAAAGTGAGTTTAGTGGGGTTAAACATAAACTCAAAAGGCGCTCCTTCCCCCTCAATAGGAATAAGTTGAGCTTTGGCTAGGTTTGTCATAGTCTTTTCTTGTGAGTGAGATTGTAAAACTGCCGATCGCTATATTTATATTATCCGTATTCCCTATCGAAAAGTCATCATTTTTTACTTGTATTCCTTGCTGCTTGTATTTACCAAGATAAGCGTCCTGAATAATTCTTGCCTTGGCGTTCCCGTTCTATTTGTAAACGACGTTGGAGGTTTTTGTACACCTCCCTTGCTAAAGCATCCAGTTCTTTTAATTCATCTTTTGATAGTTTGTCACTACCTTCACTTGATGCTCCTATAGTTGCTCCTGAGCTTTCCCCAGAGGTAGAGCTACTAACATCCTCTGATTTCTGAATCACTCCATTTGTTGAACTACTCGATTTTTGAATAGTCCTTACTGGTGACGGACTATACTCAGATAATGATTCAGCAACAGATGTGAATCTTTCGTCTGCCTCTGTTTCAAGAGGTAGAGCTTGGACAGACGGACTTGTACTACTACTGCTGCTTGTATTGCTACTCGCTAATTCAGCTATGCTAGACCATGAAGTTGGTGCTTCTTGAGCAGCTGATTTTTGAATTTGTACAGATGAAGAAGTAGTAGTAGAAACAGGATATCTTTGGATAGGTGTATATGTGGAAGTAGCAGCAACAGCAGGAGAAGATGTATTAGACGGATCTTTCTGCTCTAGAAAACCAGATGCTATGAAATTAGATTGCTGGGATAATGGACTCAGTACTGATAAATTTTGCAGTACTGTAGGTAATTGAGGAACTCTTGAGTTCTGATTCAGACTTTGTGCTTCCGGTTGTGCTTGGATAATGCTAGTTTCTGGCTGTGAACTAACCTCTTCAGCACTATTTGTCTCTAATTTCGGCTGAATAACTGTTGATTCTCCAGTAGCATTTGCAGACTCTGATAAATTAGCTGTAACAGGATTAATAGTCTCTAATTGTGTTTGAATAACTGGAGTTTCACTGCGATTTGCATTTACAGGTTTAGCATTCTCTAAATTATCTATTGAGTTAATATTTTCCGTAAATGTCGTTGAATCAACTTGTCTCTGTAAGACTGGTGTTTCTGCATCTGCTGATGTATTTTCTGCAAGTGTGGCTGAATCGATTTGTCTTTGTAAGACTGGTGTTTCCGCATTTGCAGATTGATGATTTACATTATCAGCCGTTTGAGCCAATTCTTCATTGCTCAATGTTGAATTATTTGTTTCTAGTTGTGTTTGAATTACTGGATTTTCACCGTTGTTTGCAGTTACAGTTGTAGCATTTTCTGAAGTGTCTATTGAGTTACCACTTTCTGTAAAGTTCGTCGAATCAGCTTGTCTCTGTAAAACTGGTGTTTCTGCATCTGCTGATGCATTTTCTGCAAATGTAGCTGAATCGATTTGTCTTTGTAAGACTGGTGTTTCCACATTTACTGATTGATGATTTGCATTATCAGCCGTTTGAACCAATGCTTTTGTAGAATTTTCTTCGGAAGTGTCTATTGAGTTACCACTTTCTGTAAAGTTCGTCGAATCAGCTTGTCTTTGTAAAACTGGTGTTTCTGCATCTGCTGATGTATTTTCTGCAAATGTGGTTGAATCAATTTGTCTTTGAACTATGGGTGTTTCTACACCTACTGATTGATGATTTACATTATCCCCAGTTTGAGTAAATGGTTCACTACTCAACGTTGAATTATTTGTTTCTATTTGTGTTTGAATAGCTGGTGGAGTATCACTGTGATTTGCTGTTATATTTGCAGCATTTTCTGAGGTATATATTGAGTTACCACTTTCTGCAAATGTAGCTGAATCAACTTGTCTTTGTAAGACTGGTGTTTCCGCATTTGAAGATTGATGATTTACATTATCAGCAGTTTGAGTAAATGGTTCATTACTCAACGTTGAATTACTTGTTTCTATTTGTGGTTGAATGACTGGATTTTCACTGTGATTTGCTGTTACATTTGTAGCATTTTCTGAGGTATCTATTGAGTTGCTACTTTCTGTAAATGTCGTCGAATCAACTTGTCTCTGTAAAACTGGTGTTTCTGCAAATGTAGTTGAATCAATTTGTCTTTGAACTATGGGTGTTTCTACATCTAATGATTGATGATTTACATTATCCCCAGTTTGAGTAAATGGTTCACTACTCAACGTTGAATTATTTGTTTCTATTTGTGTTTGAATGACTGGAGTTTCACTGTGATTTGCCGTTACATTTGTAGCATTTTCTGAGGTATCTATTGAGTTGCTACTTTCTGTAAATGTCGTCGAATCAACTTGTCTCTGTAAAACTGGTGTTTCTACATCTGCTGATGTATTTTCTGCAAATGTGGCTGAATCAAGTTGTCTTTGAACTGCTGGTGTTGGTGTTTCTGTATTTACTGATTGATGATTTACATTATCCCCAGTTTGAGTAAATGGTTCATTACTCAACGTTGAATTACTTGTTTCTATTTGTGGTTGAATAGCTGGAGTATCACTGGTATTTGCTGTTACATTTGCAGCATTTTCTGAGGTATCTATTGAGTTACCACTTTCTGTAGATGTCGTCGAATCAACTTGTCTCTGTAAGACTGGTGTTTCTGCAAATGTAGTTGAATCAATTTGTCTTTGTAAAACTGGTGCTTCTACATTTGCTGATGGATGATTTACATTATCAGCAGTTTGAGCCAATTCTGCACTGCTTGATGTTGAATTATTTGTTTCTATTTGTGTTTGAATGACTGGAGTTTGACTGTGATTTGCTGTTACATTTGTAGCATTTTCTGAGGTATCTATTGAGTTGCTACTTTCTGTAAATGTCGTCGAATCAACTTGTCTCTGTAA
>DATGXQ010000533.1:0-2765 GCA_035298905.1 Nostocaceae cyanobacterium | reverse complement strand
GGGGGAGATGAGGAGAAAAAATGATAACTGATAACTGATAACTGATAACTGATAACTAATGCCCATCACTAGACCAATGAGGGCGATCGCTTGCTAGTTTAATTACACCATAAGAGCGTCCCACTTGCCATAATGTAGGGTTTTCGTAGCTTGTTCTCGGCTCATTAATATTAACTATATTGCCATTAGCATTTTTCACTCTTAATGTTCCTGTCCAAGAGATTTCCCAGTCAATGGCTAAACCTCTGGTATGGCGAGAAGTGAGCGCGGGACGAAAAGCAATATTATAAGCAGACACCATTTCGCTGGCTGCTTGAATAGAAATGGCGTTGTTGTAATGCACCCAATTAATATCTACATTAGGCATCGGTGGGACATTTTGGGCAGCAATTTCATTTCTACTAATTCTAAAAGCGTAGTGCATTAAATAAGCCCGTTCTGGGGGACGCAATACGGAAGCTATGCTGATAGTAGCGCCTGCATCTTGTAAAGCACTTTCAAATGCTTGTACTCTTTGGCGGAAGGGGGAAGCCAAATCATCAATTGAGTCTCTATCGGGGAAGAAATTCACCCAATTTCTGCCACTGAGGCGTTGTCTTAATCGTTTAGCATACTCGGTAATGTTGTCTATAGCTGGTGCAAAATCATCACCGAGTTTGGCTTTTGTGGCATTAGAAAGCTGTTGAGTTAAATCAGCAGGAAAATTTACATCTCTTTTTTTGTAAGCTTCCGCTAATCCTCTAATACTATTATTGCCAAAATCACCATCAGCTACTAACGGTGGATTTAAAGTGGCGATCGCTGTTAAACTTCTTTGTAAATCTTTGACTTCATTATCACCAAAATTGAGATAAGCTAAAAATCTCTTCACTCCATTGGCATAAAAAGCAATATATACTGCAAACCCTTGTGCTAATGCTTTTTCATAGGTAGCAATATCAACAATTCCCGTCACCCCCAAACCATTTTTAGTTTGATACTCACGGGTAGCTTTATCAGTAATATTGCCAAAATCACCATCTACCGCACCAATAGGAAAATCATTATCTAATAGGAATCTCTGCCAAACGGTGACATTTCTTCCTTCAGAACCTCTTTGCAGGGTGGGAAGTTGCAAAGCCTCAATTCTAAAACTCATAGTGTGATACAATGTAAAGAATTAAAAGTTCGTAGTAAGGACTTCAGTCCTTTCTTTTTTGAGGACTAAAGTCCCCACTACAAACTTATTCTTGCAAATAAATCAAATCTTCTGGTGTATTACAATTAAATAATACTTCTGGCGTAGGTAAAGATAACAGTTGTACAGAATGGTTATTTAACCATTGCTGAAAAGAACGCCCGCCTTGATTGATAAAATCTAATAATTGCGGTAAACAGCGACGGCGATAGAAACCACATAAGGGTTCCCAGCCTTTGGCGTGATGGGCTAAAGCAGCGATGGTCTCCGAGCGACCAGAGGTCAACGCATCTTCTGGTACAATTTCAAGACTAGCAGCCCAATCTTGCAAAACCTCAACCCGTAATTTAGGTAAATCGCAAGCTAACAGCAATACCCATTCAGATTTTACCTGTGCTAACCCTTGAGCAAAGCCAACTAAAGGGCCGTGAGTCGTCGCATCAGGGTTAGAGGGAGCTTCTCGAATAAATTCGCACTTGGGTAAAACTAAATGCTGATAGCGTTCCGGCCAAGGGGTGACTATATAAACTTTATTAGCACAACTTGCCGCTATATTACAGACAAATTGCAACAACGGCACACCATTAACAGATATCAAAGCTTTATCCTGTCCCATACGGGAACTTTGACCACCCGCTAAGACAATAGCACTTAACTCATTAATCATTAGTCATCAGTTTTAGGTATTGGGTTTATCTTAGGACTTACGCAACTGGTACTTGGGGTAGGGTGCGTCAGATATGGAAAATCCTTTGATTTGTACGAGATTATTGGGGCTGACGCACCCTACAGTTATAGGACTTACGCAACTGGCATATTTTTTCTGTAGGGTATGTGACGCTGCGAAAATATTTGAACGTAGTCATGAGACTTGTAGCATCACGCACCAACCACCAATTGTGACACTTGCGTAAGTCCTGAGTTAGTTTGATTATGACACTTGCGTAAGTCCTATATCTGTAAGCTTACAGTCCGCCTGATGAGGGAGAGTTTGATATTTGTTTAATTTCTTGCTAATGTATCTGCAATGTCAGTTTATTTATGTGATGTTCTGGGATCAAACAGGGATTATGAGAGCGATCGCTACATCACCACCTGAAAATAAATCTGTATGGACATGGCAAATAAATTTTTCATTGCCAAAAAAACAATAATCATTTCACTAGATCAATATTAATTCAATGGACAATTTTATTGCATGGATTTTGTGACAATTTTAGGCATAGTTGCAGCAACATTAACCACAATTGCCTTTTTACCGCAAGTGTGGCGGACATGGAAAACAAAGTCAGCAAAAGATGTCTCTTTCATCATGCTGATTGCTTTTATGAGTGGTCTTGTTTTGTGGTTAATTTATGGAATTATCCTCAACGCCTTACCAATTATTCTAGCTAACAGTATAACTTTAGTTTTAAATTTTATAATTTTATGGCTTAAAATTAAATATAGATAGATATGTTTTAATACAACACCTGTGACATCTTCCTTATTTAGTTCTGAACGCCTGTTATTTACACCCGCTACCCCAGAAAGCAACGCCATACCAATGATATTTGCTTTCCCCAATGAGTATACGGTGGGTATCACT
>DATGXQ010000532.1:0-13600 GCA_035298905.1 Nostocaceae cyanobacterium | reverse complement strand
CGGTGTTCGCGTAGCGTCTCCGCAAGGAGAGGGGAGAATCTTTTTATCTTTCTTTCTCCGCGTCCCCGCGTCAGAGCGTCCCCGCGTCTCTTTCCCCGCGTCTGGAGCGTCCCCGCGTCTCTTCTGCCCCCCTGCCTCCTCTTCACCCCAACTACCAGTCCCGGAGTAGGTAATGAATAATTACCTATTCCTATATTACGTTTTGTTGTTAACAATGGTTTACAATCTTTACCGTAGACTGGTTTCAAGTCTCAATAATGCACAATCAAGTATATTAGTTTAAGTTATAATTTGCAAAAGAAATTAAAATCTATCAACTAGTCCATCGTAAGCTTTTTGCTAAATACTAAGAGATAGTAGCAACCAATTTTTTCAGGGGGATAATCTATGAGTTTAATGGATGGAATACTCATCACTCTCTTCAATACTGTTGCTTGTTTGGTATTCCCAAAACTTTTGTCTGTAGTGCTTGCTACCAAAAAAGCCAAAAAACGTCAAGTAGAACCGCAGATTACAGTAGAACCGCAAATCAGCATTGCTACAGCAGAACCTAGTCCAGAAATTCCTAGTTTTTCATGAAACAACAGAGCGATCGCTATAAATTGGGCGTTTCACCATTGCTCTTGACAGGGGGTAAAATAGAGCGATGGCGAAGCATCCAGTGTAGCTGCTCGCTATGACTAGCTTTTGTTCAGAAAAAATACCCAGCTTCTCGCCTAGAATGTTCATACAATCAACTTGTCGAACATTTGATAATGGCAGAATTTGATCATAAAGTTGCTTTAGTTACAGGTGCTACTTCTGGTATTGGTCGTGCCACTGCTATAGCATTTGCTAGAAAGGGAGCTAAAGTAGTAGTTGCTGGACGACGTATCAAAGAAGGTGAGGAAACCGTTGCATTAATTCAAGCAACTGGTGGAGAAGCTAAATTTGTTCAAACCGACGTTTCCCAAGCTACAGAAATAGAAAATCTAGTTAATCAAACTATCATTGCATTTGGTCGTCTTGACTACGCCTTTAATAATGCTGGTACTGAAGGAAATATAGGTAGAGCGATCGACCAAACAGAAGAAACTTGGAACCAAATTATTGATATAAATCTGAAAAGTATTTGGTTATCAATGAAATATCAAATCCCCCAAATGTTAAAACAAGGGGGCGGGGCAATAGTCAACAATGCTTCTATTGCTGGACTGATTGGCATTGCTAACAGTTCTCTTTACGTCACCAGTAAACATGGTGTAGTCGGTTTAAGTAAATCCATGGCCTTAGAACACGCCAAGGATAATATTAGAATCAACAGTGTATGTCCGGCGGGAATCGATACAGATATGCTCACTCGTGTCTTTAGTGATTCATCAGCAAAAATAGAGTATGCACAAAAACACCCGATCGGACGTTTAGGGACATCAGAAGAAGTAGCTGATGCTGTAATTTGGTTATGTTCTGATTCATCTAGCTTTGTCACAGGTCAAGCTTTACCTATTGATGGCGGTTACACTGCAAGATGATAGTTTAGCCACAGTGAAAATATCCCTGACAATATGAGAAATGAGGACTTACGCACACCAAATCATCACAGTTGGAGAAAAATTTTATTTTATGGCGTAAGTCCGAAAAATGTAGTTCAGTCACTACTCAAAAAACACAACAGTAGTCTGGCTGATTTACTTGACAGTAATTTGTAATTTTTACTACTACCCTAGTCCACCGCCTGAACCTTTTCCACCGCCTGAACCTTTTCCACCACCTGAACCTTTTCCACCACCTAAACCTTTTCCACCACCTGAACCTTGATTGCTTGGGGTATTAACTGTTGGGTTATTAGTTTGACAGTTACCAGTGTTACAACTTGGGTTAGATGTTGCACCGGGTGGTTGGTAAGGATTAGTGGGAAGATTATTACAAACTTGTTCAAAAGTCACATATTGGGGATTGGAACTGGGAGTAAATGAACTCTTGGAGAGTTTTGTACAGGGGCCTGTTCCCGTGCCATCATTAGTGACAACGACATTCCGCATCATCCCTAAATCTTCATGGATGAGAATATGGCAGTGCAGTACATACTTACCATCATAATCTGGGAAACGATGTACAATTGGCACACATGAATTTGGGCTAACAGGAACAGTATCCCACCACCGCCAATTACTAGAATCATTTGGCCCATCAGGGTCGATCTTGTCTCCAACTACTTGGAAGGGATTAACATGGATATGGAAGGGATGAGGTGAACCCCTGCCTATATTTCTCAGAGTCCATATTTCTGCTGTGTTTAAGCCTACGGTGATATCGCCAGCGTCTACACCATATTGCCTTTCGTTAACTTCATACTTGCCATAATTATTTGGGGGAGTTCCTCCTGGGGCTTTGGGAATGGTAAAGCGGATATCTTGGACTGGATGCTTCAACGCTCCACTATTAGCAAAAATTTCCTGAGATTCGATCGGTTGTAAATAATCTGGTAACTTGCCTGGGATGGTATAGCATGACGGATCTCCATCATTTCCATTTTTATCCGATGTTGTTACCTTAATTGTGGCTAAAAGCTGTAATTTGGTTGCTCCTACATTTGGCCACACATCTTTGATGAGATAGAATGTGGCGTTATCATCAACCGCATCTGGCAACCAAAAGATAAAGTCGGCTCGACTACCAGGAGCAAGACTCCATCCCTTATTTCCTGTTGATTGAGGCTTCTTACCATAGAAAGAAATACCATCTACAGCAATCAAGTACATCCCAATAACAGTATTGTATGTTCCATCTGAAGGATTAAAGTTTTTGACCAGTTTAAGATTGGTCAAACTACGTGGTGTTGCTCCGGCATTAATAAACCGCCAACGCTGCCATTCTTTTTTATTAACTGTAATCGTTGGTTGATAGAGTCCATTGACTAAATAGTTTCCAGGTAAAAAGCTTGGAGCATTACCACCGCCTCCACTTGCTGTGGGATAAATGGCGGCTGGATCATCAATGCCCAGTACTTCTTGTACTAACCAAACTTTATCCCGTTCTGGAGGCACGATTTGATTTGCTGGGGGTTCAGGAATAATAATTGCTCCTGCTAATCCATTGGATACTTGCAAACCTGTTGCCCCATGCAGATGGGAGTGATACCAGTGAGTACCAGGTGCATGAAAGTCTGGTAACTGAACACAATATTGCTGGCTGCCACCTGGATGCACTTCTACTAATACACTATCTGAGGCAATGCCATCAGATGTACACTGGGGTGATACGTGCAAACCGTGAAAATGCAGGTTAGTTGTGTAGAAACAGCCGGGTGCATAATCTTCACTCAAATTCATTGGACAAGTGCTGGGATCATCGGCTGGAAACTCGTTGTTTAGGGTAATGTTGATTCGATCGCCTGGATGAACAGAAAAATTTGGCCCAGGTACACTACAGTTATATGTCCGTACGGAAATCGGTTGTTGTCCAGGTGTGAAAGTTCCCTGTAGTTGAGCAACTTGAGTTGTTAATGTTTCGCTAACGCTACCTCTAGAACTGGTGATGATGGTTGGTGGGTGAGCATCGAAATCTGCACCTGTAAGAACGGTAATAGTGTTGCCACAGGGTTGATTGATGGGGCCTCCAGTGGTGGGATTACAGTTACCCTCTCCTGCTTGGGCTGATTTGGGTAAAGCTAAAGCGGCGGCGGTCATGATACCTGCACCCATAAATT
The DNA here is from genome assembly GCA_035298905.1 of Nostocaceae cyanobacterium. GTDB lineage: Bacteria > Cyanobacteriota > Cyanobacteriia > Cyanobacteriales > Nostocaceae > DATGXB01. Next base: position 9,912 of record DATGXQ010000532.1, on the reverse strand, counting down.
GACGGCGGCTGAATAGGGATTTTATGGATTTTGCCGCTTCTGAATGCAGGTTTTCTGGTTCTGATGGGAACTGTTGTTGGTGTGTCATGGATAACTCCTAGTTTCATTAGAAATGCCATTGATGACAGACGCATCAATAGTGCTGAAATCCCTTGTAAATGGGGCTTTCAGTAACTGAATATTTAGGCTCGTAAATTTCTCAAATGCCAACGGGCTAGGGCATCTAAAGTATAGATGCGTTGTACCTCACAAGACTTACCTGTGCAAAAGAATCCCAGGATGAAAACTTGTGAGTCTAATTGCTTTTTGCTGCTACAAACGGATTGGGAGGTAAGTCTAAGGTAATGTGCAACTTAGTTTTTAACCAGTATAAATTTTTTCATTATTGGTAGTTTGGCGTTGAACAACTCTGAGTTAGTTGTCTCCAGCACAAGAGTTTTGCTATAAGTTACACATCACCTAGCTTGATAAATAACAAATTAAAATTAGCTATGGTTGTAAAAATGACACAGCTATAATTTAGCGATTAAGCAGACAAATTAGTAATATTTGTCTGCTGTATTTTATTTTGCTCCTTGCCGAATGCTGGAGCGTAATTCGTTCACTTCTTGAATTAAGTTAACAATGCGCTTCTTTGCGTCCCGTGCTTCACCTTTGTCTTTACCTCCTAAAGCCAGTCTGGCTTCAGTCCAATCGCGGATGATTTGTTCTTCTTCTGCTTCGTCTCCCTCATCCAAAATCATGAAGCGACGGAAATAGGGTACATCCCACTCAACCATGTGTGTCCATACGTCATAGGGGGCGATCGTCCAATCAATTTGCCAGACTTGTTGCAATAGTCTGAGGAAAACTGTTTCTTCCGCAGTGCGATCGCCTTTATTTATTGCTGATTGAATGCCTACCCTTAATTGTTCTTTATCCATTATGTCCTCCAAAAAGATGTAATTTTATTTATCTTGTACATCTTACATTGATTAATTCGTAAACCGTATGTCAATTTATTGCAAACCCTGAGTAGACATTATCTTAGAAAGAGTTTATTTAAAAAGAAAATTATTTTTTTTTAATATAGTCTATTTCTCGGTTTGACAAAACTTAAAACTTGATGCGGCCAAGCTAAAAAGCCTTTAATTACAAGGTTCTGCTTCTTTTAAGTAATCAACTATCTATCTAGCAACCGAAAATTCAGTGTAATATTTCTACGTATTTAAAATACTTTATATTTTAATATGACGGTTGGTAATACTTTGGTATCTAGTTGGTAATAAAATCTTCTGAAAAGATTTGTATCGGATTCTATAGTTAAATCAAATCACTAATTATTTTCTTGTCAGAAATATCAGAATATGGCAAATAATAATAAGGTTAAGAAAATGCTCTAATCTATGTAAATATAACTGTGGAATTAATTTCTCCATCTTTTGACAGTCAAGCCAATACTTATGATCAACGTGTGGGGTTGCCTGAAGAAATTTGTCGCCAGATAGCCCAAGCTGTGTCTTCCCTGGTAGTAGAGATATTTCCTGGAACCTCTCTACAACCAGATGATCTGATAGTTGAGATAGGTGCTGGCACTGGGATGATCAGTCAATGGTTGGTTGAGTTACCTGCAAGGTATATAGGTTTTGATCTCTCTGCAAAGATGCTGGCAGTATGTCGATCGCGTCTTTGTTCAACAAAAAATTGGACATTGGTAGAGGCTGATGGTAACGAACAGTGGCCAGTGGCTAACGCTAGTGCGCGAATTATCTTCAGTTCTAGAGCCATTCACCATTTAGCTATTGATCATGTTGTCAATGAACTGTTGCGAGTCAAAAGACCAGATGGAGCGGCTTTAATTTTGGGACGTATCCAACGCCAAAAACACAGCGTGAGAGAACAAATCAGAAAACAGATGCAGCAGCAGATCAAGCATCATGGTTTATGCGGACGGCAAGGAGAACAAAATCAGCGTCAATTGATGGCATTATGCTGCCAACGTGGTGGTCAGGAAATAGAACCTGTAGTTGTATCCCAGTGGAAATTTACTAGCACACCACAAGAGTGCATTGATAACTGGCGAAAAAAACCAGGTTTAGCAGGTATCAACCTCCCTGAAAAACAGAAACAACTTATCCTAGATGATTTGCAAATCTGGGCTAAATCCACCTTTGGCCGACTAGATCAGCAACTCGAATCTGAAGAAGCCTACATTTTGCAAGGCATTAATCTTTCACCAATGCACAAATAAAATCACTAGCATTTATGACCAATACAATCCCTGCTTTAGACAATCAACTTCTCACTAAACTAGGACAATCTATAGTTCTTGGTTCACTCAATGACGAGCAATTACTAGCAGAAACAGCTAAAGAACCGCCAATCAAGATATTACCTAATGCCACCGTGATCAAAATTGGTGGTCAGAGTTTTATTGACCGGGGTCGTGCAGCTGTCTTTCCTTTAATTGAGGAAATTGTCAGTAATTTAGGCCAGCACAAAATGATTATTGGCACAGGAGGAGGAACGAGAGCGCGACACGCTTATAGTGTGGGAATAGATTTAGGTTTACCTACAGGGGTTTTAAGTGTTTTGGGTACTTTTGTCAGTATGCAGAATGCCAGAATGATTCATTATTTATTGGCAGAGCATGGCATTCCATTTATTGAACCAGTACAGTTTCCTCAACTTCCTCTTTATTTAGCAGAACGGGGAGCAGTAGTTTTTTTTGGGATGCCACCTTACACTTTTTGGCATGAAAACCCCACGGTAGGACGCATTCCTCCCCATCGGACAGACACAGGTACTTACTTAGTCAGTGATGTATTTGGTGCTAAGTCCATGATTTTTATCAAAGATGAGGAAGGACTGTACACCGCAGATCCTAAAAAAGAAAGAAATGCCAAACTGATCAAAAATATCTCTGTAGCAGAACTCAAGGCTATGGATCTGCAAGATTTAGTCATCGAGCGATCGGTACTTGATTTGATGGAAAATGCTTGTAATCGTCGTTCAGTGCGAGTTATCAACGGACTGGAGAAAGGTAATTTAACTCGCGCTCTCAATGGTGAAGATATCGGTACTTATATCTATGCTGACTAGGCAAAGATGCGAAAAGGGAAATTGAGTTTTTTAAATAATCATTAGGAGCTAATAATATTTATGGTTTCAACAAATGCCAACGGCGATTATAGACAGCACCTTGAATCCTTATTAATGCGAGAAAGTTTGATGGATAAGGAGGTGCAAAAATCCACTGAAGATAAATTAGCAGAAGCACCAATCGTGCGGATGCTACCAGATACTTATGTAGTCAAAATTGGTGGTAGATCAATTATTGATGCAGGTCGGGCAGTAACTTATCCGGTAATTGAAGCTTTAGGTAATCTTCTCCAATCAAAAAAGTTGATTATTGGTGCTGGGGGTGGAGTCAGAACTAGGCATGTCTTTTCTATTGGTATTGATTTAGGAATGCCCACTGGTGTCTTGGCTTCACTTGCTCAAGCCGATGCTTTAGGTAATGCTCATATTATAGGTGCGTTGTTAGCTCCCTATGGAGTTGTAGCTATTCCCCCGGAAATTTTTGGTCATCTTTTACCCTTATTTATTCGTACTGTACCAGGGGTAATTTTTAGCGGTGTGCCTCCCTATTCTTTATGGGAACATCCCCCAGCTATTGGCAGAGTACCACCTCATGGCAGTGATGCCGGAGCTTTTTTATTAGCAGAATGTTTTGGGTGCGAAAGTGTCACCTTAGTTAAGGATGTTGATGGACTCTATGATCAAGATCCAAAAATTAATTCAAATGCTAATTTTATTAGTGAAATATCAACATCAGAACTCAAAAAATCCAAGTTTAGAACATTACCTTTTGAGCGAGTTTTAATTGATTTACTCAGTAATTCCCGACAAATTAAGCGGATTCAAATTGTTAATGGACTGAAGCCAGAAAGAATCGTTGCAGGTGTGGAAGGTCAACATGTAGGGACAATTATTTATGCTGATTCTTAAGAAAATAGTGTTTTAATTTGGTGTAATTAGGGTGGGTAAGAGGCTCACCCACAAGGGTTCTAAAAACTACTAGAATTAGCTTTTATGCGTTTGTCCATCACTATTACTACCTTTGGCTAGGGAAAATATCAAATTTATCACTTAAAATACTGATGTAAGCAAATTGTGCATGATTTGACAATGGCAGAATTTGATAACAAAGTGGCTTTAGTCACCGGTGGTACTTCTGGTATTGGTCGCGCTAGTGCGATCGCCTTTGCTCAGACAGGAGCTAAAGTAGTAGTAGCAGGTAGACGAATCAAAGAAGGTGAAGAAACTGTTGCATTAATTGAAGCGGCTGGTGGAGAAGCCAAATTTATTCAAACTGATGTTACCAAAGCCGCAGAAATAGAAAATTTAGTTAATCAAACTGTTGCTACATTCGGTCGTCTTGATTACGCATTTAATAATGCTGGTATTGAAGGACTGGTGATGACTGGGATTGAGCAAACAGAAGAAAACTGGAATCAAGTAATTGATACGAACCTCAAAGGTATTTGGTTATCAATGAAATATGAAATTCCGTATATGTTAAAACAAGGCGGAGGTACAATAGTTAATAATGCTTCTATGGCTGGATTAATCGGTTCTCCAAAATTATCCGTTTATTGTGCCAGCAAACATGGTATTATTGGACTGAGTAAAGCGATCGCTCTAGAACACGCAGCACAAAACATTAGAATTAATGTAGTCTGTCCCGGAACTATTCAAACAGACATGTTAGATCGTGCTTTTGATCAGGAAACTAAAGATTGGTTGATCAACAGCCAAAATCCCATTCCCAGATTAGGTACACCAGAGGAAATCGCTAACGCTGTGATTTGGTTGTGTTCTGATTCATCTAGTTTTATTACAGGTCAAGCTTTAGTAATAGATGGTGGTTATACTATTAAATAAATTAAGCTATTTGGGAAAGATTTTTGATCCCAAAAACTCATAGTTTATAACTTTAAATTGCGTTTTTCTCTTCTCCACATCCCCCTGACTAAACGGATTTCATCAAAACTATAATCTGCACCCAAATATTCTTTAATGGGAGTGAGGGAAATATCCCCAAGAGTATTTAAAACTTGCAAAATTAATTTTTGGCGTTCAGGAGGAACTAATTGATTAATGTCTATAGGTTGATTTTTTTCGATTAAATCTGATAAGTGGCGGATAATTGTAGAAGGGCGGATGTTCCTTTTGTCGGCAATTTCTGCTATACTTAGACCTTGTTGATAGAGATTTAATGTATATACTTCTGTGTCAGATAATATATTGTATATACTACTGTTAGTAGAATTAACGTGCTGAACTAATAAACCTTGTTCTTGACAATAAGCCAGAATTTCCGCTAAGAATTTTTCTCCATATTGTGCTAATTTATGACTACCCACACCAGAAAGTTTACTAAACTCTGTTAAGGTTTGGGGTTGTAATTGTGCCATTAATCTTAAGGTAGAATCAGGGAAGATGACATAAGGTGCAACAGACTGTTCATCTGCTAGTTGCTTACGTAGCGATCGCAACTTTTGCATTAAGATTTCTGCTTCTGTTTCTGTATTCCCCACTTCCTCCCAAGTCATCTTTTGTTTGGGGGTGACACTTAACATAACTTGATGTTTACGTCGCATCACTTCCCAGCTTAAAGTATTAAGTTTTAATACAGCATAACCATCGCTAGTTTGTTCTAACAAACCTTGATGTAAAAGTGACCTTCCTAACATCCGCCATTCATCTACAGTTCTATCTTTGCCAATGCCATAAGTAGAAAGTTTATCATGTCCATGTTGGGTAATTTTTTGAGTTTTCGCACCTCTTAACACTTCAATAATGTGAGTCATGCCAAATCTTTCTTTACATCTGGCTACACAAGACAAAAATTTCATGGCTTCAATAGTCCAATCTTCCATCGGTTTGGGATAGCGACAATTATCACAATTTCCACAATTTCCCGGAAACCTTTCGCCAAAATAACCTAGTTGAATTGTCCGCCGACAGATATTACTTTCAGCATAATCAATTACTTGTCTCAATTGTTGTTTAGCAATTAATTGTTCTTGGGGGTCTGGTTTTTGGTTAATACTCCATTCAATCGTTTTAATATCAGCAAAACTAAAAAATAAGGTACAGCGAGAAGATTCCCCATCCCTGCCAGCACGTCCTGATTCTTGATAATAACTTTCTAAATTCCGGGGTAAATCAAAATGAATTACAAACCGCACATCAGGTTTATTAATTCCCATACCAAAAGCTATGGTGGCGACCATTACCCGCACATCATCACGAATAAATCGGGTTTGATTTTCTGACCGTTCTTTATCAGTTAAACCAGCATGATAGGGTAAAGCCGAAATTTTATCATTTTGTAATTTAAAAGTTATTTCATCAACCTTTTTGCGAGTTAAACAATAAACAATTCCTGAACCTTCCGTTTCTCGAATTAAGCTTAATAATTCGGCGTAAGCTAATTTACTTTTAGGGCGGACTTCGTAATAAAGATTTTGGCGGTTAAAGCTGGCAATATGGATGCTTGGTTGCTTTAGACCTAATTGTTGAATAATATCATACCTTACCCGCTCGGTAGCTGTAGCGGTCAGAGCAAGAGTAGGCACATTTGGATAACGTTTTTTTAATGAAATTAACTGGCGATATTCTGGACGAAAATCATGTCCCCATTCCGAAACACAGTGCGCTTCATCAATAGCAAAAGCAGAAAGATTGTTTTTTTCGTTGAGTAAATCTAAAAGTGGCAGAAACCTTTCACTTAATAGTCGTTCTGGGGCAACATAGAGTAATCTAACTCTACCATTCATGATTGCCTCTTCACGCGATCGCACCTGATATTGATTCAGTGTGCTGTTAAGAAATGTTGCAGGAATGTTATTATTGCGTAAAGCTTCTACTTGGTCTTGCATTAACGCAATCAGAGGAGAGACAACCACAGTTAGACCTTTTTTTAGCAGTGCCGGTAATTGAAAGCACAAAGACTTACCCCCACCTGTGGGCATAACTACCAGTAAATCTCGATTTTGTAGCGCATCCTCAATAATTTGCCGTTGTCCGGGACGGAACTGGTCATAACCAAAATGGAATTTTAACGCTTTTTCCAGATGAGTATACTGAAGCATGGGGAAAGGCAGAGAGGCAAGGGAAAGCAGGTTTTATACCAATTCAAAATTCAAAATCTAAAATTCAAAATTAAGAAAGCTAGATTTAATCTAGGTTTCAGGGTTTGAATCTGTTGCTAGATGTTGGAGAATTGGTTGTAAGCATTATGTCATCACCAAGGCAAAGGCAATAACATTTAAACACTCAAGGCTTGATTTCACAATAGTGCTAATCTAATTTAACTCAGTTTATCGGCAGTTTTGTTGAAGCAGGGTATTGTTAATCTGTGTATCACAAAAATAGCCCCATAATTCAGTAAAACCAGAGGTATCTCAGGGATTTTAGCTAAATTTGCCATGAGGACGGGTAAAAGTAGACTGATACCCAAACTTGATCAAACTCAGGATAGGAAATATTTTGAGATCAAACTGAACCTGCTTTTAACAGTTTTTTTAAATGGGTAGAGTTTCCGTTAGACTGAAATGCATCAAGTGTAAATTAATTACCGAAATATGTACTGGCGACAAGCTTTAGCATTACTTTTAGCTATGATGGTTTGGTGTGTGGCTAACCCTGCCTTAGCGGACTGGACACACCCATTGTCATTTAGCAACGCAGAGTTAGCAAGAAGGGATTTTTCTGGACAAAATTTACAAGCTGCGGAGTTTTCTAACGCTAACTTAGAAATGGTCAACTTTGCGGGTGCTGACTTACGGGGAGCGGTTTTAAGTGCTTCGGTGATGACACAAGCTAATCTGCATGGAGCAGATTTAACCAATGCGATGGTTGATCAGGTAAAATTGACAGGAGCAGATTTAAGTGATGCTGTCTTAATAGAAGCTCTTTTGCTCCGAGTCTCCTTTCAAGATGTCAATGTCGAAGGTGCAGACTTTACAGATGCAATTTTAGATGGAGCGCAAATTAAGGAGCTATGTCAAAAAGCCAGTGGGATAAATTCTAAAACTGGCGTACAAACTCGTGATTCTTTGGGATGTCGATGAAGCGTGTTGGTATAATTGGGGGCGGGCAATTAGCTTGGATGATGGGGGATGCAGCCAAAAAGCTGGGAGTTGAATTGATTGTGCAAACTCCTAGTAAAACTGATCCTGCTGTATCTATTGCCCAAGAAACAGTCTTAGCAGCAGTAGATGATGCTACAGCCACAGAAATTTTAGCAGCAAAAAGTGATGTTATTACTTTTGAAAATGAGTTCGTAGATTTAGCAGCTTTATCTCACCTAGCTAACAAAGGTGTCTGTTTTCGTCCGAGGTTAGCAGCTTTAGCCCCTTTGTTAGACAAATATCACCAACGCTGCTATTTACGGGATTTAGGTTTACCTGTCCCCCAATTCTTCGACTTGACAGGAGCAGATTTCCCCGCCAAAATAGAATCTTTGGGTTGGCCAGTAGTCGTTAAAGCGCGGAGACATGGTTATGATGGACAGGGAACATTTATAGTCAAGAGCCTTGCTGATTTACCACAGAAGATAATAGATAAAATCACCAATCAGGATGATTTACAAGAGTTATCACCAAGTTCATCAAACAGTTCATCACAATATTTAGCTGAAGAATTTGTTCCCTTTACCAAAGAGTTAGCAATAATTGCAGCACGTTCCGTCAATGGGGAAATTGTCACTTATCCAGTAGTGGAAACCCAGCAACAGCAACAGGTGTGTAGATGGGTAATTGCACCTGCTCTGATTTCACCCCAACAGCAAGAGGAAATTGAGGCGATCGCCCATACAATATTAAATAGTTTGCAAGTCGTGGGAGTCTTCGGAATCGAGCTATTTCTGACAGCCGGAGGTAAAGTTTTAGTAAATGAAATAGCTCCCCGCACTCATAACTCAGGACACTTTTCTCTTGACGCTTGTACCACTTCTCAGTTTGAACAGCACCTCAGAGCCGTTTGTGGTTTACCTTTAGGCCATACCAGTTTACATTGTCCTAGTGCAGTTATGGTCAACCTCCTGGGCTATGAAAATTCTCAAAGCGACTACCAAAATCAACGTCAACAACTAGCAGCTATTCCCCAAGCCCAACTTCATTGGTACGGTAAAACAGAATCCCGTCCAGGTAGAAAGCTAGGACACATTACCGTCTTACTAGAACAGCAAAGCCGCCAAGCTGCAAAGGATATTGTACACAAGATAGAATCCATCTGGTATCCCAGAGGAAATTTTTAGAAAAATTTTCCCAACTCTACACACAATTGCTTTTTGAAGGCTATAATGAATTAGTTGCACTGCGACGTTGGTGACTGCCAAAAAGTTTTTTGATCTATGTCTTTAAGAAAAAGGGAGCTATCAAACGCTTGTGGCAGTAGACCGAGCTTGTACTCGGAAACTTTAAACAGGAACGACCGGCACCCACCTGGATTATCCAGGTCATAAACTTAGGTAAAACGGCGTTGTGGTGAACTTAAAAATTTTCGCTCCTTAGCTCGAAGGGCTAGGGAGCTTTAAATATTTAGTAAGCATTCAACTATCAGTTATCTCAATAACCAACAGAGAAGTCTGATTCTTCTTGGAAAAAGAGTTTTTCGGTAAGTATTCAGAATACAGAATCCAGAATTCAGCATTAAAGAGACTTTTACAGTCAAGCTGAATGATTCTCAAGAAATATTACTACTATCTATTCCTGATTGGATCAGCATTCTGACTTCGGACTCCTGACTCCTGAATTCTTACGTTTTTCGCTCAATGATGAAAAATTCATCACAATTTTTGAGAAATTTTCCTTTAAAATTAAATAATTAATTCCTCAAATTTTCTGGTTCTTACTAACG
>DATGXQ010000531.1:0-5232 GCA_035298905.1 Nostocaceae cyanobacterium | reverse complement strand
CCCCTCACCCAAGATGCTTGCAGTTTTTACCAAGACCATAGCATTTTTACTGACTACACTGGCGTTGTTCTTGACCCCAAAGAAGGTCAGCGCATCGCCCAAAGTTTGGGGCAAAATAAAGCCATAATTCTCCAAAATCATGGCTTATTGACAGTTGGACAGACAGTTGATGAGGCTGCATGGTGGTTCATCACCATGGAACGCTCTTGTCAAGCCCAATTACTCGCTGAGGCTGCGGGGAAACCCATTCCCATTACACCAGAATCTGCTAGTGTTGCCCACAGTCAAGTAGGTTCATCGCAAATGGGTTGGTTTAGTTTTCAACCTCTGTATGACATGATTATTCGTCAAGAACCAGACTTATTAGAATAGCTGCTGATTTGCTGGCGTTGGCGTTTGAGCATTCCTGTGACACCCAAGGCAGCTAACCCAAATATTCCCAATACACCGTTAGATTCAGGAACAGCTGCTAATGCCGCTCCTGCTACTACCTGATGGGTGTATGTTGTAGGATGAACACCATCCCAAAATAGATATTTATTGGGTTGGGAACAAATGCTAGGGATAGTAGAGTTAAAACAGGAATCAGTCACATTTGTATAGCCAAAATCATTGGGTGATACGAAAGCCCTGTTCACTAATGAATAAATATCCAACACAGATATTTTGATCTCTGATTGTTGTTGATTCAACCCCGTAAGAGCCTGATTTAAAACAAAATTATGCCAGTTACTGATAGCAGTCAGTCCACCAGCAAAATTAGTATTTCTCGTGCCAGGGAGATTACCCAAATCGGGTAAATTAGGAATCAGAAAATTTTTCGCCCCTCTTTGTGCGAGTGATTGCACTGCATTCACTAAATTGCTCACAGGCTGATTGGCATCTTGTACACCAGCACCCAGGTAGTCATTAGCACCAGCCCAAATGATATACAGTGCTTGAGAATCAGCTTGTTGATTTGTGTTTAAAAAGCCTTGGATTTGCTGGGTTAAACCTGGTAAAGCAGTGGGCTGACTGGGGATCAATGTGTTATAAATACCTGTAGTTGCACCGCCGATCGCATAGTTAGTTGTTGAGACTCCTAAGCTATTTCCTAGATATTCTGCCCACACAGGGCCATTGGAAAAACGCCCTTGAAAATAGGGAAATGGGGGAATAGCTCCATTAGTGTATTGATAAGCATTGCCGTTATCCACCAAGCTATCACCAAAGGCGTAAATTTGGCTAAAACCTGATGCTGACGCTGGTAGAGGTATTAAGCAAGACAAAAACATCAGTCCGGCGGTGAGCAATTTTGATTTCATGATTGATGGTATCCCTGGTATATTTGCTCAATTGTACTAACTTTGATTTTGGCGTATGTAAATATACGCTATATATGGACATTCATATTTTCGATGATTCTCCAGTATTAGTGCTGGTATATCATCTTTTAGGGAGTAACAGAGTCAATATTTCAGTTAATTTACTTAATTTTTAGTTTATTTTGACTATTCACTAGTCAATGATGGATTAAGAAAAGGGCAGCTCCCTGTGGGGGAGATGGTTATTCTTCCTCAAGAACCAGATTTGTGGAAATAGCTGCTGATTTGCCGACGCTGCTTTTTGAGCATCCCTGTGACACCCAAGGCAGCTAACCCTAATATTCCCCAGATTCCGTTAGATTCAGGAACAGCTGCTAATGCCGCTCCTGCTACCACCTGATGGGTGTATGTTGTGGGATGGAAACCATCCCAATATAAATATTTATTGGGTTGGGAACAAATGCTAGGGATAGTAGGGTTCAAACAGGAATCAGTCACATTGGTATAGCCAAAAGTGCTAGGTGAGTTGACAGCTCGATTTACTAAAGAGTTAGCATCTAATAAGGTAACTTTCAGGTTTGGTTGTTGTTGCTTAAAACTTGTGAAAGCCTGATTTAGAGCAGTGTTATGCGAGTTGGTGATAGCAGTAAAGTTAGCAGCAAAAATAGTATCTCTCGTGCCAGGGAGATTACCCAAATCGGGCAAATTAGGAATCAGAAAGTTTTTAGCACCTCTTTGTGCCAGAGATTGCACTGCATTCACTAAATTACTCACAGGCTGATTGGCATCTTGTACACCAGCACCAAGGTAATCATTAGTACCACCAGAAATAACATACAGTGCTTGAGCATCAGCTTGTTGGTTTGTGTCTAAAAACTTTTGGAGCTGCTGAGTTAAGCCTGGTAAGTTGGGAAAATTAAGGTTCAAAGTTAAACTTGGTAAAGCAGTGACCTGACCAGGGTTTAAAGTGTTATAAGAATCTGTACCTGCACCCGCGACTGCGTAGTTAGTTGTTGATACACCTAAAATATTTGCTAGATATTCCACCCATACGAGGCCATTAGACAAACGCCCCTGAAAATAAGGTTCTGAGCCAATAAATCCATTAGTGTATTGATGAATATTGCCATTATCAAGCAAGCTATCACCAAAAGCGTAAATGCGGCTAAAACCTGACGCTGAAGCTGGTAGAGGTATTAAGCAAGACAAAAACATCAGTCCGGCGGTAAGTAGTTTTAGTTTCATAATTGCAGTTACTCCTGGCATACTTACTGTGTTATGGCAATTAAGTTTAATAGTCTATGGAAATATACTGCTTTTGGCAATCCTTGTTTTGGTAATTCCACAGCGCTATTACTTAGATACCATTATTTGGTGAGTACATGAAGCAACTTTTCAGAGAATTTACGTAATTTATATTCAAACTTTACTATTTGCCTGATCAAAACGATAATCTGACATCGAAAAGCGATCGCCGGAGTGGGGAAGGTAGAGGCTCATTCCAGCATCAGCAACATCCGCACTATTGCCTACGGCGGGTGTGCCACAGCGCGAGCCAGCATCAAAGTGTTGGGTATCTTCCTGATTTTTGCTTTCAACTTTTCTCCTACTAATGTGTAGTACCAGGAAACAAAAATACTACTGTTGCTATAAGTGCAGCAATATTCATCAGAAAATACTTGTATTTTATCTTAAGTATAGATATGCTAACTTTACTTCCGTCTATATACGGTCTTAGTTAAACTGGGAACAGCTAAAAAAATAAATTTTGTTAGTTGAGGCTAATTTAGCCGATATTTTGAGCCAAAACCCTGTTATTGGTCAGTAAATTAGTTGACTTAACTATCAGAGTTGCCGGAAAGGATTCTTACAGCAAGTTGTGATTCCACTTCACCAATAGGGAAATATAACAGTAATATTTTCTACTTGTTCATCCATGGATAGAAGGGTAATACTACCTTTGCATTGTTATAAACTACTGGCTGGGCTAAAAATAGTAGGGCAATACTTAGTTAAACAGATGCATTTGCAAAAAAAAGATACAGCTTTCTGCTGGGAAAGGGCTTTGCTGGAGGAGCAAGGGCGAAAGACCCACTTTCTCTATGAGATGTTACATCAAGCTTACTTATTAGTGGGGATGCGGCGATCATCACCAAACACCCGCTTTCTCTGTGAGAGACCACCCATAGCTGACTTTCCCGGAGGCATAAAGCTATGGCTCATGCACTATAGTCAAGTTTTTGTCAAGATACTTTTATTAATTCCTGTCCAGACAGGTTATCTCATTACGAATTTTCCTTCCTCCCGACTCACGGAACCAGAGAAATAGGGTCTTGTTTTTCCTTCTCTGCTAAAATTTCATCCCAATCCGGCAATATTTAATACACAATAGTGTTGTTGTTCTTTGTTGCAAGAACTACCCACCCCGTAGGTAACAGATGGCTAAATTAAATCTATCGGCTAATAGGGATTTAGCTACTCAAGATAAGGTTTCCTCAAATCTTACCCTACCAGATCCTCTCATTTCCTGTGGAATGCAATTCATGTCAGTCAAAAGCCCATCTCCTGCGTCTAAACAACCCCCACTAATTTTGGTGGCTGATGATGACAAGACCATTCGATCGCTGTTGCGTAGAGTTATGGAACAAGAAGGCTATCGCGTGGTCGAGGTTACAGACGGTAAGCAATGTATAGAGGCTTACATGAATCTCAAGCCAGATATAGTGTTGCTAGATGCTATCCTGCCGATCATGGACGGTTTTACTTGTTGTAAGCAATTACTACAAATTGCTAGGAACAATTTAATGTCAGCATTAGCAGACCTGGATACAGACTCGGCTTTGGGTAATGGTGTGATTTCCAAAATGTGGGAGCGTACACCAATATTGATCATTACTAGTTTGGACGATGAAGAATCCGTGAATCGTGCTTTTGAAGCTGGGGCCACAGACTATATTACTAAGCCCATTCATCTGGCCGTGCTGCGCCAAAGGTTACGAAGATTACTGCAACAAGCACAGGTATACAAGCAACTAGAAGCAGCAAATCAAGCTTTGCACCATCTAGCCAATGTAGATTCTTTAACTGGGTTAGCTAATCGCCGTCGCTTTGATGATTATCTTAATACTCAGTGGATTAATTTAGCACAGGTATCTGAGCCTTTATCTTTGATTTTATGTGATATTGACTATTTCAAATTTTACAATGACAAGTACGGACATCCGGCCGGTGATATCTGCTTACAAGAGGTAGGGTCTGTCTTAAGTGGTAGAGCGCAAAAAAGCCAAGATTTGATCGCTCGTTATGGTGGGGAAGAGTTTGCTGTGATTATGCCTAATACTGATGCGGAGGGTGCAGTATATGTTGCGAAACAGATGCAAGCTGGAGTCAGAGATTTACGAATTCTCCACCACGGTTCTCAGATTAGCGAGTTTGTCACTTTGAGTATTGGGGTAGCTACTACTATTCCTACTTGGGAAGCTTCACCACTTGATTTGATTGTTGCTGCCGATAAGGCACTCTATGAAGCCAAGGCACAGGGACGCAATCGGATAATCTTGTATTAATTTGCCAGTTGCCGATTTTAAGTTGTTATACCAATTCACTCAAAGAATGTAACATAAGTAAACCGACAAACCCTGGTAAAACCTTACATTCTCAATTTTGAATTTTGTTGGCGAAGCCTTGCCGAAGGCTATTTTGAATTTTGAATTGGTATTAGTATACCCAATCACTAAGCCGGATAAACTGGTAATGTGAAGTGAAACCAGGCGCCACCATTGGGGGATGAGTCTACCCAAATTTGCCCATAGTGCGCTCTAATAATCCGTTGGCATAAACAAAGACCGATTCCATAACCCTCTGTACCTTCGTCACGTTTGAGGCGGAAGTGATTTTCAAAGATCCGATCGCGGTTTTCTTGGGGAAT
>DATGXQ010000530.1:0-2584 GCA_035298905.1 Nostocaceae cyanobacterium | reverse complement strand
TCTCCCCTCTCCGTGTCTCCCCTCTCCGTGTCTCCCCTCCCCGTGTCTCCCTCATCTCCCTCTCCCCAAGTCCTGAATTTTGGTCGATGGGCAAATGATGATCTTAAAAACAATTTGCGCCAGGAAAGCTAAAATCTAGCTCCCATATTGGCGGCAAGGGTTAGGGCATTAAATTAATAAAAGTAAATCTTTAATAGATTGAGCCGTTCTTATTCTCAAGTCAAGGCGAAAAAATCAAGGTTTTTCATTGATTTATCCTTTGGTGAACATTCAGAGTAGCTATAAAGAGAAAATGCTCAATGGATGTTAATTTAAAAATTGTGTGAGTATATAGCCATCAGCATTCAGCACTCAGTAAGCCAGCTCACTATGGACTTGCTAACTGACCAGTTTTCATTCCAAGCTGATAGGTGATAGCTAAATACTTACTTCAATATTCTTTACATTTTGCTACTCTCGATTTGAGTTGAAAGTCAGTTGTTATTTGTACAATGCAGCTGTGACGTGGATCTTGTCTAAATTGGGCGTTTAAAGATATTCATGAGCATTTCGACTTCCGTGCTGAGTGATTTGCTACAGTCACTTCCCCACCTACGGCCCCAGTTATACTTCAAGGCTTCACTAACGGCGCTCTCCCATGCAATGGAAGATCAGGTTTTGGCAGCAACCATAGACCAACCCCTGATTATTGCCAGTTTCCAGCGAGAGCGATTTTACCGTCAAGAAGCTCACCGCTATCAAAGGCTGGCACAGCGTAGTAATCAAATATACGTTTTGTCTGCACCGGAGACGGATTTTAAGAATAGCTCGGAATACTATGAAAAGGTGGCATTTGAGCCAAATGATGCTTTAAGTCAAGAGTGGCATTTAGTCGTGGTGGCAGAAAACTATGCTACTTGTTTGGTGTGCCGAGAAAGTTTAGGCTCTATTACCAAAAATCAGCAGCTACCAGAAATCCCTAGTCTAGACATGGACACAGCGCGGAGATTTGAGGGTATTTGGACATCAGAAAGGGGTGTGAGTCTCAAAGCTGCCCAATTGTTACTAGACAGGATTTTGGTTTACAGACCTGATTTAAAGCCAAAGGTAGAAGAAGCAAAGCAGCGATTTGGGATTGGGAAAGCTAATTCTAGATTAGAAGCAGGCAATATTTATGCTTGTGACATTGATACTGACCCGTTTGTACAGCGTTTAGTGACATATTTACAAGCAAGTCAGTATAAATTACATAAAGCTTACCGTTCCCTGGCTGCTCAAGCCCGGAAGGAACGCTTAATTAATTCTATTAGTACAGCTATCAGGCGATCGCTAGATCCAGGTGAAGTGTTGCAGGTGGCAGCGCAGGAATTAGGTCAACATCTAGGGGCGTGCCGTTGTCTAATTTATCGCGCTCAAGCTACGGATGCACAAGCACTGATTGAGCATCAATTTTTGAGTTCTGGTGTGGCTTCTGTCCAAGGACAAACTTGGGAATTAGCTCACAATCCCCTCTTTCAAGAAATCGTTAAGCACCGTGAGGGGGTGTGTGTCTCAGATACATTAACTGACTATCGGGTGACTAATTCTGCTCCTTTATCTCTGATTGTCAAAAAATTTGGTCTGCGTTCCTGGTTGATGGAGCCTGTATTGTCTCAAGGGCGACTCTTGGGTATAGTAGAATTACATTATTGCCATCACCGCCCCCATGAATGGCAAGCGGGAGAACTGGATCTGGTAAAGGCGATCGCTACTCAAATCGGTGCAGCTCTAATTCAAGCCGAATCCTTTGCCAATTTAGAAGAACTCAACCAACAATTAGAAGCTCTAGACCGTACCCGCAGCAACTTAATTGCTATTACTGGTCATGAACTCCGCACTCCTTTATCAACCATCCAAGTCTGTCTGGAAAGTCTGGCCAGTGAACCAGATATGCCCCAAGAATTACGGCAAGTAATGCTAAATACAGCACTTGCAGATTCAGAAAGAATGCGGAAATTAGTACAGGATTTTCTTACCCTATCTAATCTAGAAAGCGGGCGAGTAGAATGGCATCCCGAATCTTTGACTTTACAAGAATGTATCGATTTAGCCTTGAGCCGTCTGCGTAGCAGAACCAACCAAGAAAAACCACCTAAGATCAACACCCAAATTTCCCAAACCTTACCCCTAGTGAAAGCTGACGGTGATTGGTTAGTGGAAGTATTAGCAAAACTTATTGATAACGCCTGTAAATTTACCCCACCCCAAGGAGAAATTACTATTCAAGCCACTTACAATAACCCCCACATGGTGGAAGTGACAGTAGCCGATACAGGGCGGGGTATTGAGCCAAATCGCCTAGAAATCGTCTTTGACCGCTTTTATCAGGAAGAAGGGGCGCTAAGGCGGACAGCTGGGGGAACAGGCTTAGGTTTAGCTATTTGTCGGCAAATCGTCAACGGCTGGGGCGGAGAAATTTGGGCTGAGTCTGATGGTAAAGACCAAGGCAGCCAATTTCATTTTACAGTCCCGGTTGTTCAGGGGAGTTGAGGAGAGGGCAGACACGGGGAGGGGAGAGGGGAGACACGGGGAGGGGAGAGGGGAGACGCGGTGAGGGGAGAGGGGA
>DATGXQ010000529.1:0-10161 GCA_035298905.1 Nostocaceae cyanobacterium | reverse complement strand
TTCTTTTGTCGCTTTTCTCTGACTTTCTTCTTCTCTTTTATTATGTAAACTCTGTAAATTATCTGGGTCTCCATGACTACACCAGTATGCTACTGTTCTCAATGAACATCCCACAAAATCTGCTATTTCTTGTTGGGTTTTTCCATCATTTTGTAATAATAATATCAATACTCTTTCTCTTACATGGGGTAATTTACTCTCTTTTAATTCTTTCTTCAGTCTTTTTACCTGCTCTTTTGTCAGAAAACCCTTTACTGGCATAGCACACCCTGGTTTTAGTCTTTTCTCTTCTATTATATGCAATTTCGATGCCGATTAGCTTATTAGTGGATGTAAGATGACAAAAACTCCATCAGAATTATAGGAAGTTTGTTTGGCAGGGCAACTGCCGATTTAATTCGTATCAAAAAGAGTTTAATAACCTTTTAACATGAATTTAAGTTTAGAGGTTGTTTGAGAAGTAGTTTAGGAAACCTGAAACCTAACCCCCCTACCCCCATTCTCTAAAAGGGAATGGGGGTTTTAAAGCCTCTCCCCTTGCAGGGGAGAGGTTTGGAGAGGTGTAGATTTATACATTAAAAACTTTTCAAACATCCTCTTAAAAATGTCCTATTTGATATTCTGATATAAGATAATTTATGATAAAGTGCTTGAGCGTGATAAAACATGCAAGTTTCATTTCTAGATGTATACTATGCAGAACGTCCCTGTAGAGCAGTTGATACGGATTATACTAAATCCGGGTTTAAAAACCGCTTTATCCAGGGCGATTGGAAATCGGGTCTACACAAGCTAAGTCTGTTTACGCGGACTAATGAAAAAAGAGGGGTAACAAAACAGGATTTGGTATTATAACTCTGTACTGGCGGCTGCTTGGTGATTAATGTTGAGTTTGATAAAACTATCAAAGGCGTACCACGCTAACACATACCAAGGTATAAGTTCTAACTGCCAACCTTTCAAGATTAACTGTCTAACAGATAATATTCCCATTCCTAAAGGAAAAAGCAACCGCAAATCTGCTACACCACCACTCGCCCTAAACATTCTTTGATTCAAATCTAAAAGAGCGCTAGATATTGTACTAGCAGTTTCTGTTTTCCCTTGGGTAATCTCTGCAAAGATTATACCTAAATCTCCTAGCGTTGTCAGTACATCTGCTAAACTATCCTCTGTGGCAATATGATTGATCACAATGCTGCCTTGATGAAGGTTGGTTTTAACTCGACTAATATTAGGTCGAGATTCCAAAATACTGCTAATACGCTGCATTCTTTCTGGTTGGCGATCGCTCGGTGCAACCCTTAACCTCAGTCTACCAGGAGTACGACTAATAATTTTTGTGTCTATGGAGGCACGTGTTTTATGTAAAGTTAATTGCCCGTTCATTTGTCTAATATTTTGTCAAAAATTTTCACAATAGTCACTAAATCAATCAAGGGAAGGGGATCAGGGAAAACGGGAAATAAATAAATATCAATCTCCGCGTCTCCCCTCTCTTCTACAGCGCTAAACCCCGCTATCTGCTTTCATCTCTTCTGATCTACTCGCAGGTTCAAATATCGGTCTTTGTTGGTCTTCTGCTAATTCAGCTCTAGCTTCAGCTATAATGTCTTCCCAAGTTTCCCCTAATTCTGCAATTACACCTTTGCTTCTTTCATAGGCTACAAGTCCACCTTTAATCAATGATTTGGCTACGGGTTTACCAACTCCTGCTACCACTGGGATAATAACTGGTGCTAACAATACTGCACCTATACCGGCTATCACTCCAGGCGCACCAGCGTTTTCAAATAAATCACTAATTTTAGCCATAATGGTCTTAACCTCCAGTAAGTTGGAAGATTGTGTGTAAACTTCCTAGAGTAATTTACTTTTCGTTTTTACTCCTCTTGCTGCTGATAGAAGTGATGGGATGAAAGTTAGTAGCAGTAGTAAGTATATTGATAGATTTTGGCTATAAAATTGATTCCATTAATTGCAACCAATCGGCTGGGCTGTTGTGAAGATTTGTATAGGCGATCGCTACTGATGCGGCTTGAATATTTATCCTGACATTAGTGACTTGGGGATGCTCTGTTAATAATCTTTCTAATTGCTGGGCATAAGTGTTATCCTGAGCAATTAGCGGCACATACAAGCGAATTCTCCCAGGAATTTGATGTACAATTTTATAGGCTAATTTTGTAGGAATTTTGGCCGGAATATCTATCAAATTACTTTCCTGCTGACTAGGAATAGATGTTTTATTTGCTTTGGGATCACCAGTTGGATTTTTAACTGATGAAGATAGCAACCACTGAGTTATATCTGCTGCAATTATGTAAACAGGAATTGCAGCTAAACCTCTAATTCTCAATCCTCCTGTTACTGCTAAACCTGCTAACATAGGAATTAAAGCAATAAGTTGATTTTGCCAAAATTCTTTTGATTGCCATTGTGCTGAGGGATGATTTTCTTTTCCTATTTTTGCCTCTTTCATCGCTGGATTAATACCCCATAATTGGAGAAATATTAAGACTCCAGACAATGACATTTTATCAATATCAAAAGTGAGAATTAAATTATTTTCATTTTGATTAACCGCAATTTCTTTAACCCAGCTTTGTTGTTTTAATTTTTGATTGAGGATTTCTAATTGCGAGGAAAAACTGGCATCTATAGCACCTATACGTATACATCTGGGTGTAACATCAATAACTGCTAATGCATTTTCTGAGAGTTTAAATTTTGTTTGGTCAACTGTTTGGTTAACTTCTATATGTAGGTTTTGAGGTTGGCTAGAGGTTAAGTCAGGAGAAGCGATCGACTGTAGACTTAACCTATCACTATCTGTAATATCTGTGGTCATTTACTTAATAGTCGCACCAAGTTCGACGAGATTTACAGCAAATTCAATCATAACTTGGATGAGGTCTATTAAGTCTCATGCTTGAGAGCTATTTTATTCTCAGTCAAGTTAGTTATCATTTTTTGATACTCTTGTTCAGTGATTAGGTCTTGATTAGATTCTACTCGGTCTAAAAATACCATGCCTTCTAGATGATCATATTCATGTTGAAAAATCCGAGCGACGAAATCAGTTAATTCTTGTTTTTGTAATTGACCATGACGGTCATAATATTCAATTTCAATACTTTGATATCTAGGAACTAAACCCCTAATTCCTGGTACACTTAAACAACCTTCCCAACCCTTGACAACTTCCTGAGAATGAGCAATAATTTTCGGGTTAATCATTGCTGTTGGTTCCATTTCTGGGGCGTGGGGATATCTGGGGTTAGGACGAGAAGCAACGATAAGTAAACGATAAGATGCTGCAACTTGAGGTGCGGCGATTCCTACTCCGTTGGCTTTAGCTACCGTGGCTATTAAATCATCTATTAGTTGCTGAATGTGCGGTTCTTGAATATTTTCTACCCAAATGGCCTCTTGTCGTAAAACGGGATTACCTAATTGAACAATTGCTGTTGTTTCCATTATATTGATTCTCCTGTGATTTCTGGTTTAAAACTAAATTTTTTCGGGAATGACTAAATCTAAATTATAGCGTTTCCTAGTCTCATGAAGTACAAAACTATCTGCGTTTATCTGCGTCTATCTGCGTTCCATTCTTACTGCTTGTACCTCACCTGAATGAGAATTGCTATAAATGGTAGCGATTTTTGGCGATCGCCTTTCTGCCAAGTCAATTGTCATAATACTTGCTCCTGACCAAAATTGAGATTCATCTGACAATGCACACACACTATTAACAGTAGCAATAAAAGGGATAGCATGGCTATTTCATTCTGGAGATGCACCGCCCTAGAATCAATTTTTGGCTAATAGCTTATGTCATTTTTTCCTTTTGACCGTTTTCGTGAACAATAAGGTCAAAAATAAGATCCCCGACTTTTTAAAATAGTTGGGGATCTTGATCGCATAATATGAAAACTTAACTTTCGCTGCGTATTGGTAGAGGTGCGGGTTTAACTGTAACTTGAGAAGTTGCACCGTTGCGCTCTATTTGAATTTGCAAAGGAGAGCCAATTTTACTTTTTTCTACTAATCTTTGTACTTCTTCTACTTTACTTACTGGTTGATTATTAATACTTTTAATTACGTCTCCGGCTCGAAGTCCACCTTGTGCGGCGGGGGAGTCAGGGACAATGTTAATTAGAAATACTCCCTGGTCTGTGGTAAGGTTGATGCGATCGCCAAATCTTGTATTTATTCTTTCCCGGATTTCGGGTGTCAGTGTCACCATTTGTACACCCAGGTAAGGATGATCTACTCTACCTCTGGTAATTAACTCTTCGGCGATTTTTTGGACTGTGTTAATAGGTATAGCAAAACCTAAACCTTGAGCGCCACGAATTATCGCGGTGTTCATACCGATAACTTCACCTCTGGCATTTAACAAGGGTCCCCCGGAATTTCCCGGATTAATCGCAGCATCGGTTTGTAAATAATCTACCCGCTTATCACTAGCTCCGATATCACTGCTAGAACGGCCTGTGGCGCTGATAATACCGGAAGTTACTGTATTATTTAACCCCAAAGGATTACCGATCGCAATTACTGCTTCTCCTGGTTGCAAAACTTCGGAATTTCCCAAAGCCAGTGTTGGTAAATCTTTGGCGTTGATTTGAACTACCGCTACATCTGTGACAGGATCTTCACCCAATACCTTACCATCAAAAGTCCTGCCATCCTTGAGAGTCACAGTCACGCTATCTGCACCACCTACAACGTGAGAGTTGGTGAGAATCTGTCCAGAAGGGTTGATAATAAATCCAGAACCGCTACCCCTTTCTACTCGCTGTCTGGGTTGTACTGGTCGATTACCAAAAAATCGGCGGTAAAAGGGATCATTAAATTCTTCTGGCACTTGGGAAGTGATAGTTTTAGCAGCGTCAATCCGCACCACAGCACCTCCTGCTTTTTGTACCACATTGACGACAAAATTGGGATCTCCACTAGAGATAATGGGAGGAGGGGCTAAAACTGATGTTGGTTTTTGTACTTGCTCTGTGGGTGTTTCACCAGTCTGGGTATTGAGACGGGAGCAACCCCCGATGATAATTACTGCTAAACCACCCAGTAACAACCCGAAGAGTCGCTTGTTTTCCCACTTGGGGGGTAACAATCCGGTATCAATATTCTTCTGCATCAGGTTATGATTATTTGTCCACATTTATTTCTGTTTCTCCGTGATAGTCAGTGGGTGGTTAACTATTGGTTGCTTGATGTACACCAGACTCAAGAAAAAACCAAGGCTGGTTCTAATGTTAGATTAAGGCTTGCTCATATCTTCTATTTTGACGGTTGACTGCAAAGGTGGTAGGTGATGGAAATTCCCATAGACAATTTGTGGAGTCAGGTGCTAGAACGCTTACAACTAGAGTTATCCCGTCCTACCTTTGAAACTTGGATTAAAACCGCTAGTGCCGAGCGACTAGAAAACCGTTGTTTGGTAATTCGCACTCCTAACCCTTTTGCTCGTAATTGGTTACAAAAGTATTACATTAATACGATCGCTAATGTAGTACATGACATTTTAGGCTATCCGGTGGAAATTTATATCACTGTTGACCAAGGTGAGGAAGTATCACCACTACCAGAAAGAGAGGTAACTAGAGAATTACCAACTGTCAATCAGGTTAATCAAATCTCTGCCTCTAGCCAAAACAGAACTACCGACTTAAATTCTAAATACGTATTTTCCCGCTTTGTCGTCGGTGCTAATAATCGCATGGCTCATGCTGCTTCCCTCGCGGTGGCCGAATCTCCTGGCAGAGAATTTAATCCTTTATTTCTATGTGGTGGTGTGGGCTTAGGAAAAACTCACTTAATGCAAGCCATCGGTCATTATCGCTGGGAAATCTGCCCTGATTCTAAAATATTTTATGTTTCTACTGAGCAGTTTACTAATGATTTAATTACCGCCATTCGTAATGATAGTATGCAAAGCTTTCGGGAGCTTTATCGAGCAGCAGATGTTTTATTAGTAGATGATATTCAATTTATTGAAGGGAAGGAATATACTCAAGAGGAATTTTTTCATACTTTTAATACTTTACATGAAGCTGGTAAACAAGTAGTAATAGCTTCAGACCGCCCACCAAATCAGATTCCCCGCTTACAAGAGCGTCTTTGTTCCCGCTTTTCTATGGGACTAATTGCCGATATTCAACCGCCAGATTTAGAAACACGGATGGCGATTTTACAGAAAAAAGCTGAGTATGAAAATATTCGTTTACCCAGAGATGTAGTTGAATATATTGCTGCTAATTATACTTCTAATATTCGGGAATTGGAAGGAGCATTAATCAGGGCTGTGGCTTATATTTCGATTTGGGGTTTACCAATGACAGTGGAAAATATTACCCCAGTTTTAGAACCACCGAGAAACAAGATAGAAACTACACCTGAGATTATTTTAACAATAGTGGCGGATGCTTTTAATTTATCAATTGAAGATTTAAAAGGTAATTCCCGCAGACGAGAAATTAGCTGGGCGCGACAAATGGGAATGTATTTAATGAGACAGCATACAGATTTAAGTTTACCCAGAATCGGGGAGGAATTTGGCGGAAAAGACCATACTACAGTGATGTATAGCTGTGAGAAAATTACCCAACTACTAGAGAGCGATCGCAACTTATCCCAAACTTTACGCCAACTGAGCGATCGAATCAATATGGCTAATCGGTCTCAGAGGTAGTTGGGGGAAATGAAGAGGGGGGAGACAGGGAGAGGGGAGAGGGGAGACACGGTGAGGGGAGACAGGGAGAGGGGAGAATAAAGATATTTTCTTTCTCCGCGTCCCCGTGTCTCCCTTCCCCGCGTCCCCGTGTCCCCAATTCTGTGCTAATATTAAGCCAAGTATAAAGAATCATTAAATTTTTCTTGAGATTGTGGAAAAGATCCGGCTTTTGTGGAAAAAGCTGTGGAAAACTTACATCTTTTCTATCTAAAACCTGATTAAGTATAGATACCCTGTGGAAAACTTACCCAGTTTTTCCACAAGTTTTCCACAAGAAATACTATGCTCTACCACAATTGAAAGGAACTTGTACTAAGTTTTCCACAATTTCCACAGAATAAATATTGTTGTGAATAATCCAACTGAAGACATATTTACTTTAATTAGTACAACCTAGTGTATTGCCGCAAAGGTAGAAAGATTGCTAAATTTGGTTGTTTCTGTAACAAGACTTTTCAATTAAAAATTGTAATTTCTAGAGGATTTCCTGATTTATGAAGTTAATCTGCGCTCAAAGCGATCTAAGTACAAATCTTGCTCTGGTTAGTCGTGCAGTTCCCTCACGTCCTACACATCCTGTACTAGCTAACATTCTGTTACAAGCAGACGCAGCAACTAATCAAGTTAGTTTAACTGCCTTTGATTTAAGTTTGGGTATCCGCACTAGCTTTAATGCTGAGGTCATACAAGGAGGAGCGATCGCTCTTCCTGCTAAATTATTAGTAGACATTACCTCTCGTCTGCCTGAAGGAGAAATTACCCTCGATGATGAAGCAGGAGAAACCAATACTGGAGAAGGTTTAGTTGTCACCCTCAAGCCAAAAAGTGGACGTTATCAAGTCCGGGCTATGGGAGCAGAAGAATTTCCCGAATTACCAGTAATTGAAGGTGCAGAAGCTATTCAACTCACTACAGCCGCATTAATTGAAGGTTTAAAAGGCTCGCTTTTTGCCACCAGTTCTGATGAAACTAAACAAGTTTTAACCGGTGTTCACTTAACAGTTAAACAAGATACTTTAGAATTTGCCGCTACCGACGGACACCGTTTAGCCGTAATAGAAACTAATAATGAACGTCCCCTAGATGGCAGCGAACAGTTAGAGTTAACAGTACCCGCCAGAGCTTTACGAGAATTACAACGGATGTTAGCTCACAATTCCTCATCAGAAGAAACTATCGCCTTATATTTTGATCAAGGTCAAATTGCCTTTGCTTGGCAAAATCAACGCCTCACCAGCCGCACCTTAGAAGGACAATACCCCGCCTACCGTCAATTAATTCCCCGTCAATTTGAACGCCAAGTTACCATAGAAAGACGGCAATTTATCAGTATGTTGGAGCGCATTGCTGTTTTAGCTGACCAGAAAAATAATATTGTCAAAATTAGCATTGATAACGCTGCTCAAGAAATTACTTTATCTTGTGAAGCCCAAGACGTTGGCAGTGGTACAGAATCAATGCCAGCCCAAATTTCTGGAGAAGATATTGATATCGCCTTCAATGTTAAATATTTAATGGAAGGTTTAAAAGAGTTGCCCGCATCGGAAATTCAAATGCATCTCAATCAAAGCTTAACCCCTGTTATTTTTACACCATTGGGAGGATTAAAAATGACCTATTTAGCTATGCCTGTACAACTAAGAAATTAAGTGATTGGGTATTGGGTATTGGGTATTGGTGATTAGGTAAATTTTATTATTTTTTCTCCTCTCCCTTCTCCTTGCACAGACGCTACGCGGTGAGCTTTCGCCTAGCGTGTCGCAACAGCGAATCAGCTATGCCGGAGACTTTACACCGCGTCTCCCCTCTCCCCTCCTCATTCCTGACTCCTGAATTATGAGCAAAAATGCTTAATAGGAACTTCAATCCAAAATTCTGTACCAACATCTGATTGAGAATGACATTTAAACACACCACCATGTTTATCAACTACAATCTGATAACTAATTGATAACCCTAAGCCAGTACCTTTACCCACTGGCTTAGTAGTGAAAAAGGGATCAAAGACTTTGGCTTTCAAATGTTCAGGAATACCAGGCCCATTGTCTATAATGCGAATGATGACGCTAGGAGTATTTTCCTTTAATTCCCCAACAGAAGTATGAATGGTAATTTTACAATCATTACGTTTTACAGAGCTATATTCTCTGTCCTGTTCTAAAGCGTCAATGGCATTACTGATAACATTCATAAACACTTGATTGAGTTGTCCAGCAAAACACTCTACCAAAGGTATATCACCATATTCTTTGATAATTTGTACTGCGGTACTTTCTGGTCTAGCTTTGAGGCGGTGTTGCAAAATTAGTAAGCTGCTATCAATGCCATCATGGATATTTACTTCTTTCACTTCTGCTTCATCAATGCGCGAAAAGTTCCGCAGTGATAGCACAATTTGCCGGATACGTTCAACACCTAATTTCATGGAAGCTAGTGTTTTAGGCATATCTTCGGTGATAAACTCTAAATCAGCTGCTTCGGAAAAATCAAGAAGTTTATCACTGGGATTGGGGTGTTCTTCTTGATAGAGACTTAATAGTTGCAGTAAATCTTCAGCATATTCTTGGATATGGCTGAGATTACCATAAATAAAGTTAACTGGATTATTAATTTCATGGGCAATACCAGCTACTAATTGACCCAAGGAAGACATTTTTTCAGTTTGAATCAGTTGGGTTTGGGTAGTTTGTAATTCTTTGAGGGCTGCGGTTAATTGTTCTGCTTGCTGTTGGGTTTTAGCGAGTAATTCTGCTTGTTGTAATGCTACTCCCAATTGAGCGGCTATTTGGGTAATAAAGTTAACTTCTGATTGTTTCCATTGCCTGGGTCCGATATGTTGATAGGCACAAAGTAAACCCCAAAGTTGTTGTCCGACAAAAATTGGTGCTAAGACAAAGGCATATATATGATATTGCGCTAGGTTATCAATATGGCATTGAGTAAAACCCATTTTGTAGATATCATCTACAGCAAAGGTTTCTCCATAGCGATAGCGTCCACCTTGGGTATCTTGTAAATAAGTGTCATTCCAAACCGTTTTAATTCCTAGTCTAGATTCGTTTGACCAATTAGGGCTGGTGGCTTCAAAATCACCGACAAATTCTCCTCCCCAGTCAGCATCGAAGCGATAAACGGAAACGCGATCGCTCTTAATTAGTTGACAAACTTCCTTAGTTGTGGTTTGAAATATTGTATCTGTGTCTAAAGATTCCCGGATTTTGGCAATCACTCTAAATACAGCTTGCTGTTGATCAGATGTGCGGCGCATTTCCATTGTGCGCTGTTGGACTTGCTTTTCTAAGCCGTAATTAAAAGCTTGGACTTGTTGATAAAGTTCATACTGCTGAATTGCAGAGGCAAAATGTTTACCAATTTCTCTAGCTAATTCGATTTCTTCTAAAGTCCAAATC
>DATGXQ010000528.1:0-2010 GCA_035298905.1 Nostocaceae cyanobacterium | reverse complement strand
TCCTGACTCCTGACTCCTGACTCCTGGATTCTAATTATTCAACACCCAATCACGGAAAAGTTGATTTACCTGTTCTGGTATTTCATCATGGGGACAATGACCGGCGTTGAGAAAATATTCTGTTAATTGTGGATAATATTGATGGAATTTTTGAGAACGTTCCCGTGCATTCATCCAAGGGTCGCCTTCTCCCCATAATAATAATAAAGGACAAGTTAACTGTTTAAGTAATGTGTCTACTGTTGCTCCTTGGGGTGTGCTAAAAACAGAAATAAATACATCTAAAGCACCTTGATCAAATGCTGGGCGTTGAATTTCGGCTACTAATTGGTCAGTAATAGCAGTTTTATCCAAATAAACTTTTTCTAAGGTGCGACGAATCACCCAACGTTGGCGCACATATTGAAATAATAAAACCTGGGCGAAACGTTGTTTAAACAGCCATCTGGCACTGTTACCAATTAACTTTTGTATTGGTTGTTTGGGGGGGTGAATTTGACTTTGAATTGCTTCTGGTTGACTAAAAGGACCAGCACTATTGAGTAATACTACACCTGCGGCACTTTCTGGATATTCAGCTGCCACAGATAAACAAGCATAACCACCCAGAGAATTACCTGCTAAAACAGTTTTTTCACCAATGACTTCTTGAATAAAATCATGCAATTGTTCCCGCCAAACCTCGCCACTGTATTGTAAATTTGGTTTGGCAGAACGTCCAAAACCTAACATATCAATGGCATAAACTTGAAAATCTTTACTCAGTCCGGTGATATTCTTGCGCCAGTGGTCTGTAGAAGCACCAAAACCATGCACTAACAACAAGGGAGGACGCTGGGAGTGTTTCTCTCCGGCTTGAACATAGTAGATTTTGTGTCCACGCCATTGCCAATATTCACCAGGAATAGGGGTGGTAGAGGGTGCGGTAACTGTGGTCATGTTATAAAGAAATGTTAATAGTTCTTAATATTTCTAGTTTACCAGTCAATGGGTGAGGAGACCCCGCCCCTATGAACCAATGACTAACTCAAAATTAATTACCGGGAAAACTAAACTGTTAGGCGTGATTGGACATCCTGTAGAACATTCTCTATCTCCAGTGATGCACAATGCAGCTTTAGCTAAGTTGGGTTTAGATTATGTGTATCTACCTTTGCCGATCGCACCAGAAAATTTAGCAACGGCGATCGCTGGTTTTGCAGCTATTGGTGTGGCGGGTTTTAGTGTGACTATTCCCCACAAGCAAGCCATCATCCCTCTATTATCAGAAATTTCTCCCATTGCTCAAGCTATAGGTGCAGTTAATACTGTTACTCGTCAAGGTGACAACTGGGTAGGAACTAATACCGATGTAGAAGGATTTATTGCCCCACTGCAAACCACTTATCAACAAGATTGGAGTCAGAAAACAGCCGTCATTTTGGGTAATGGGGGGGCTGCGCGGGCTGTAGTTGCGGGTTGTGTACAGTTAGGGTTGACAAAAATTCATTTAGTGGGGCGAAATCTACAGAAGTTAACTCAATTTCGGCAAAGTTGGCAAAATTCCCCTTTGAGTGAGAAGTTTCAAGTGCATAGATGGGAAGAACTGCCAAAATTAATTGCCCAAGCTGATTTACTGGTAAATACTACACCTGTAGGCATGTATCCCCATGTGGAAGTATCACCAATAAGTGAAGAAGATTTGGCATATCTTCCCCAAGGGGCGATCGCCTATGATTTGATTTACATTCCTCAACCGACAAAATTTTTACAACTAGCAGCAAAACAGGGAGCAATAGCGATCGATGGTTTAGAAATGTTAGTCCAACAAGGTGCAGCAGCCTTAAAAATTTGGTTACAGCAATCAGAAGTACCTGTAGAAGATATGCGTCAAGCTTTACAGGATTATCTAGGTTTAAGTTAATCAGGGCTATGGGAAAAAAGAGGCTCTGACGCAGGGACACGGAGACACGGGGAGGGGAGAGGGGAGACGCGGTGTTCGCGTAGCGTCTCCGCAAGGAGAGGGGAGAC
>DATGXQ010000527.1:0-20099 GCA_035298905.1 Nostocaceae cyanobacterium | reverse complement strand
CCCTCCCTATCACCCCACCTCTTTCTAAGGTCGAGTAATTTTATTCAGCAACCACAGGGAAGCAACTGTGCCGCAAAAATGAGCTAGGACGGTGTTGGTATTTGCCTGGACTACGAGCATGTCTAAGCCGCTAATTACGCGGGTTGGATCAAAAAATTGTGTAGCATTAGCTTGGGGGGAAATTGCCCTGGCTACTAATGTACCAACGATCGCCTGCGCCCCAATTAAGGTGACTAAAATTCCTGATAAATTAATCCACACACCCAGGCGTAATACTTGCACTGTTTCTAGTTTCCGTGGGCGGTTAGTGGGATTAGAGGATAATAACTGTTGACCGATTTTGGTGTAACGAAAGGCTATGTACATGCCCGCACCGAGTACCAACAGTCCACACACTGCCAGAAAGACACCAAACCCAGTTCCCGGATTATTATTGGGATTGCCAGCTCTCGATCCTTGGCTAAAGAAGGCAAATAGCAGTACAATAACTCCAGAAATTACACCTAATACTAACTGAGTCCAGAAACTAATCCAACCTAAACGGCGAAACAACAGAGCGATCGCCCTAAGATTAGAAGCTGAGGATGGAGTGTCGGGGTATTGTGACATACAGATCACCAATTTGCTGGGCGCTTGATTAGTTTACAAAAAATAGGGAGAAAAGTGAAAGCCTCTAGGTATATGCCTTGGCTCAAAATACAGCCGTTTTTCTCTACCGATTTGTTTGGCTGAGTTCCCATAAATTGCCTTTCTACGAAGTATTGATCTAACTTTTACAGACAATGGGGCATTTTACTTGTAAAATTTATTCGATGGCATATAAAGCTTCAGCAATTATCACTAGCTTGGCATTCCTTAATACCAAGGCAGTAGCAAATCTATTATCTTATTGCTCCTCATCTCATATCCCAGAGTTGGGATTGAGGCATATATGCTTAATACTCCCAAGAGCAGCGATCGCTCCCCACTTCTAATTTAAGATGTAGGCTGTGATTTACTGCTTGATTAACCTCTCATTCACTAACAACTGGTAACTCTATATGTCTAATCGTTAACAATGTTAAATTATATACAAGTTAATAACTTTACATATCTTAACTTACAGCATTTTTAACTATTTACTAACCATGAAACTAGAGGATATATATAAGTTTTTTGAAAATCCTCCGCCAAATTACCTGTGTCAAGAGTTAGCTGTTTGTTATATACTGCATGTCTTAATACAAGGTGAGTCTTACGGAAGTGAGTTAATTGATCGCCTAGAAACTGAACACCCCCGTTATCGACTTTCGGACACTGTACTTTACAATGCGGTTAAGTTTCTGGAAGAACAAAAAGCCATCACTGGGTATTGGAAGAAAAACCACGGACGGGGACGGCCCAGACGGATGTACCAAATCTGTCTAAAATGGCAAGTCCAAGCAATACATCTAGCTCATCTGTGGCAAGAGTATATTAAGAAGACAAACTGACAAATCATGAGCAAGTCTCCTCTCATCAAGCATTAACAAGTTATGGATACTGCTATTTTGCCATCTACATTTCTGCTGACTATATTGTTGTCAGTGGGGTTATTTTTCTTTATTCGTGCCTCAACTAAAGATCGCACAGAAACAGCACAACTGGTGTCTGAACAAGAAGAAGCTTCTTTGATGACCCAACTCAAGGAGTATTTTCGCTCCCGGTCTTATCGGGTGGTAGCACTCGACCCAGAGCAAAACCAGGTGACATTTGAAGGATTTGTCAGGCCAAGTTGGTTTTTAGCTATATTTTTAACCTTTTTGGCTTTTACTGGACTGATTTGTTTATCACTGGTTTTATCGCTGCTGTTTCCTAGCTCAAGTCCGTTTTTTATTGGGCTGGTGTTGCTTTCACCTTTAAGTGGCTGGTTTTATTGGCAAAAGGCTGGAAGGCTGGAGAGGGTGTCACTCAAGATTCAACCCAGTCTGAGTGAAGAACAATCACCAAGCAGGATTATTGTAACTGCCCATCGGGATGAACTGAGTGAGTTACAAAAAACACTACAGTTAAAGATGGACAAATAACCAGGTGATAGATTTTGGATTTTGGCCGGAGATTAGCCAAAATTCAAAATCTACTTAGTAAAAATTGCCAAACGATAGAAACCGTCTGCACTAGTTAAAAAATGCTAAATAATTGAAGGTAATCCAAGTTACCTAGAGCTAGAGCGCAACCTCACTAGAGCTTCGGGCTGCGCTTGGCTCCGTAGCTACTCCCTGTTGTAGCAGTGTTTTGACATACCTCCTCGTCCTAAAGGAGCGAGGATTCCTTGACACTTCACTGGGGTGTGCCACATAAGTGGTCTTATCATCCCTCCATGTCCGTTTAAAGTCTCCCAATGCCCTATGGCGACTATACTCAAATTTTAGAACAAAGCCGCCCTAAAAGGACGGGGCTTGTATCCCATTCTTTTGGTCAAAATCAACTCATCATCACCAGTAGGCGGACAAAAAAGTTGATTTTCCAACCCATTTTAGATATCTCTGACTGGCAAATTTAGCTACAAAGTTAAAAAAAGTGGAATTTTTGCATAAACTGTGCAATTTTGCCAGTTAATAGTTACAGTCAGAACTTAACAGACCACTTGCGGGAGATAAACATTTACAGTTCACCGACTACCAGCAGCCACAGGTTCTTGACCTGTAGGAGCTTCTAAAACTCTAAGGCTGGGGAACAAGAAATGATTCTCTTCTACGTATTGAGCGCCAAACAGTCCCTTTTCTGCCCAGAAGTAACGGTCTGTGGTATGTTCGTTACGTTTTACAAGTAGTAGTGCGGGTGGCAATATCCCTTCAGCTTGAATAAATTTCCTTGCTGCTGTCACAGGTTTATCTTCGCCGCTCTCGATGCTATATTGAGGCACATGCTCTAAAATCCGTCGTCCTTCTTGGCGACGACGACTTTTCCTCTTGCGTCTTCTTGCCAACCTATTGTCCTCCTCTTTCAAGCTATAGATTGTAGTGATAGCTACAAAATCCGTCGTAATTATATAAGTTCTAGTTCAAAAAATCAATGGTTTTTAACCTTTTGATACAACTACAGAAATATTTTACAATTGGTGGGAATCCGGTCTAGCTAAGAATGTAATCCTGGAGAGCCAACCAAGACTGAGCAGACTTAGTTAAGCTTTATTAATAAGAAGGGGAAAAACTCAGCACTTACTTAATTTTCCCTTAAGAATCCTAATCCTGAGCTAGAGCGAAACATAATGTTAATTTCTGCCAGTTCTGACTTTATTGCTCTGTGTCGAGAGCAAATGGCGTTGCTAACCCAAGGGTTAGGAGCGTCTTTGAGCGTTGTTTACCTAACACAAGAGTTGGTGAAAACGTCTTCTGGTGAGGCGCAGTTGATTCCTGTGGTGGTTTATCCAGAGACAGTAGCCTTAAGGCATGAAGAGCAGCCTATTGAGGCGACAGGAAGTTTAACATTACCTGATCATCAAGGCAGATGGTTAACTGCCGTAGCCGTTTCTAGTGACTCAACTCCAGAGAATAGCAGTACAGATGCAGAAGATTATCGGCTAAATGGTAATCAACTGGTGTTACCGCTAATTTATGAGGGGGTGATGATGGGTTTACTAGTGACAGGCAGAGAAGATCGGGCTTGGAGCGATCGGGAGCAAGGAGAAATCCAGCGCATCGCCCAAACTTTAGCGATCGCTTGCATTATAGATCAAAGAAGAGCTTGGTTGGAGCAGCAATTGCAACAGCAGCAAATTTTGCAAGAGGAACAAAGGGATCTTTTTGATAATCTGTTGCACCAGTTTCGCAATCCGCTCACAGCAATGCGGACTTTTGGGAAGTTACTTTTAAAGCGGCTCAAACTACCAGATCCGAACCGGGAAGTGGCTAGTAGTATTGTGCGAGAGAGCGATCGCCTACAAGAATTGTTACAAAAATTTGATGAAGTAATTGATTTAACTCAAGCTGATTTAGTGCCGCTTTCCTTACCAGCAGAGGAGATAATTGAGCAAAACAATTCAAAACCACAGTTATTATTACCGGGAACAGGAGAGCAGGTAAGCGATTATTTATTAGCTGATATATTGAACCCATTATTATTATCTGCTCAGGCGATCGCTCAAGAAAGGAATCTGCAATTAATCACGCGAATTCCTGCTAACTTATCCTTAGTGAAGGTGAATATTAAAGCCTTAACAGAAGCGTTAAGCAATATTATTGATAATGCTCTTAAATATACACCTGCTGGGGGAAAAATTCTAGTGCAGGCAGGACAGGAAAAAGCCAATTTTCAAGGTGTATCAATTAGTGACACTGGCCCTGGCATCCCAGAAGAAGATTTACAACATTTAGGAGAGAGACATTACCGGGGTGTGCAAGCCCAGACAGAAATTCCTGGTACTGGCTTAGGTATAGCGATCGCTATTCAGTTAATTGAACAAATGCAGGGTAAAATTGAAGTTTTCAGTCCTGCCATTAAGTCGGAAATTTCTGACAAAAATTCCCCAGGTACTACTTTTATTATTTGGCTACCAAAGGCTCTAAATGAGTAGAGACGTGACCTAGAACGCCTCTACATTCTCATTACTATCTCAGAGAAATAACTACATTCTCATTAATCGTCAGTTGCAAATCGGTATTAGGTTCAATGGCGATTAAATCAACGCTACTCTTACCAAAGAATAAACCAATTAAAGCACCGATACCAGCACCACCTAAAACTTCTTCAGTAGCCACAGCGCGATCGCCTGTAACGGCTGAAACTGCTGCGGCTGCACCCGCACCTAAGACAGTATTTCTAATAATTGATGCAGTACTAGAACCTTTGCTGACAGTTTCCGTTTTAGTAATTACGTTAGAAGTAGCACTAATGTTATACTCCTGACCAGAAGCTAAAACTAATTTTTGGGCTACAAATTGAGAACCGCCCTGCGATGGTTTCAGTTCACCAATGACTTGACTACCAGCAGGAATTACAATCGTTCCATCTTGAGTAATTACATTTTGGGATGTAGTTAAAGTTAAAGGTGCAGTTTCTTCTTTTGTGACTAGAATTTTTTCTGCTTTTTCATATCTGATAGGAATGACAGTTCCTTGAGGAATAGTTACAGAAGTCTGCACTGGTTGAGTAGGTTGTAAAGCCACAATATAAGGTGAATTTATGGCTGCTGCTTGGTTATTACTAACTAGTGCTTGATAGATAAAAGCTGCTACTTGCGCTCTAGTGGCGGTAGAAGTAGGATTGAGGAATTTAAGATTAGGATAATTAACAACAATTTGCTTTTCTGTTGCTGCGGCGATCGGACTACGGGCGTAGCCAGCTATGTTAGCAGCATCGTTATAGTATTGCAAGGTAGTTTCTACGTTACCAGCAGGGGCATATTCTAAACCATTAGCCAAAGAAACTAAAACTTGTTGGCGAGGAATAGCTTCGTTTGGTCTAAAGGTATTACCTGGATAGCCAGATAGAAAACCGATGGTATAGGCTTTTTGAATGGCACTATATCCCCAATAATTACTAGGAACATCACTAAAATTAATTGGCTGCCGTTGCGCCGACTTGAGAAAAGCTTTATTAATCATCGCCGCAAATTGGGCGCGAGTAACTGGTTCTTCGGGACGGAAAGTGCCATCAGGAAAACCGGCAATTACACCCCGTTGTGATAATTCTTGAATAAATTGAGCCGCCCAATAATTAGATTGAACATCAGAAAAAGAAGTTTGAGCAAAAGAGGGATTAATTGTGATTAAAGGGGTGACAGTGCTAGCGGTAACACTAATTGCTAAAAAAGCTGCGGTTTTAGCTTGCCAACGATTTAAAGTAAACATTGATTTTTTACTCCTCTACTAAGTAATTTATTTTTTTCATTTAACTACTTAGACAATTTTGCCTTTGAGTAGTTCCCAGTGTTTTCTGTCTTGAGTAAATAGTTTTACCTGGAAATATTGCCATAATATAATTATTCTGTCTATGGGTGTAGGTATTTAGTAATAGAGATAGCGTGAGCTACCGAGTGACAAAAATCAAGCGATCGCCTGAAATTGAGAAAGAGGCGATCGCTTTGTAAAGTTAATTAAATTCACGACTTAATTAAGTTAAGTCTAGTTACGAGCTATTGTTAAACCGGAAGTAAGTGTGATATCTAAATCTTGTTCTGGTCTGAGAACATAGACTTCGGCTTGATTTTTCCTTAATAGTACGCTGGCTAAAGCACCAGCAGCACCACCACCCAAAACTTCGAGCAGTTCGATTTTCTTGTTACCTGTAATTAGGGAAATTACACTAGCTGCACCAGCACCAATAGCAGCATCAGTTAAAATTTGCCCAGTATCAGTACCCTTGGAAATTTTTTCAGTTTTGGTAATAGTTTGAGAAGTAGCATTAATTGTCTGACGTTGACCAGAAGGAAAAACTATTTCTTTAGCTACAAACCGTACACCTTTTCCAGTGCTATTAACTCTAGTGCTAACGTTAACGGGTCGTAGTTCACCGACAATTTCAGTATTGACAGGAATTAAAACATTTCTGCGACTATCGACAATATCATCAGCAATTTGCAGTGTTAGGGGTATAGTTTCACCAGGACTAACAATTACTTTCTCTTTTTCATAAGTTACCGGGAAAGTAACATTAGAAGGAATGGTGACAGTACGAGATTGATTTAGTCTATACTGTGCTTGAGCGGGAGCGAAAGTAATGAAAGGGGTAGCTGCACAGGTAGTAATAGCTAAAGCCATGAATGCAGCTGTACCGGATTTCCAACGAAGAATTTTAGACATAGTAAGATAATAGTGAAAGAAGAGTTATATACGTGATGACGGGGATTTACTGAGTTAGTTTCTGAGGTTTTTTCAGTTGTGAAATAATATTTTACGCAGAGTTGGAAGCTTAGATGACGCGGTATACATGCAATTGTTCCGTAAACTCGGTATTTTGCTAATATGCGTCAAGTGATAGCAGGTTGGAGTCTTCTAGACGTGCGGTTGTCGTTTTTGTTCCTGAAGATGTTTCTAGCGTCTCAGTTAGAGTTTTTATACTCGTGAGTTGAGATGAGGGGGTTTCTTATTTCTATTTTAGTTTAGTTTGGCTTTGTTGTGGGGGGTTGGGCTTAATTTTTCAGGGTTGGTTGTATGAGTTGGGTGAATATAATTTGAGTCTGTACAAATTTAGTGTTGGTTGGAGTTGGGAAAGATTGTAGGATATTTGGCTTTAACTTTTTCTATTTCTTCGATGGGTAATAATAAAGTTTCTTCTATATACTGTCTCACTTCACGGCTAACATAGCAATCACTATTGAGGCATCTAACAAGTGTTAAATTAGCATCATGATATTGTTTAAGTAATTTTTTATCATCATTTGTAAATTGCCAATCATAACCAATATTGCGAAACTTAATTAAAACTTTTCTGTATTTTAAAATCCAATCTTCTAATTCTTCCTGTTGTTCAGGGTTTAAAATAGATAAAATTTTTTGTTCGAGTATTTTTAATTCTTCTAATAAATAGCAACTTATATCAATATTTGGTATCTCTGGAACAATAAAATCAGTTTCTAAATAACCATTAACTGCAAGTGTCAAATTTACAAAAAAGCAGTAATCAATAGCCAAATCAGCAGGTAAATTTTCTAATTCTGCGTCAAAAATAAACGTTGAATCAAGACCAAAGGAAAGAATAGGGTTAAACTGTAGATCAGGACAGTGCATTTCAGGAGGAGCAAGTGCAAGGTCAAAATAAAAAGCTTTAATAGCTACCAGTTTATTATGACATTCAACAGAAATTGATTTATGATTTACCCAATTTAAAAAATTCTGTATTTTTTCATCAGCACTTATAAGTGAATCAATAGTATTTTTCATCAATAATAATAAAATATCTGCATTTGGTGACATTCCAACCGCTAATAAAAATACT
The DNA here is from genome assembly GCA_035298905.1 of Nostocaceae cyanobacterium. GTDB lineage: Bacteria > Cyanobacteriota > Cyanobacteriia > Cyanobacteriales > Nostocaceae > DATGXB01. The sequence goes on along the minus strand of DATGXQ010000527.1, from coordinate 12,203 downwards.
TCTAGCCATCGCTTTTCCAATATATGGTTAACTAAACTTTTCAGGGCTTCTTTTGATGACTGTTGAACAAATACAAATTCTCTAGCGGTAAAATATTCATGAAATGTCAAATGAGAAAATGAGTAAATTCCTTTTGCTCTTGCTACCAATAAACCATGATGATGTTCTATTGAGCGTAAAATTTCCTCGCTATCTAACTGCAAAGCCTCTTCCTCTGTATTTGCACCAGGTAAATTACGAATGTATTCTGTAATGTATTGTTCTGCTATGTTCTGTTTAAAAAAATAATCACCACGCTCAAAAGTAGCCAGAGCAATTTTGCTCAGTAAATCTTCTTTTCTTTGAACAGATAGCTTTTTATAAATTTGGTCGCGTTGTATTCCGCGTTTTGCATCCCATTTTTTTAGAAGTGCGTCTAAACCTTCTTTGTATAATTCAGAACGATTTGCAGGAAAATCACCTGATTCCTCAAATGCTAAACAAAGTAAAGTTAGTAATAAGGGACTTGTAGCTAGTTCCTTTATACGGTAGTTTTCTTTGATTCGTTTAATAAAGTTTTCAGGTTTAACAACTTTATTTTTAAACCATTTATTTGCAAATGTTTCGATTTGTTGATCATCAAAATCAGCAACTTCTACTTCTGTAAATTTCTCAAATGTATATTCTCTAGCTGCTATCCGGCAAGTGGTAACAAAGTGATTATTGAGGTATCGCTCAGAAAAATCTCGAATTTCTTTTAATACTCGTTTATTATCTTCGTCTCTAACTTCGTCTAAACCATCAAGTAAAATCAAAGCTTTTCCATGATTGATTACTTCATCGACATAATTAATAAACTGTTCTTTTAGAATTTTATTCTTGGGTGAAAAGTGTTTGAATGCATCATCACTAATATATTTTAGTAGTCCTGGCTTGTTTTCAGCTTCTGCAAAATCTTTAAGCGTAACAAAAAAGGGAACATGATCAGCTTGAAACTTTCCCTCAATACATTGCATTGCTAAATATTTCAAAAATGTGGTTTTACCTGCTCCCGGTTTACCCAAAATCATCAGTTTTGAATATTTCTCAACTGCTTTTAGTGCTGGTATTCTTTTTTCTTTAATTGTAGCTAGTCCAAAGTGTGCAAAATCTTCGCTAGTACAATTTTGTAATAATTCCTCTATTTTTAGTTGTCGTCTTCCAGTAATTCTCTCTAATATATTGACGTTGGTGTAAATGTCATTCAAGCCGATGGGGTGGGTCATGTCTAGCACCCGCATTGTACCGCAGCGTTCTTGAATGAGGGGTTTTATCAGTTCCCGTACTTCTTGAACTAGGACATCAATATTAATGTTGCTGTCTTTTTCTTCCTCTGCTGTTTCTGTTTCGGCTATGTCTTCCCAATTCAAGCCTAACTCAGAACAGGCTTTTATAAAATCATCATAGTTAATTGATTTTGAGTTAAAAAATGCAGAAATTGTTGCACGAGAACAACCCACTACACCCGCTAAATAGGTTTTTGACCATTTTTTCTTTTTCAGAGTTGCTTTTAATTGTTGAATACCAACGAAAGATGCTTTAAGTGATTTTCTGGCCATAAACCTATTTAACTTTGACTGGATGTTGTAACTGATGCACTAGCTTTGACAAATTTGACAACTTTTACAGTAAGTCAAACACTTACTCTGACCACGTTTCCAGCTATCTCAGCGATGCTGTAAGTGTAGAGTTCAAAGCTGTTATATGGATACCATTCTAATGCTAATACTCAGTTCTTTGGTGGTTTGGGCTGTGGAAAAGTCTGCTGATACAGTTCTCAGTGTTGTGCTAAAGATGCTTCGGGTTAAGTCAAAAGACCAAAATGAGCAGGATAAGGAAGATAACACAAACAGTAAGTGATATTGGGGACACTTTCACGCACCGTAATTATTCCAGATACCGCAGTTTGCAAGTAAATGATGTACAAACTGAAAACTTAAGCACTGCGGGTTTAGCATTGCTAAACCCCTACAAACTGTAAATCATGAGAGTTTATAGTGAAAAGAGGAATGAAATTAAGATTAATTAGCAATGGCTTTAGTTATCGCTGGAGAACGTAGCGGGGTGGGGAAAACTACGGTGACTCTCTCCCTTTTAGCGTCTTTGTGTCGTCGTGGTGGGGTGGTGCAATCTTTTAAGGTGGGGCCAGATTTTATTGACCCAATGTTTCATCGCTATGTAACTGGTCGTCCTTGTCGAAATTTAGATGTGGTGTTGACTTCGGAAAGTTATGTACAAGGGTGTTTTAGCCGTCATTCCCAAGGTTGTGATTATGCTTTGATTGAGGGGGTGATGGGTTTGTTTGATGGGGTGGGACACAGGGAAGGTGATTTTCCTCATGGTCAATACCCAGATTTTGGAAGTACAGCACACGTTGCACGGTTGTTAAATGTGCCTGTATTATTGGTAATTGATTGTAGTCGGTTGTCTGCTTCTGTTGCTGCGATCGCGCACGGTTATCGTTCTTTTGATCCTCGAATTAATATTGCTGGTGTGGTGTTAAATCGGGTGGGAAGCGATCGCCATTTATCTTTACTCAAAAATGCCCTAGAATCCTTACAATTGCCTGTTTTGGGCGTTTTACGGCGAGAAGACAATATTACCATCCGCGATCGCCATTTAGGTTTAGTCCCCATCGGTGAACTACCAGAACTAGATAGTGTTATCCAGCATTTAGCAGATTTGGGCGATTCTTGCTTTGATTGGTCGCAGTTATTACCCTTACTCAAATCATCTTCCCAATCCCTAATCACTAATCATCAATCACCAATCCCTAAAGTGAGAATAGCCGTAGCAAGCGATCGGGCTTTTAATTTCTACTATCAAGATAACTTAGATTTATTACAAAAATTAGGCGCAGAATTAGTTTTTTGGAGTCCTTTACAAGATAAGCAATTACCAGAAAATATCCAAGGATTGTACTTTGGTGGTGGATTTCCTGAAGTTTTTGCTGCTGAATTAGCAGAAAAGACTAATACTTTAAAAGCAATAAAAAACGCTATTCTTGCAGGAATGCCCACCATTGCGGAATGTGGTGGATTGATGTATTTATGTGAAAAAGTAATTGATTTTGAAGGTAAATCTTGGCCAATGGTCGGTATTTTACCTACAGATGCTCAAATGGGAAATCGCCTAACTTTAGGTTATCGTCGAGCTGTAACTTTACAAAATAGCTTATTATTAAATACAGGTGAAAATGTTTTTGGGCATGAATTTCATCGCTCTAAACTAATCACTAATTCACATCAACCCTTATTTGATACTTACCGTTTTGATTGTGAAGAAAATACAGGTTTTGAAGGTTGGTCTTTACTTCCTAATCTTCATGCTTCATACATTCATCAACATTGGGGTGAAAGTGTAGAAATTCCCCAACGATTTATCCAAAAATGTCTTGATTTTGAACTGTCAAAGCACAGTGAGTAAAAGTTATAAAAATTTTACCTCTCTTCGCAATGAAAAGAGGTAAAAACAGTAAGTATTCAGGACTAAATAGATTTTTCAGTTCAAGTTGGACGATGATCAAAAAATATCACTACTATCTATTCTTGGTTTGATCATGATTCTGATTCCTGACTTCTGACTCCTGAATTATTATTGAAAATCTAATTATTTTTTCGATGTGGCTGGCTTTTTCGGTGCTGGTGGTTTCTGCAATATCTTAATTTCATTTTCTAATTTAGGTAATTCCACATCAAAACGTTTACGGAATTGGGCTAAAGCTAATCCTAAACGTTCATTTGTATCTGTTGATAAGCCTAAATCTGCAAAATTAGGTTCATCTTTTGTACTGATTTGTTCCCAAACTCGACTAATACCAATTAAAGGAACTTCTCGAATATAAGCATTGGTGGGGTCTTTAGTACCTGTTTCGGCTTGTAAAATTCTGGCTGTAGACTTTTTAGCTGCTTCTTGCAATTTTTTCAGTTGATTTTCATTTAGCGGATCTCCACCAACATTAGTTAGTGCTAATTCCGTAATTTTTGCAGTAACTGTGTCGAGTAAACCTGTCCCTCCACCAGCTGCACCACCAAATCCTTTTAATCTATTATTGGCTGTGGTATGACCTGCATTAGTATGACCCCAAACTTCTGGATCTACATTAGCATTTTCCCCATATCGGACTTTTAGTTGTTTTTGCATTTCTAGACGTACAGCGTCTGCAAAGGGTAAACCATTGGTGCGCTTACTATGCTTTTCGTCTGGTGTCCCAGCAGTGCTACAAGCATACATTAAAATCTGAGGACTGGGAGCAAGATAAGGTGTAATTCCTGATACCCATTTTTCTAATGATGAAATCCAACCACCTTTACCAGAAGCTTGTAAGGTATATGGTTCTCCATGAGTAAAAATGGCTAAGGTTTTAATAGGAACTACAAGACATTTTCCTCCAGTTAACTCAGGGAATTTATCTAATAATTGACCGACACTTACACTTAAGGCTGATAATCTGGAAGGTATGTCATCTTCCATTTGCATGGCTGCTTTTTCACCTTGACGAACTCTCCCACCATTAACTCCTAATGCTAGATGATCGGCAGCAAATTGGTTAGCTTGTCTTTGAAATTCTGCTACAGAACCTACATTACTAGCAGCGTAAACGGCAACTGTTAAACCACCGTTTTTAATGTCTGCTACGATTTTTTGTGCTAGTTGCAGTTCTTCTTCTGGTGTTGGTTCGGCTTCTTTCTTTTTCTTATTTGGTGCTTTTGGTTTTTCTGGATCTCTTTGGATAATTTGGTGTGAAGCTGTACTAATTTGGGGTGTTGAATTTCCTTCCTGCTGCTTTGCTAACCGATTCAGGTTAAGTTTCATTTGTACTCGCGGTGGTGGGGCTGGTGCAGGACGATTTGTAAATAATGATAATGGTGGAAATGGGGAATTAGTTTGTTGATTATTTTCCGTTTCTACTGATGGCTGTGCTGGTTCTGATTGCGGTTGTACAACAAATTTCGGTTGTGCAAATCGATTTGGTTCTGCTGTGTGAGAACTGTTGATAGAAGTAGGATATTTTTTATTTTGTGTAGTATACATTTGCTGGATACTCCGGTTTTGGTTATGCTAATAGAGTAATGTTTCAGGTTTATTGCTAAATATCACTTGTAATATTCGTAGTATTGTAAAACTTAATTGCTATTGAATGTTTAAATTTATAGATGATGTAAGAATTTTTAATTTAATTTCATGAAGTCTTGAAAAGAGAGTATTTCCCATATGAAAAGGAAAATTTAGAGAATTTAAACTAATTTAAAATTCTGTAATGATGAAAAATAATCCCCATTGATGAGGTGTGACTATTACGTAACAGCAGTTTCGTCAGGTTTTATGTAAAAAATAATTGTCGGAGAAATGCTTTGAAGTAAAAGACTAGAGTTGTGTGGAAGTGCTATTTATAGCCTCTTTGATTCTTGTTTGCTTGTTCAATTGCTTTTAGAATTATTACCAGAATGGTTAGTATTAATACTGTCGTTGAGTCTGCGAATCAGACGGGATAACTCACGAATAATATTTACTGCTATTTCTGGTGTTTCTTCAATGGCATCATAAAGCTGTTCTTGGGTGAGTTCCAAACATTCACAGGGTTCGATGGTGGTAGCGGAAGCGGAACGGGGTTGTGTATCAAATACTGCCATTTCTCCAAAGTATTTGCCCTGTTCGATTTCTGCCAGTTTCGTATCGCCAATATGGACTTTGACACGACCAGAAACGATAATATAAAGCGATCGCCCCTCTTCTCCTTGTTTGAAAATGGAGTAATTAGCCGGATAGGATAGCTCATTCATCACTGAAGCCAGTCTGACTATAAAATCATCCCGCAATTCCTTGAAGATAGGAACTCGCCGGACAAATAATAACCGATCAACGCTGGTGAGCATAATTACTAGTTACAAAGAGAACTTGAGCAGGGAGTGATAGATTTAGAGTAGGAGGGTAAGGAGTTATACTATTTTCCTGCCAAATTGCTACAACTGACAAGACGCGGGGAGGCGGTGATCGTTGGTAGCATTATTTCAGGAAATTTGGCTGAGAATTGGGAAAATAAACTAAACCTAGAACTAGATGCCAATGATACCCTATGTTTAGTTAAGCTGAAAGGTATATTATTTTTCTTTTTCGCTCAATTTGGTGATGCGCTGCCGGCTAATCCGGTTGCTATACTCTCCACAGGAGTGAGTCAGGATTTGATCAACCAGAATGTTTTGGCGATCGCGCTTGAGAGTATTAATATTTTGTTTGGGTTTATGGTTTGTCCTAGATTTGGCTTCTCGTCTGGGTGCAGAGATTTTTTGGTTTCAAGAAGTTGATTATCTGCCAGTATTTTTGACGAGATTACTAACTCAAGGTGCTTTGTGGCTACTTATTGTTAGTGTGAGTGCTGTCTATTTGTTGGGAAATCTGCTGATCGCACAACGCTGCAAATACCCCCCGTGGCTGAAAAGTGAACCAGCCAGAATGAAAGATACTCAACTGAGTAGGAAGCTGACTCAATTCCTCAGTCCACAGTATAACAAAATCAATATCAATTCTTCGCCTGTTTTTTCCTACTTTCCGATGAAATGGCGGTTATTGCTATTGTTAACTTGCAGTTTCAGCTTATTGCTGGGGTTAATGGTGGCTTACTTTGGGGAAGTGGCTGTAACTTATTGGCATGGAGGGATTAATCAAGCAAGTCTGACTGTTCCAGCTTTATTTCGACCGGAGATAATTTGGCAGCTTTGCAGGAGAATTATTGCTCAAGGTTGGTATTTAGGTGCGGTTGTGGCGGTAGCGATCGCTATTTTACTTTATCCTCAATTTCTACTTTGGGCGATCGCTATTCTGTTTATTCTGGGTTTTGGCTGGATGTTGGCGGAAAATTGGCCAAAAGTATTGCTGTTTTTCCACTCTATCCCCTTTCACCAGTCCGAGCCTCTTTTTGGTCAAGATATCAGTTTTTATATTTTTTCCCTGCCGGTGTGGGAAATTTTGGGATTTTGGCTCACCTGTTTATGTTTATTTAGCTTTGCGGCTGTTATCCTCACCTATCTGTTATCTGGTGATAGTCTGAGTCAAGGGTTCTTTCCAGGCTTTTCACCATCGCAACAACGCCATTTATCTGGGTTAAGTGGTTTGTTGATGTTGGTAATAGCTTTCAATTATTGGCTAAGTTGTTATGAACTGGTTTACTCTCCTCGTGGGGTGAGTTTTGGTGCTAGTTATACCGATGTTAAGGCACAGTTACCAGCAAATATCATACTTGGTATTTTAGCAGTAGCGATCGCCATTTACCTATTGTGGCGGACTGTATTTTGGCAACCGAAAACAAGAGATCAGCAATTAGTAATTTACAGCTTTGGTGTTTATCTTGGTTTAGTGGTGATAGGTGGGTTGATCATTCCCACAACCGTGCAGAATTTTATTGTTCAGCCAAATGAACTACAACGAGAACAACCATACATCCAACATACTATAGCCTTAACTCGCCAAGCTTTTGGCTTAGATGCTATTGATGCTATAGTCTTTAACCCCAAAGGGACATTAACCAAAGCTGACTTACAAGCAAACCAGCTAACTGTTCGCAATATTCGCCTTTGGGATGAGCAACCATTATTACAGACTAATCGCCAATTACAACAAATTCGTCCCTATTATCGCTTCCCGAATGTCGATGTCGATCGCTACACCATCAAAACTACACCCAATCCTGAAAAGCGTCAGGTGTTGATTGCTGCGCGAGAATTAGACTATAACGCTGTACCACAGCAAGCGAAAACCTGGGTAAACCGCAACTTAATTTACACTCATGGTTTTGGTTTTACTATGAGTCCAGTGAATACCGTTGCACCTGGTGGTTTACCGGAATATTTTGTCAAAGATATTAGCGGCAATAGTAGCACCTTAACTACTTCTAGTCCTGCCATTCGTGAAAGTATTCCCATTGGACAACCGCGCATTTATTATGGGGAAATTACTAATACTTATGTCATGACTGGGACAATAGCCAGAGAGTTAGATTATCCTAGTGGCAGTGAAAATGTTTACAATACTTATGATGGATTAGGAGGAGTAGAAATCGGCAACTCTTGGCGTAAGTGGCTATTTGCTATGTATTTAAAAGATTGGCAAATGCTGTTTACTAGAGATTTTCTCCCAGAGACTAGGGTATTGTATCGCCGAAATATCACTCACCGCTTACAGGCGATCGCACCTTTTATCAAATTTGATAGTGACCCTTATTTAGTTGTAGCCGACGCTAACCCAGATTTTCCCGGCACTAAAAATTATTTGTACTGGATGATAGATGGTTATACGACGAGCGATCGTTATCCTTATTCAGATACAGGTCAAGATGGAATTAACTATATTCGTAATTCTGTCAAAGCAGTAATTGACGCTTATAATGGCACAGTTAGATTTTACATTGCTGATAACACAGATCCCTTAATTACTGCTTGGTCAAACATTTTCCCGCAAATGTTTAAACCATTAAAAAGTATGCCTGTAACTCTCCGCAGCCATATCCGCTATCCTATAGACTTCTTTAAAATTCAATCTGAGCGGTTAATGGTTTACCACATGACCGACCCCCAAGTATTTTACAACCGAGAAGACCTGTGGCAAATTCCCAATGAAATTTATGGCGATAAACCCCAACAAGTACAGCCATATTATTTAACCACCAGTTTGCCAAATGTTCCCTTTGAAGAATTTATTTTACTTCTACCATATACACCCAAACAACGTACAAATTTAATTGCTTGGTTAGCAGCTAGATCCGATGGTGAGAATTACGGTAAATTATTACTATATAATTTTCCTAAAGAACGTTTAGTTTATGGCACAGAACAAATCGAAGCCAGAATTAATCAAGACCCTGTTATATCGCAACAAATCTCTCTTTGGAATCGCCAAGGTTCTAGGGTAATTCAAGGAAATTTATTAGTAATTCCTATTGAGAAATCTTTGTTATACGTCGAACCAATTTATTTAGAAGCTACCCAAAATAGTTTACCCACATTAGTAAGAATAGTTGTAGTTTATGAAAACAAAATTATCATGGCACAAACCTTAGAACAAGCATTAGAAGGAATTTTTACATCAGAAGTCACACCCGCACCCGCAATTATTCGTCCTGTAGAAGAAGGAACACCACCCAGTTAGAAAAATCTCACCCGCCTTCCAGGGTAGGTAATACCAAATCTTGTTTTCTTACCCCCTTATAAATTAGTCCGCGTAGGCGGACTTAGCGGAAAGTGCTGCGACTTCCAGTCGTTAGGGCAAAAGTGGGGTTTCAAATGAGGATTTGGTATGATTTTTATTTACACCTAAAAATTGGTCAAAATGAGAAATTCAAATAAGCATATTACCTGCATCTTGCTGGGTAAATAGACAAAAGACCTAAGACAAGCACTAATCAGGTCACTACCCTAACCAGTCAGGAGACTGCCAAGAGTTTATACCATTTCACTAAATGAAAGATACAGATATTCTGCTCTTTTTCTTCTCCCCTCCCCGCGTCTCCCCTCTCCCCTCTGCCTATCTGTATCAAACTTAAAGTGAAACGGTATTAGCAGATCATCACCAGTTCCCATTCACGTAGCGAAGAGGATGAGACTCACCGCACTGCCTTATCAACTTACTAGCTTCAGTAAATCCCATCTTGATCTTTTCAGTCAAAGGTATTTTGCTAAGATTGAGGCTAATATTACAATGGGAATTATCGATAAATTGAGGATAGAGTCAGAATGACCCAAGTGGTTCTAGGAGAAAACGAAGGAATAGATTCAGCACTGCGTCGGTTTAAACGCCAAGTTTCCAAAGCTGGTATATTAGCTGATGTGAAATATCATCGGCATTTTGAAACCCCATTAGAAAAACGGAAACGTAAAGCAGTAGCAGCTAGACGTAAGCGTCGTTTTAAATAAACTGAGTTTGTTACAGCGCTAGTCTTGCTGAAAAATGTCAACGGCAATGAGTAAGGGCTATTTGCCATTATTCTTGTAAAGATTCAAGATACACCATGCCCCAACAGGGCGCGGAAAGATTTCCCTAGCTATGTGCAGGATCAACTCAGAAGTGTAACTTGGTTGGATGGAGCAAGCAAAAAAGCTGCCCATCAACCAAGACTTAAGAAATTCAAAATTCAAGACTGAGAATTGAGAATTAAGATTCAGCAGGGTCGAAACTACGACTGTTACAGCGATTCATGGCTTTTTCTACTCCCTGCTTCAAGCTGAGTTCGATACACTCAACTACAAAATCTAACACTGAAGACATAACTTGATTTTCAGTAGCAGAGAAGCGACCTAAAACGTAGGAGACTGTATCGGAATTATCGTTATTAGCAGCATTTTTGGGCTTACCGATACCGATGCGTAGACGCGGGAAGTTTTGGGAACTAAGATGAGCGATCGCACTCTTCATGCCATTATGCCCACCAGCCGAACCAGATAAACGTAGGCGAGTTTTACCTAGAGGTAAATCTAGATCATCATAAATCACCAAAACCGATTCAGGCGGTAATTTATACCAACTTGTCACCGCTTGAATGGCTTGTCCCGAACGATTCATATAAGTCAAAGGCTTCAGCAAGCGGACTTTGCACCCAACAGGGGCTACACCTTCACCGAACTCTGCCTGAAACTTACGATTTTCTGCTAGAGGAATTTGCCAAGCGCGAGAAAGAGCGTCTATAGCCGCAAAGCCGATATTGTGGCGAGTTTGGTCATATTTAGGCTCAGGATTCCCCAACCCGACAAGTAGCTGGGGAATTACCAAAGCTGGTTGTGAAGCAGCTTGTGTCATGTTTGTTACGCTTACACCTAACTAGCCGAAGAAGAACCTGCGGTATCTGAGGGTTGTTTTACAGCCTCTATTTGCTTTGGTTCAATTTCTGCCGTAGTTTTCACAGCTTGCTCTATCTGTTCTGCTTCTCGTTTAAACTCATTTTGAAACTCATTAGAAGCTTCTTGAAAACTGCGAATAGTTTTCCCTAGACTCCGGCCAATTTCTGGTAGCTTTTTCGGGCCAAATATTAACAGGGCTACCACCATAATTACAGCCATTTCTGGCAACCCAATACCAAATATATTCATTTTGCGCCTCCTGTAGACTCCAACCGCCACAAAAACTCACATACTCAGTCTAATAAATAAATTAGCCGTTCATAGCAACTAATGGCTAACCACGGACAAATGACAAAAAAACCCGGACAAGCCGGGTGCAGGGGCGAACATCTGTTCACCCTGACTGAATAGATGTATTAGATTTATCTGCCTAAACTGCGCCAATCGACGCTTACATCCTGAATTAACAGAGTTTTGTTGTAAAGTTGCAGAATAATCAGCAGAAATACAAAAAATAGCAGCATAAAGACAGCCATTACAGGTGTAGTTCCCCAACCCGGAGCTACTTTACCATACTCAGCGTTTAAGGGTCTAAGAATATCTCCCAACCTAGTTCTTTGTGCCATAGTTCACCTAATATCAGTTGCCAAAGCTTTTTTTTATTTCTTGTGACATTCCCAATCCTTTACGGGAAGGGATTCTTGGGTTAAACTTGCCGTTTTGAGGTTTCCCTGTTTATAGGTCTTACAGTTTACATCTAACCGAGGATTACGGATAAATACCCAAGCATTGACCCAAATGCGGGTACGTTCCCGTGTGCCTCACGGTACGCGGATTACTCCAAAAGCTTTTACTAAATTATCGCAGTTTATGAAAATTGTTTAGCGATGTTTAGCGAGGTTTTTGTTACTCACAGGAAAATACTACTTTTTGAGTTGAGATGACTGCTGTATTTTGTCCGGTATTTGACGATATTAGGACTTACTGAAACGATGGTAATTTTATTCTGAGTAACTTAATTATTTTGCGATAGTTCTTCCTTGTCAAAGTCAGCATAACAGATTTTTGAGAGCTAGTCAATAGATAAAACTGATCAAATCTTCTGACTGAGTATATTGATTCAAGGTTTGAACTCGACTAAGCATACTGGACTCTGTTTCTTTGCAAGCCTAAATTTTTGTATTGAGTACCAAAATTAATTACCCAATCAAACAGAGAGATTATTGAACGCTGATGGACGCTGATGGACGTTGATGTTTAGTTTTCATCCTTGTAAATCATTGACGTTGATGTGTAAATGATTTTGTATCAGGACTTAGCACTGGGTAACTGATGAGTCGAGGGACGCATCCTACTACT
>DATGXQ010000526.1:0-20373 GCA_035298905.1 Nostocaceae cyanobacterium | reverse complement strand
TGGGTTTCAATTTTCCCCATATTGTGAGCAATATCGTAAACTTGGCGTAGTTGAGAATTTTCTTTGCCGAACACCTCCTGAAAACTCCGCCGTGTGTGCCATGCCAAAACCTGACGATTAGCAAAGGCATAGTTAGCGGCTGATTTCATCGCTGCTAAATAAGCCCGTCCTTCTGGTGATTCAATTGGCGCACAAACCAATTCCCGGTCTGGTAAATCAATCCCATAGCGGATGACGGCAAATTGCAAGTCTTGTACATAATCAGTGCAGATTTGATGTCCAAAGCCACGGGAACCGCAATGAATTTGCACCGCTAAACAACCTTTGTGCAGACCCATCACTTCCGCCGCTTCTTGGTCAAAAACTTCTTCCACCACATCTACCTCTAGGAAGTGATTACCCGCCCCCAAAGTTCCTAATTGACCTTTACCCCGCTCCTTTGCTCGCTTACTAGCCGCCTCTGGGTCTGCACCTTCCAGACATCCGAATTCTTCCGTGCGTTGTAAATCCTCCGCTTCAGCATACCCCTGAGTTAATGCCCAACCAGCGCCCTGCTGACATATTTGATCTAATTCTTCACTTGTCAGGGGGACACTGCCTTTTTCTCCCACACCGCTAGGACAATTACGATAGAGGACGCTTGCTAAGTTACTCAAATCAGGTTTAGCATTCTCATACTCAATTGTTGATGCTAAAACACGTACACCACAATTAATGTCATAACCAACTGCACCTGGTGAGATAATTCCCCCTGGTACTCGTGCTGCCATCACCCCACCAATCGGCATTCCATAACCTTGATGAACATCAGGCATAACGATTACATGACCTACTAACCCAGGTAAACGGGCAACATTAATGGCTTGAGTTATTGATAAATCTCCTAAAGCATCTTCGAGAATTTCCTCATCGGCAAAAATCCAGACGGGGACTTGCATATCTGGATGAAAAGAAGTAGGAATTTCCCACAAATAATCACTAATACGACGAAAATCTTGTTTATTGACCATATCCCCTCCTAAATTTGAGGACTTGGTAATAATTAATCATCGGGGGATTAACTAATGACTAATGACTAATGACCAATGACCAATTTAAACATCTAATACTAATGTAGCTTCCAAACCTTTCGCGGTTTGCTGAATCGAGAGATTGTGATAAGTGACTGCTTTAATGAATTTCTGCCAATTCTGTACATGAGTGCCTGAGACTTCTACCTCTAGAGAGTGTGAATCGAGATGGAGGATTTGAAATTGGTTAAAGGCTAAGTTTTCACTTTCATGTAAATACAAAAGTTCATTTAACCAAGCCACCAATAGGCTGACATGGTCAACCCCCTGGAGTTGAATTTTCCGCTTAATTGAGGACTTTGAGGTTAACTGGACATCAGCTAAAGCATAAAGTGCGATCGCTGCTTGGATAAACAACTCAGTTAAATTTTGTCCCCAAACGCGATAAGCCCAGTCAGCTGTATGGTCAATTTCCTCAAAGCCTGAATTGCTCAAATTTGGACTTTTCATCAACCTTTACCTTCAACAGACAAACTGCCACCAGGGATTATTTCTTATCTTGACAAATACTGAAAAAAATGCACTCTTTCCCTACAGGACGCTACGCCTAGCTTGTTTCTTCGCAGGGGTAAGGCACTTACTGCTTGCTTTTTACATCCCCTGACTTTACATCATAGACCACCAGACGGCAAACACCACTACACAATTACGGTTCACCCCAATTCCTAAAAGTATTAATTCTCATAAATTAGACAGAGTGAAAGCTCACTCATCTATGAACCAACTAGATGTATTTTTAAACTCAACCGTCCGGTGTAAGGTTCGGGAAACCACCCTTCATGGACTAGCTACTGAGCTTCAGTATATATATCAGAGTGGCTTTGGGATCTCGTCCCAAGATAGCTAGATAATGCTGAACTGACTGCTTCTAGCAATCAGTTGGTTCAAAACTTTAGTTCTTTATATTCCCTTTAATTCATTTGTAGACATAAACGGAGCCAGCACCGACAATGGGAAAAGTAGTTGGAATTGACTTAGGTACGACTAACTCCTGCGTAGCAGTTATGGAAGGTGGTAAACCCACAGTAATCGCTAACGCAGAAGGCTTTCGGACAACACCATCTGTAGTAGCTTTTGCGAAAAATGGCGATACTCTGGTTGGTCAAATCGCTAAACGCCAAGCGGTGATGAACCCCGAAAATACCTTTTATTCCGTTAAACGCTTCATCGGTCGTCGTTACGACGAAGTTACCAAAGAAACCACTGAAGTTTCTTATAAAGTCTTGAGCAGTGGTGGTAACGTTAAGCTAGATTCCCCTGGCGCTGGCAAGCAATTTGCTCCTGAAGAAATTTCTGCTAAAGTTCTGCGTAAATTAGTAGAAGACGCTAGTAAATATTTGGGCGAAACTGTTACCCAAGCTGTAATTACTGTTCCTGCTTACTTCAACGACTCTCAACGTCAAGCTACTAAAGACGCTGGTAAAATTGCTGGTATTGAAGTTTTACGGATTATTAACGAACCTACTGCTGCTTCTCTAGCCTACGGTTTTGATAAAAAGAGTAATGAAACCATTCTAGTATTTGACTTGGGTGGTGGTACATTTGACGTATCCGTGCTAGAAGTAGGCGATGGTGTATTTGAAGTATTAGCAACCTCTGGCGATACCCACTTGGGTGGTGATGACTTCGATAAAAAAATAGTTGATTTCTTAGCTGAACAGTTCAAGAAAACAGAAGGTATCGACCTCCGCAAAGACAGACAAGCCTTACAACGTTTGACTGAAGCAGCAGAAAAAGCCAAAATTGAACTTTCTAGCGTTACCCAAGCAGAAATCAACTTGCCGTTTATCACGGCTACCCAAGACGGACCCAAACACCTAGATACTACCTTAACTCGCGCTAAATTTGAAGAACTCTGCTCCGACTTGATCGATCGCTGCCGTATCCCTGTAGAAAACGCTCTCAAGGATGCTAAACTCAGCAAGAGTGATATTGATGAAGTTGTATTAGTTGGTGGTTCTACTCGTATTCCTGCCGTTCAAGAGTTAGTAAAACGAGCACTGGGTAAAGAACCCAATCAAAGCGTTAACCCTGATGAAGTAGTAGCAGTTGGTGCGGCTATCCAAGCAGGTGTATTAGCAGGTGATGTTACAGGTATCTTATTATTAGACGTTACACCTCTATCCTTGGGTGTAGAAACATTAGGTGGAGTAATGACCAAGATTATTCCTCGCAACACCACCATTCCCACCAAAAAATCAGAGGTATTCTCCACCGCCGTTGATGGTCAAACTAACGTAGAAATTCATGTCCTCCAAGGTGAGCGGGAATTTGCTAACGATAACAAGAGCTTGGGAACCTTCCGCTTAGATGGTATTCCCCCCGCACCTCGTGGCGTTCCCCAAATTGAAGTTACCTTTGACATTGACGCTAACGGTATTCTCAACGTTACTGCTAAAGACAAAGGTACTGGTAAGGAACAATCTATTAGCATCACTGGTGCTTCTACCTTAGATAAGAATGATGTAGAACGTATGGTGCGGGAAGCTGAACAAAACGCTTCTTCTGACAAAGAACGTCGGGAAAAAATCGAGCGTAAGAACCAGGCTGATTCTTTAGCTTATCAAGCTGAGAAACAGTTGCAAGAATTGGGTGATAAAGTACCCGCAGCTGATAAAACTAAGATTGAAGGCTTGATTAAAGAATTACGTGACGCTGTAGCTAAGGAAGATGATGAGCAAATTAAGAAGCTCACACCAGAATTGCAACAAGCATTGTTTGCTGTAGGTAGCAACATTTATCAACAAGCTGGTGGTGCTGCTCCCAGTGATGCGCCTCAAGATGGTGGTGCTAGTTCTAGTTCCTCCTCCGGTGGCGGTGATGATGTGATTGATGCAGATTTCACTGAAAGCAAATAAATAATCTAATCTAGGTATTTTTATTTCCCATCTTGGTATTGACCAGGGTGGGAATTTTTTTGCGCTGCTGTTTACAGCAGAATTCAGAATTCAGAACTCAGGAATCAGAAGTAAAACAGGTTGTATATCTGGCTTTCAGATTTAAGTTGTGTACCTCGATTTCATGCAAACTGCTGTATTATTCCAAAACTTTTGATTCTACTTCTTGTATTTCCAATTTAGGCATGACATCAGACATATTTAATTGATTACTATCGGAAGCGGCTGATAATTTCATGATCTCATCTTCCATTTCTACTTCTGGTAGCCAGTTAATAAATAACATTGGCAACAGATTACTCAAGTTAGCAATGGTGATTAATAGCCATAGAGAATCAAAGTTGTTTTCAGTGATTCCCAACCAATGCATGATCATTGCACCAAATTCATAGGCTACCGTATTTGAGAAGTTACACATCGACATAAACAAGGCAAAGAATGTTGCTTCTATTCCAGGGGGACACAGCCTAGTTGCTAATACTAACACTGGCATGAATACCACTTGTCCAATGACGCTGATAATCAAACTGTCACCCAGACTAAACCAGTGGTCATCTATTCCTAAGAGTCTGTTGGTGTGAGTGACTAACAGCAAATTTGTCATTCCTAGAACTGTTGAAATGACAATACCCCAAGTAAAAATTACTCTGAAGCGAATTGTTTTGAGAAAGCGTTGAAAAATCCAAACTCCGACTAAACTAGCAAAACTAGTGACTAGACTTACCCGTCCTAAAAATTCTGGATCAAAGTGCAATTCATTGGTTGTGAAATAGAAAAAAGCTGATTCAGAATTTGGGGTTGAGCGCCAAATAAATATAAATAGTGTTGGGAGCAAAATTGCTTTTTGAGTAATGGCTTGACGTAGTTGTCCGAGTTGATGTTTGGTATTCTTGCTTTTTTTGACATCTTGGCTGATGGGTTGTTCAGCAATTAACCAAGCTATAAATGAAACGATGAGTGGAAATAAAGCGATAATCAGGAATACTGTGCGGGTGCTAAAATTTTGTAAAAGTAACCCAATAATGTAAGCCGTTACCAAATTACCAATAGCTGTACTACTCCAACACAGAGATTGTAGGGAACCTATCTTAGCCGTTGATTCGGATCTTGTGCGTTCAACTACTATAGAATCAGCAATGACATCACTGATAGCTACAGAGAGGGAACTAAGAATCATCGCTACTGTAGCCTCCCAGCTAGTATGAACTATTGTTGCAAAACTTACCCAACTAACAGTGCCTAATATTCCGCTTAATATGAGGTATGGTCTTCTGTGATAGCCGAATAGCGGTAAACTATCGGAGATAAAGCCATATAGAGGCTTAATCATCCAAGGTATAGAACTGACTCCTAGAAGCGCAGACATTTCAACTGGACTTAGCTGCAAGTCATCTTTGAGAAAAAAGCTAACGGCTAGGCGCGATAACAATAATAGACCTTGAACAAAATAGATAGTCAGAATGGCTATTAACTCAGCATCCGGTTCATTGCCTAAAAGTATTTTTTTGGTTACTGAGTCTTTGATATTAGACCAGCTAGGGGTTTTAATCAGCATTCGTTGAATATTTCTTAACGTTACATGGTTATTATGTTTAAATGTAACGTAAATTTGAAAAATGTATTTAGCCAATTAAAATTTATACTAAGCTTTAAGTAAAATTACTTTTTATGGCTATTTATAGAACTGATCACCAGGCCGCTATCGCTCCCCATTTTCGGGTTATTTTGGTGAGCATCACACACTGCATCACAATACGTCTGTTCAATCAATATGATAGGGTTTTTCAGTGCGGTAATTAATTTAGATGTGAATATAGGATGCCGATTTGACTGCTAAAAGATAGGTGGGGTGGTTATTTTCTACCATTTTCTGCTTTGATTCAGAATATAACGCAGAAATGCCCACCTACACATACCTAATTTATTCTGACTTCTTAATTTCGATTTCTGAATTAATCTTCAACATTTTAAGTTCCTAACATTTGTAAGTTGTGTAATGTAGCGTAAAATCCGCCTTGCTGTAATAATTCCTCATGGCTACCTTGTTCAATTAATTCACCACGTTTGAGGACAAAAATTCGGTCTACATTGCGAATTGTAGATAGACGGTGAGCTATAATAATGGCGGTACGTTTGACCATAAGTTTATTTAATGCTTCTTGTACTAAGGCTTCTGTACCTACATCTAAACTAGCTGTGGCTTCGTCTAAAACTAAAATTTGAGGATTACGAATGGCTGCACGAGCAAAGGCTAAAAGTTGTTTTTGTCCACTGGAAATGTTTGTCCCTCTTTCTCGCAATTGAGTATCATAACCTTGGGGTAATTGATTAATAAATTGGTCAACATTAGTTTTGACAGATGCTTGCTGAATTTCTGTAAATGTGTAGTCATCGCCTAAAGTAATATTACTTTTCACATCTCCAGAAAATAAGAAGGCTTCTTGTAAAATCACGGTCATGTAGCGGCGGAGTTCTGCTTGGGGAATGTCGCGGATATCTACTCCATCTATGAGGATGCGTCCTTGGGAGGGTTCATAAAGACGACATAACAAGCGGATAATAGAACTTTTACCTGCACCTGTGGGTCCGACTAAAGCGATTTTTTCCCCTGGCTGAATGGTAAAATCTAAGTCTTTGATCACATAATCATCATCTTTATAAGCAAACCAAACATGTTCAAATTTGATTTCTCCTAGTTCTGGAGTGGGGGCAAAATTTTGGTTTTCCAGATTAGCTACGACTTGATTGAGATAATTAGATTGAAAAGATAAGATAGAGGCTGGAGAATCAGAGCGATCGCGGATTTCAATTGGTTCTTCTAGAATCTCTGTTACCCGTTCAATAGCCGTAAATCCCGATTGGATTACTGTAAATTTTTCGGCGAAATTCTTTAAAGGTTCAAATAACTGCTGAGAATATAAAACAAATGTTGTTACTACCCCAAAAGTTAACTTATTTCCTAACAACAACCAACCACCAATCCATAATACTGCTGCAACAGCAACTAAGGCTACCCATTCCAAAGTCGCGGAAACAGCAGAATCATACCAAATAGTAGTATCTATTTCTTTGATATAGTTTTTGTTGGTAGCTCGGAATAATTCCGCATTGAATTTTTCTCGGCGAAATAATTGAACAATATTAATTCCTACGATGTTTTCTTGGAGTTGAGAATTAAGTTTGGATAGTTCTTCCCGTGCTTTATAATTTGCTTGTCGGTATTTTTTCTGGAAGTAAGTAATTAACCAAGCACTAGGCAAAATTATCAATAGTAATAAACAAGCAAGTTGCCACTGAAGCAAAAACATAAAACTAGCGGCTATCAGCAGGTAAGCTAAGTCTGAGACAATACCGATCGCACCAGTGGAAAACACATCTCCTAAACTTTCCACGTCGCTAGTTAGTCTGGTAATCAATTTACCTATAGGTGTACGGTCAAAAAATCTGACTGCTAAAGATGTGACGTGCAGAAATAAATCCTCACGAATATCAGCTGTGATGCGCTGTCCGAGTTTCTGCACCAAATAACCCTGCACACCTGTTAATGTCAGGCGGATAGTAATTGCTACTAATAATAATGCTTGAATAACTCCCAAACCTTGCCATGAAGACAGGTTACTTAGAAAATTAAAAATGCTTGGTTCTTGACGACTTAATGCGGGAATAACTCCTGAATTGTGCAACAAAGACAGGCTTTGAAAAACGTCAAAAATGCTTGGTTCTTGACGAATTAGGGCAATTGCCTGTCCGACTAATAAAGGTTGAATTACATTAGCTACAGCAATGGGAATTAGTAAGCAGATGGATAACGTCAAAAGTTGCCTATGGCGTCGCCCATAGGGTAATAAACGTAAAAATAACCGCCAATCATTGGATTGGCGACGTTTTGCTGATGGGGATTTAAGCTGAGATGGGTAGATGCTCATAGAGGATTAAAAGTGCGAAAATAGGCAAATAAAAGGGCGTAGGAGAGCCAGTGCCGTAGGTGGTTCTCCCACATCCCGGTTAATGAATTTCTTTCTGTAAAGTCAACAATAGTTCATTTACAGTGTAAGGTTTGGATAAAAATTTATTGACACCGAATTCTGCGATCGCTGTTAGCTTATCGTTGGACATTAAACCACAAGTCGCAATAATTTTTACATCAGGATTAATTTTCTTCAGAGTACGGATAGCAGTTATGCCGTCAAGTGATGGTAACATGAGATCCATCAGTACAGCAGCAATATTGTTCATTTGTTGAGCATAGAGAGCGATCGCCTCAATCCCATCATTAGCCGTTAAAACCTGATAATTATTAGTTTCTAAAGATTCCCTAGTAATCTCCTGAATCGCTGGCTCATCATCTACCACTAAAATTAATTCTCCATTCCCCGTCAAAGGTATAACTTTTTCATTACTAAGGGTTTCCACACCCGCCACTGCTGGCAAGTACATCTTAAATTGTGTACCTTTGCCTACCTCGCTGTAAACATTGACAAAACCACCATGACTTTTAACTATCCCCAAAGCAGTAGACAGCCCTAACCCCGTTCCTTGGCCTACTTCTTTAGTGGTAAAAAATGGCTCAAAAATGCGATCTAAAATTTCTCCAGGAATCCCAGTTCCCGTATCTGCCACTGTGACTACAATGTAAGGCCCTGTTTTCGCTTCCAAATTCATTCGGGCGTAATTTTCATCAATCAACAGGTTTTCTGCCCAAATTTGCAAGGTTCCCCCATTAGGCATGGCATCACGAGCATTTACGCAGAGATTCATCAGCACTTGATGCAGTTGGGTACTGTCACCAGACACCATCCATAAATCTTGGGGTATATCAATAGACACTTCAATGGATTTAGGAAATGTCTCTTTGAGAATTTTACCAATTTCTAAAATTAAGTGTTTAAGTTGTAGAGTAATGGGTTTACCTTGCACACCCCGCGCAAAAGATAACACTTGTTTGACTAAATCTGATCCCCTCTTCGCATTGAGTTCTAAAATCTCTAATAGTTGTTTAGTCCGGGCATCTGTACGCGGAAATTTTAATGCTAATAATTGCGCCCCGGCTAATATCGGTGTCAAAATATTGTTGAGGTCGTGGGCAATTCCACTGGCTAAAGTCCCAATACTTTCTAGGCGTTGGATGCGAAATAATTGAGCTTCTAAATGCTTCTTTTCGGTAATATCTCTATCGACACTCAAGATAGATTTTGGTCGTCCCTGCTCATCACATACTAAACTCCAACGACTAGAGACAATAATTTCTTTCCCAGATTTTGTATATTTGGTTAGTTCACCTTGCCACTGACCTTTACTAATGACATTTAACAGTGCGACTTCAATTTCGTCTGGTAAAATTTCTCCTTGATAAAACAATTCACTGGCATTTTTTCCCAATGCTTCATCGATTGGCCAGCCATAGAGATTTTCTGCACCTTTATTCCAAAACAGAATTTGATGATTTAAGTCCCTAACACAAATAGCATCAGTCGTAATATCTAATAATGCTGCTTGTTCATGAATTTTTTGTTCTGCCAGCTTGTGTTCACTAATATCTATGCTGGCGCAAGTTATCCCCACTACTTCTTGAGACTCATTTCGCAGAGGTTCTACTGTCAGATCGTAATAGCGAGTACCTTGGGGGGTGGTAATTGTTACTTCCTCTCTTGTACCAATGCAGCTAGTTAACACACTGCGTTTAATCTTGCCTAGACGTTGAGCATCAGCATCAGAAATTATGTCTGCATCTTTTTTACCTAACATTTGCTCTGGGGTTAATCCTGAGAAGGGATTATAAACCCAGGTATAACGTAGTTCTTGGTCTTGACTGTAGACAAAAATGGGGGAGTTTTTTAAGGCTACCCGAAATCGTTCTTCGCTTTGACGCAGTGCTTCTTCTGCCCGTTGGCGTTCAATAGCATAACGCATCGAGCGTACCAGTAAATCACCAGTTACTTGCCCCTTGACTAAATAATCTTGCGCTCCTTCTTGCATAGCCTTAATTGCTAAGGTTTCATCGTCTATCCCGGTCAAGACGATAATTGGCGTGGCTTTGGCATGACGATGGGTTCTGATAAAGGTATCCCACCCTTGACTGTCTGGGAGAGAGAGGTCTAATAAAATCACATCAAAAATATCTTTAGATAGAAATGCCAAGGTTTCTGCTAGTGTTTCTACAGGTGTTAACTCAATTGCGACGGTGGGGACATCTGTGAAAGATTCTTGTAAAAGTAAGATGTCTCCGGGGTTATCTTCTACTAATAAGATTTTGATAATTTCTCCTGCCATTTACCTCACTCCGGCGGCAGTTTGACGATCGCAAACCAAAAATTTTCAATGGATTGTACAATTTTAACGAACTGATCAAAGTCTACAGGTTTTGTAATATAGCAATTAGCAGCTAAAGTGTAAGCTTCCATGATGTCCTCTTGTGCTTGGGAAGTTGTCAGCACGACTACCGGAATCCGCTTTAGTTCAGCATCAGCCTTGATTTCTGCTAATACTTCGCGCCCGTCCTTTTTGGGTAAATTCAAGTCTAGCAACACAATATCAGGATGGGGGACTTGGGCATACTGATCTTGTTTCCGCAAATAGGCTATGGCCTCTACCCCATCCTCTACCACATTGAGATTGATTGAGATTTTGCTATCTTCTAGAGCGATGCGCGTCAGCTCCACATCACCAGGGTTATCTTCGACTAGCAAAACCTCGATCGGCATAATTTCTCTGAGCATGTTCAAGACTGCTTATTACCATTATCTGGAATTGTAAAGTAGAAAGTTGAACCTCGACCTAGTTCTGACTCAACCCAGATAGAACCACCATGACGTTCTATAATTTTCTTACAAATTGCCAGACCAATTCCAGTACCGGGATATCTAGTTCTGTTGTGTAAACGTTGAAAAATTACGAAAATCCGGTCAGTATATTGAGGATCTATGCCAATTCCATTATCTTTCACCCAGAATAGCCAAGTATTGGCTTGCTTGGTTTCTTCATTTATATTTGTCACACCAATATGAATGATTGGCACTTCTTCCCCACGGAATTTAATGGCGTTACCAATTAAGTTTTGCCAGACTTGGGTAAGTTGAGTGGGGTCAGCTATAACTTGGGGGAGAGGATCATAGGTGATGATAGCATTACTTTCTTCGATTGCCACTTTTAAATTGGCGATCGCAACTTTTAAAGTCTGATGACTATCAACTAACTCAAAGGGTTGGGCGCGTGTACTCACACGGGAATAGTTTAACAAGTCTTGAATCAAAATTTGCATTCTGTGCGCCCCATCTACAGCATAAGCAATAAATTTATCTGCTGAGGCATCTAATTTATCCTTATATCTGCGCTCTAATAATTGTAAGTAACTTGTCACCATTCGTAATGGTTCTTGTAAATCATGGGAAGCCACATAGGCAAATTGTTCTAATTCTGCATTAGAACGAGCTAATTCTTGGCTTTGCTGGGTTTCTTGTTCTAATAACTGGGCTTGGTAAATACCTATACCTATTTGATTAGCTAATTGTTGTAATATTTCCATTTCAAAGCTAGTCCAGTTCCGGGGACCAGCACATTGATGAGCTATAATTAATCCCCATAAATTCTCTCTCACTAAAATTGGTACTACCAAGTTAGCTTTAACCTGGCATCGCTGGAGTAAATCTTGATAACAAGGAGCAATATTTGCTTGGTCAATATCAACAATAGAACTAATTCTGCCTTGGCGATATTGTTCTATATATTCTTCTCGAAAGCAAGGGTCTAAAATATTTTGTCCTAAAATAGCTGGCCATTCAGGCAAAACAGCCTCTTGTATTACTGCACCGGAACCATCAGCTAAGATGCGAAAAATTAATACTCGGTCAGCCTGTAAAAGCTTTTGCACCTCTGTTACAGCCGTGGGGAGAATTTCTTCTACGTGCAGACTTTCTCTAATTTTCAGGGTAATTTCGGCAAAAAGTCGCGCTCTTTTATTTTGTCTGATTAATTCTTCTTCTGCCCGTTTCCGCTCAGTAATATCTGTATGAGAACCAACCATGCGAACAGTTTTTCCTAATTCATTCCACAAAGCCTTCCCTCGGTCTAAAATCCATTTGTAACTACCATCTTTACACCTAACACGATGTTCAGTTGCATAGAACGGCGTTTTTTGTTGTAAATGGTCTTCTATAGCTTGCCATACCCAAGGTAAATCATCAGGATGAACTCGCTGTTTCCAATCATCTAAATGATTACTAATTTCATCGTCCTGATAACCCAACATTTCCTTCCATCTTTGGGAGAAAAAGACCTCATTATTTTGTACATTCCAATCCCAAATTCCATCATTATTACCCTGGAGGGCTAACTGCCAACGTTGTTCACTCTCCCGTAATGCTGCTGCTGTTTTTTTCTTCTCAGTAATGTCCTGAAAATAAATAGATAAACCTTCTTTTGCTGGATAGATATGGATTTTGAAAGAGGAATTTAGCGGGGGATAAAAATATTCAAATTCTCTACTAATCTGTAAATTGATTGCTCGATAGGATTCATGAAAAAATTGCGTATTGATCAGGTCAGGAAATACTTGCCAAAGATTGTGATCTAAAAGCTGATCTTGTTTTTTTTGCAGCAACTTTTCTGCTTGAGGATTGACATAAGTAAATCGCCAATTTTGGTCAAGGGCCACAAATCCATCAGTGATACTAGCTAAAATATTGGCAATGCGATTTCTGGCTGCTTCTGAGGCGGCGCGGGCTGTTTGCTCTTGCAGCATTAATTCTTCAGTAATCCTCGCCACATCTGCTACATTACGCCTTAATTCTAGCTGGTCTATCACTAATCGACTTAATGCCCTTAGTGCCTGCATTTGTTCCTGACTAATTTCTCTTGGTACTTGGTCAATGACGCACAGAGTACCGAGAATATGTCCTTGAGGAGTAATTAATGGTACACCAGCATAAAATCTGATGTAAGGATAGGAAACGACTACTGGATTTTGGGCTAATTTAGCATCGGCTAAGGTATCACTAACTACTACTAAATCTCGTTTCTCACAGCAAAGGTAAGATAAACCCACATTCCTGGGCATTTCTGTGGGTTCTAAACCAATTTTTGCTTTAAACCATTGACGATTCTGATCAATAAAATTGACTAAAGCAATGGGTGTACGACAGATGAAGGCTGCTAACTGAGCAAGATTATCATAGGCTGCTTCTGGTTCAGTATCGAGAATTTGATACTGGTGCAAAGCTGCCAATCTTGCTGATTCTTGATCATTTTGATGGGATAGCATTGATTTTACTTAAAAAATATTTATTTTCTTTAACATTATGTTTTATTAAGTTTATCTAACAATATAGCAAAATTTACTTATCTACTTGATTGTTTACAGGAGAAGAAAGAGGCGATCGCTAAATAATTTCCTTGAGAGTCATAATTATACTCTAGCTATTTGTTCTATTTGTGCAACTGTTAACACTTAAATAAGTATAGTAGTCCCATGAGAATTGTGAACTTGCTTGTGTTCGTATAAGTTCACAAATTACACAAGTTTAGTATAAAATTAGCAATATTTAGATTGTGTCTGCGTAACACTACATAGGAAAATTATATTAATAAACTAACCATAGAACATCAATTAAATAACATTATATCCGTTAATATTCTTATAGTAAATTTGCGGTTGTTAAATTAGACCTTAATTCAGATAATTAGAGTGTGTAGCAACAGCGCTTGAAAATTTAACACGAAAGTCTTTGTACAAATAAAAAGCAAATTAATTGGTAATTATTTAGTGAGATAATTATCTCAATCCCCTTTTTTAACTCAAATAAATTATTAATCATTGAATATGAACATCGAAGAGGATTCTTTTTTTAAGATAGCTGGCATAGATAATACCTCTATATCCAAACCTAATGCTACTAACCAACTAAAAAAGATTGAGCGACAAACAATCATGAAATATAGAGTATTAATCAATACTATTATGATTATTTATACGCTCATCGGTCATGTTTTAGGATTGTATTTAGTTTTATCTCATCAGATTTGGCTTAATTTATTAGGCATAATATTAATTAGCCACACCAGTATTTTAGCGGCTTTACTCTCCCATGAATTTATGCATGATACTATTTTTCATCAGCCTAAATTCAACTATTGGTTTGGTGTATTAATGTCAGGAATTAATGGTGCTAGTTATGTTTCTTTTAAATTACTAAAACAACAGCATATCGACCACCATCATAATAAAGTAGGCTATGATGGTTTTTCCATTACTACCTGGACATTGAGTTTACCGTCGATTCTGCAAGCCCTTATTGTAGCCTTAGAATTTTGTTATATTCCTGTTCTTAGCTTTATTTCCCGATGGCGATCGCTCACTGTACCACTAATTGAAGCAAAATATCAACATTTGCGCGTCAGGATAGTAACTGTCTTTATTTGTCGCTCTCTATTTTTTGCTTGTCTTTTCTTGATCCATCCTTGGAGCTTATTATATATATTTTGCGCCCATACAGCAATGATAAATATATTGAGGGTTTATGATTGCTACCACCATACTTTCAAGATTATTCCCCAAGGTTCAGCAATTCCTAAACTAGAGAAAAATTATGAGCAGAAAAATACTTTTTCTTCATTAATTAGCCTTAAATATTACTGGCTCAATTGGCTTTTCCTCAACTATGGCTATCATAATGCACATCATCATAAGCCTAATGCTAATTGGATTTTACTTTCACAAATAAATCATGAATTATATGGCAATTCCCAAGCTCATTGTATCTTGTTTAAAGATTTAATTTACTGGTATCATAAGAATAGAATTAATCGCATTTTCAGAGGTATAGGTACACCTAAAATTGAAAATGGTCAACTGAGAATTGATGAATTTTGGGGGGTAATTATGAATATTTCTTTTATTGTGTATGGCGTTTAGTTCTGGAAAACTATCAATTACAATCCTCATCAGGACTGAAAATTGAGAATTAAAGAGAATCAGCATTTAGCTACCAGAAGTCAGCATGATGAAGATAGAATTATGTAGTCTGCGGGGGTTTTCTTTTTTGCCGATCGCTGATCGCTGATAGCTAAATGCTGACATTAGACAGGACTTAAGACTGCTGTCCGCATTTTTTCCACTAACTCGTGTAAATTTCCTGTATTCAAGCGGTAACTTAAAGGGTGGGCAATTAACCGCGCTGTGCTATCGTATAAAGTTGCAATTTCAATCAGACCATTCTCACGCAGAGTCCGTCCGGTAGAAACCAAATCTACAATTGCTTCCGACATTCCTGTAATTGGCCCCAATTCCACAGAACCATACAAGGGAACAATTTCTACGGGTAAATCTAAGCTTTGGAAATAATCTCTAGCACAATTGACATATTTAGAAGCAACTCTACCATGAGCAGGTAAATCGCTCGGTGATTTGTAGGGACTTGAAGCTTTAACTGCTACCGACATCCGACAATAGCCAAATTGCAAATCTACTAACTGGGCAACTTGCGGCTTTTTTTCCCGTAGGACATCATAACCCACGATCCCTAATTGTGCCTGACCATATTCTACATACACAGGTACATCTTGCGCCCGTACCAGTAAACCTTTAGCCTGTCCGCTAGTGTCAGGAATTTGTAATTGGCGGTTTCCCGATTCTAAAAAACCACTAAAATCTAGTCCTACAGCTTGTAGTAGCCGGATGCTATGTTTAAGTAGTTCCCCTTTTGGTAGTGCAACGGTCAGCATTATTTTTTTGATTGTCCTTGGCTGGTTGGCAATTGATTATATATTGAGAATATCGCCATTTGCTGACCAAAAGTAGGATGAGAATTTTATTAGTTGATGATGAAATCGAACTCACTGATCCTCTAAGTCGGGTGTTAACTCGTGAGGGTTACAGTGTAGATACTACTTATGATGGCGCAAGTGGTAGCAGAATGGCGCAAGCTGGTAGTTATGACTTACTAATTTTAGATTGGATGCTACCCGGAAAAACGGGTTTAGAGATTTGTCAACAATTACGCCAACAAGGAAAAGTTACACCTGTTTTATTCCTGACAGCTAAAGATACTTTGGACGATCGCGTCACAGGTTTAGATGCTGGTGCAGATGATTATTTAGTTAAACCCTTTGAATTACGAGAGTTATTAGCCAGAGTCCGCGCCTTACTGCGTCGGGTTGGTACAGAAACTCAATCTAGCGCAACGCTGAGGTTATTAGTAGCTGATTTAGAACTAGATACTGAAAATCAAGTCGCCTATCGTCAAGGTAGAGTAATCGAATTATCTCAAAAAGAATGTCAGCTATTGCAATATTTCATGGAACACGCAGGGCAACTATTAACTCACACCCAAATATTACAGCATCTTTGGTCAGAAGATGAGCAACCTGCTAGTAATGTGATTGCCGCGTTAATTCGTCTTTTACGACGCAAGGTAGAAGTCGGTAAAGAAACTCAGTTAATCCACACAGTTTACGGTAAAGGTTATCGCTTTGGGGAATAGGGGATTTGATTGGGAAAGAAAAGACGCGGGGACGAAGAGATAAGGAAGATGAGGAAGACACGGGGAGGGGAGAGGGGAGAAACGGAGAGGGGAGAGGGGAGAAATAAGAGGGGAGAGAAGAGAATCTTCTTTGTCACCGCATCCCCGTGTCCCCGTGTCCCCGCGTCTTTTTTCTCCGCGTCTCCGTGTCCCCGCGTCCCCGCGTCTCTCCTGCCCCTCTGCCCCTCTTCACTCAAATCGCCACATAACCACCATCTACCATTAACGGTGTAGCTGTAATATAGGAGGCTTTGTCAGAAACTAAAAATACAATTGCTTCTGCCACTTCTTGCGGTTTTCCCATACGCCGCAGTATGGTTGATTGGGACATTTGCTGATGAAATTCTTCTGGATTTAAACCATGATCCTTAATGAATTGATCTACCATTGGTGTATCAATCGGGCCAGGACAAACACAATTAACTCTGATATTATCAACAGCTAAATCTAAGGCTAGACAACGAGTTAACTGTAACACTGCTCCTTTGGTGGCATTGTAGAGAAAGAATTCCGGTTGAGCGACAAAGGAACTAATAGAGGCTATATTGACGATCGCTCCTCCACCGCGTTTTCGCATTGATGGAACTGCATATTTAGCACAGAAAGCATAGCCTTTGAGATTGACACCTAAAATTTTATCCCAGTCATCATTAGTAGCTGTTTCCACTGTGCGGGTAAATAAAATGCCCGCATTAGCAACTAAGATATCTATTCCCCCCCATTGTGCTACTACTGCATCAATCCAAGCTTGAATTTGACTTTCTTGAGCAGCATCTACTTGATGAAAAGAAGCCGTTCCCCCATTGGCTTGAATTTCTGCGACAACGGTTTGTCCGTTTTGGGTCTCCAGATCAGCGATCGCTACTTTAGCACCTTCTTGAGCTAAAAGTTTAGCAGTTGCCCGACCAATACCAGAACTAGCTCCTGTAATTATGGCAATTTTGTTATTTAACAGCATTATTTATCCTTAGTCTATTTTACCGCTAATTTTTCACTAATACCCACATTCTTAGTCCGTTGTGACTTCAATTCCTGACGAACTTTACCGAATAAAGAAATATCAACAGTGTTCATGATTTGCGGAATTCCTTGCCAAATCACTACCTGATGATTTGCATCCATATCTTCAATTAATTGCTCAACATAACGCAAAGAAAAAGAAGCAAGACATACACCACCAGAGACAATATACTGATATTGATTTTTCAGCCAATTCAATTCTGATTCCATCCTTTGCAACATTTCTGAGGGGGAAGGAAGTGAAAAGTAACCTTGAACATAGTCTACCAACCACCAAGCACCCACCTCTGATGTTAAAGGACTGTAGAAACTAGTGTTAAAACCCACAAAACCCATTTGGGGAACTTCAGGATGAATTAAATGGCGATAAAGATGAATAATCCTTTCTTCATCTACTATTTGCTGACGATATTTATTTTCTAGAAATGGAATATCTTGAATAAATCCTGTCCCAAAAATTACTATGTCAGCTTCTAACTTCTGCCCATTTGCTAATTCTACACCACCAGGTACAAACCTAGATACACTTGTTTTAGCTATCTGAATTTTTTGCTCATGTATATATTTGAAAAAGTCAGGAGGAGCTACACTGATAGCACAATCAAGCGCATTTATATGGTGATCTGGCAACATTCCACAACGATCTAGACCAAATTGCAATCGCAATACTAACTCCACAGTACGCCAAAATAACCAAACTATAGGACTGCCGAAAGTATGTAATATTCTTTCCAGTTTCCCCATTTTTTCATAGGGCATCCAAGCTTCAGAAAAACGTGTTAATAATACTTTTTTCAGGTTAATAGTACCCAAGAAAAATCTGGGAACTCTCCACATGACTTTCCGCAAAACTAAGGTACATTTTTGAGCATTAGTAGCAGCTACAGTGGCAACATCGCTGGCAGATTTACTACCACCTACGACTACTACTTGTTTACCTTCTAGTATTGAGGCATCATTAAATTCAGTGGAATGTAGTATTTTTCCTCCAGATGCCATGAATTCCTCTTGACCAGGTAACACTGGTACGTTAGGAAGACTAAATGCACCATTGCAAATTACCACAAAGTCAAATTCATAGCTTTCCTCTTTTGTCGGTTCTTGATGAGTATTATTGGTTTTTACAGTTACAACCCAACTTGGATCTACTCCAGTTTTTCTGGAGACATTTATTACTTCTGTGGCAAATTTAATCTTATTTATAACTTCAAAATGCTGGGCATAAGACTCTAAGTAGTTTCGTACTTGCTCTGCTGTTGGCCATTCTGGGTAAGATACAGGCATGGGATAGTCAGAAAAACAGTACGTATCACTCGTATTTTGGGTGGTTAATTCTGGATAAGAGCGCGATTTTTCCCAAACACCACCTAAACCTGGTTTCTTTTCAAACACAGTAACATCATAACCTTCTTCTAAAAATGTTTTTGCTGTTACTAACCCACTGACACCAGCCCCAATTACGCAGATGTTTTTTATTTTCATAATGCCTAAATAAAAACCCTGGAATAAGTGTACTGCTTAGTTTAAAACCCACCAAGTGTAATACGGAGGCTAGAGTATAAATTTTAATACTCAGGCGAGTTTTAATACACATCAAATATAAGAGAGTAATTAACATTGCGTCAAGAAAACTTAAAGATTTGATAATTAAGTCTGATACTAAATCTGGTATTCAATCCGTAAGAATTCAGAAGTCAGGAGCCAGAATAGTTATTAAACGAGGAATCGATACTGATGATATTTGGAGAACTTCATCCAGCTTGACTCTAAAAGTCTCTTTAATTCAGATTTTTATAGTGTTAAATTTGTGGTGAATATAATTCTCAAATCTCCATTGAGCAAGGAATAGTCAGCAGTAAATCACTAATTCCAAATCACTATCTTGGTAAGAATTCAGAATTCAGAACTCAGAACTCAGAATGCTGACCCAATCAGGAATAGATAGTATAGCAATCCTAAATCATTTATGAACGCTACCTGTTCCCTGTTAAGAGTTCCCTTCTTTCCAAGAGTCAGTTCACAACTCAGATCGGATTGCTATAGTAATATTTCTTGAGAATCATTCAGCTTGACTGTAAAAGTCTCTTTAATGCTGAATTCTGGATTTTGTATTCTGAATACTTACCTATCTTGCTAGTTTACCAAACTGGTAATTCTTTTGATTAAGTAGTGATGTAATTCAACTCAAATCATTAATTAACTGCACTACTCTTGCTTTGACTTCATCACGCACACGGCGAAAAGTATCAATAGATTCACCTTCTGGATCATCAAGTTGCCAATCTGCAAATACTTCTCTTAATACCCACGATTCTGGTAAATTGACACCGCAACCGCAAAGAGAAATTACTGCATGATAATCTTCTGGATTAAAATCACTCAAAGGTTTTGAAGTTTGATTACTAATATCAATACCAATTTCCGACATTACTTGTACGGTGATGGGATCTACTTCACTAGCTGCTAAACCAGAACTAGAAACGGCGATTTTTCCTGCTCCTAAAGTTTTAGCAAAACCTTCAGCCATTTGAGAACGGCGAGAATTCTTTTTACAAACAAACATTACTTTTTTCATGATTTGATTGAGATGTAAATAGGTTGATCAGGGAAACTTTTATGACTTCAATGCCTGTGTAGCAATTTGCATAGTTGCTTGAGCATTTTTTTCTTGACGTTCACTGTAACGATCAGTTAAATAATCTACTTTATCTCGCAACAGCAAGGTAAATTTATAGTAAGGATTCAGAATCCAGAATCCAGAATTCAGAATAAGAGAGAATTGGAGAATCAAGCTAAATGATTTTGGCCAAATATGACTAATCTCTATTCTTTGTATAATAACTACTCTGACTCCTGACTCCTGACTCCTGAATT
>DATGXQ010000525.1:0-43383 GCA_035298905.1 Nostocaceae cyanobacterium | reverse complement strand
TTATATAGAAAGTAGTAGGCAGGGTGTAGAGAGATGAGCAGGGGAGACGCGGGAAGGGGAGAAGTAATTTTTTGATTCCCCAATGCCTCATGCCCAAATTTTGAATTTTGAATTTTGAATTTTGAATTAATTTATGTTGCCAACACCACAGATCACACCTTTAGAGCGGTTACAAGTCCAAGATGGTTTATTGATTAATGCCGAACGCTGGCAGCGATCGCACAATTATCACCGTCAACGCCAAAATATTCACTATCAGTCTCTTCATCAACCAGGAGTTGTCTGTGGTTTGGGTGTGAGCTTAACTACGACCCCCAAAGATGTACCTTCTCAATATGATGATCAACGGTGGTTACAAATCAAACCAGGTATCGCTATTGATGTAGTCGGCAACCCGATTATTGTCCCCCAGCCGATAGACTTCCATCTAGCTGCCGAAGTTACCGAAGCAGAACCCAAGCTGATTTACATCGTAGTTAGTTATGTAGACCCAGAAACTTTACAGCGTAAATCTACCCAAGAGTACGAACCAGAAACCTTTCGGATTGATGAAAAATCGACACCACCTACACCTTATGAAGTGGAACTGTGCCGGATTTTACTCCAGCCTGGTACAGAGGGCCTAGCTAATCCACAAAACGTGATTTTTCCTGGTCTGAATTGTTTAGATTTTCGTTATCGGCAAATAGCGCGATCGCGTCCTACCGCAGTATTCCGTGTTGCTCATCTCCAAGATGACTCCAGGGAAGCCCCCTATAGCTATGATAACCTCTGCTACTTACTACAATCTGTAGGCAATCTCACTCACCATTTACAAGGGGAAGAACAAGTTGATCAACTAGATTTTCCCTTGGCAGACCCTAACGCAGCTGCCACCTACGACCTGTTATTTAATACAGGTTCCCAACCAATAAATCTTAGTCCCAAACAAAGCACTATTCTGAAAAACTACTTGGATGCAGGGGGAGTTTTGCTGATTGAGTCTCCCACCGATGCGATCGATCGCCTAGAAAGCATCATGAACCTGACCGAACAATGGGACACACCACTAGAAGACCTCCGCAAACTCGATCGTCGTCACCCTATGCGGACACAACCATTTTTGTTTGCAGCCCTGCCCATCATCAACCAAAAACCAGTACAAATCCTGATTGCTGGGGGAATAGTTTTAGTAATTGGTGATTTATCCCTATCTTGGGGATTAGATGAAAAACTCACCCTCCCCCGTGAAACCATTCGCACGGCCCAAGAACTAGGCATCAACATCCTAAACTATGCCTGGTCTAGACGCAACATGACCCAATTACTCCAAAAATACGTCCCACCCACAACTAAGTCAGATGTCCTTAAGAACGTATTAAGCAAACTTGACCTTTAATTCTCTCTTCTCCCAACTATGGCTGTCAAACTGATCAACGCCAATATTTCTGCCCAATCTCTGACATATAAACCAGGTGGTAAGTCTGTTTCCTTTGAAGTTACCGTTGTCAACGACGGTAATCAATTTGCTTCCTTTCAACTAGAAATCGTCGCCGCAGGTAGTAGTTCCAATCTCAATAATAATTGGTATCGTATTACCCCTGCCGTGAGCGCGAAAATCCCCCCTGGTGATACCACAAAATTTTCTGTCAGCATTATTGACACACCAGTCATTGGTTTTGTTGGCAAAATGAACGTGGTGATCCGCATTTTCTCCCTAGAACTGCGAGATGAAGACCGTCAACTTCTACGACTGATTATCGAACCAGGTACGGAATCCGTACCCATGCGGGTAGATTTGCCTGTGCGGGAATTTACAGGTAAACCATTATCAGTGATAGAGATTCCTGTCCGGGTATTTAATCCCAGTCAAACATCAGTTAATGTCTCACTCCAGTTTGAGGGTGAAGCGTCAAAATGGTTATTAGATCCTGAAATACGTTTACAAGTTCCTCCCGGAGAAGAAGGTAAAACCACATTTATTTGTCAATTACCAGCACCAGAGGAAACTTTTAACAAAAAATATCCTTTTAAAATTAGAGCTACCCATCCTAATGGCGCTCCTTCAGAAAGTCCAGAAGGAGCAATTAAAGTTTTACCTGCCGGTATTCTCGACTTTAGAACCTATCCCAACAAACGGCGGATTCCAGAGTCTCGTCTGTGGCTACCTCAGTTTGGTATCGATTCTGCTACTTATCAACTGGAATTTGTCAACATCAGCAATATCATTCAAGAAGGACAAGTTGATATTAGAAGTGGGGATGAAGACCAACCCAGATGTGATATTACCGTTGAACCAGAAATGGTTGTGGTAAATCCAGGGGAAACACAACAAATGGAAATGGTGGTACGCAAACGCCGCCATTGGTTTGGTTTAACAAAAAAATTATCATTTATAGTACAAGCTAATCTTTCAGAAGAACAGGAAATCAATGTTACTAATGAGCAGCAAGTTTTAAAACTCAGTATTCATCCTGTATTTCACCCTGCACTCCAAATATTGTTGCTCACCATATTGCTATTGTTACTGTGGTCAATATCTTGGCTCAACCCAGAAAGCCCATTTTTTGGACATCAACTATCTGTAACCTCTGTACAATTTAATGGTGTAGCAGAAAAAGCTGTCAGTGGTTCTCAAGACCAGAGTATTATTCGCTGGCATATCCCTGGTTTTCAGAATCCTCTGATTAATCAACATGATGCGACTTTAGCTAAGAACATTGGTAAAGCAGTACGTGTAGTGCGTTATAAACCGGTAGACAATGATGTTGTTGCCGCAGGTTTAGAAAATGGAGAAGTGCAACTTTGGGACGTTACTAGTGCTAGTACAAAAGCAAAAGCTATATTTTCTTTGGATAAAGCTGATCGGGTTTTAGCTTTAAAATTTAGTCCTACTTCAAATTATTTATTTAGTGGTCATGGTAGTGGCTTAGTTCTGCAATGGGATTTGAATAATGCTCTTTTAACGAGTGCTATTAGTTCCAATCAACCTATAAGAATTACTAAACCTTTGAACGGGGGAAACTTCGGCTTTTCTGTTTATGGTTTAGCACTGGTAGGACAGGAAAAAGAAAATTTAGTAGTTGGTGGGAGATTCAATAGTTTACTAGTTTGGAATTGGCGACAAAATAAAGCTTTTAAAGTTCCCTATCTTCCCGCAGGTAGTCAAGACGATTATATTGTCAGTCTCTCTAGTGCTGAATATAAACCAGAACGCTTGGCGACTGCTGACAACCAAGGAAAAATTACATTATGGAATATGCAGCCTTGTTTGACTAATACTGGTGAATGTCAAATTATTGATCAGTGGAATGATGGCCACAGTACTAAACCCGTGCGCTCAGTTGCCTTCACCAGCGATGGTTGCTATCTAGCTAGTGGTGGCGATGATAATCAAGTCAAGTTATGGCCATTGACAAAAGAAGGAAAACGTGCAAACCCCACTGGGAAAGTAGTTAGGTCTGGTCGGTATAAAATTAATAGTGTTGATATCAAAGTCGTTAGGGATCGCATCCGCATTCTGAGTGGCAACGATCGCAGGTACGTGAATTACACTGAATTACCAAACGACAATTCCCAGTGTGTGCAATAGGAGGCAGGGGAACAGGGGGGAAGAGGGGAAAAAGAATGAAATTACTTCCCCATACCCCATACCCTGTTATCTTGTAATTTTAATAAACCAGTATAATTAAACACTAATTTGATGAGGGCATAAGAATGACTCAAGCAGATTCAAGACCCGGTTTGAGTTTGGCAGAGGTGTTAACCCTACCAGATGAACAACGAAAGATCGTGCAATGGATGATGCGGCGATCGGATGGGGTATCTTTAGTTCAAGTAGAGAGTCAAATTCAGGAAGAAACCCAAAATACCCTAGCTTTCTTAGATGAATTAATTGATCAAGGTTATATTCAAGAGTTTTTAGCAGACGGTGAAATTAAATATCGGGTTAACCTGGCTGCTAAACGAGGGATTCAACAACAAACGTTACAACAAAGTTTAGCTCCTGGTAGTCCCCTAGCGGTAATTTATAATCCTTCTGGGGATTTGGCAGTTAAGACAAATTCTAAATTTGAAATTTTTGTTACAGTGACTAATAAGGGTGCTGAAAGTGCCTTAATTGATGTTTATATAGACGAATTATCCCATCAGCTAATTCAATGGTGTGATGCACCTAGACAAAGGTTGGCTTTAGGCCCCAATTCATCTGGTGAAGTTTTATTTGAGTTTATAGTTCCAGCGACAGCTTTACCGAATATCTATAACTATGTCATCGTTGTAGATGCGCCACAGCATTACCCAGAACATACACCCATTCGCCACACAGCGAAAGTTCAGGTCATCCCTGAAATTGAAACGGTTGTCCGGGCTAGTGACCCCACATTTGTACTTTTACCACCTACCAGTTCGCGATCGCCAGCTCAAATTCCTCCCGGTGGTAGTCTCCAGGTGAGTGTTAATGTTTACAACCGCTCCGACCGTGTAGATAAATTCCGTCTCAGTTGTAGTGATATAGACCCTACTTGGTTGAGTATTCGCTATCCTGAAGGGTTAGAAACTTTGGGGTTAATTGTCCCTAACATGGGTTTGGAGTTGAACCCAGGTGAAAGAGGGGAAATTTATTTGCTATTGAACCCTCCCTATGGCATTGATGCAGGTTTATACTATCCTACTATCCGTTTGCACTCGGCTAATAACCCAGATTTAGTGTTGTTAGATGTAGTGTATTTGGAAGTCATGCCCATTTACATGCTGAACATAGAAGTCCTAACAATTGTGGGTAGGGTAAAACGAAAAGCAGGGATATTTGAAGTCAAATTAGCTAATAATGGCAATACTACCAGGGAAATAGTTTGTAATGCCCTAGCTACTGAAGAAGAAAAACTATGTACTTATAAAACTTCTCAGCCTGTACTTAGAGTATTACCAGGGGAAAGAGCAAATACACAAATTACAGTTAAACCTGATAAATGGTGGAAGCGTCCCTTATTTGGTTCAGGTAAATTAATTAATTTTCGGATTCAATTAGAAGACCAACAAAAGTTACCGCTACCTAATTCTACATATCCAGGAACTCTAATTTGGGAAGCTCGGCCTTGGTGGCAATTTTTACTACTTTTCATTACTTTTGTCGGGATTGTTGGCACAATTATCTTCCTAATTTGGTGGGCTTTACGACCATCTCGTTCTCCGAGAATTGAGCTATTTAAAGCTTCTGATTCGATTTATGAACAGGCAAACGGCGACTTTATTCGCCTCAATTGGAATATTCGTTATACCAAATATTTATATAGTATAACTATTGAACCAGGAGAAGAAGCAGAAGGTGTACAACCACGAAGTTATATCTTTAATGGTAGAGTTCCCGACGAACTCAAACCTTTCTGTCGCATGGGAGAAACTTTAGTTTGTACTAATGTACCGACAGAAGCACGGAAGGCAGGAAATTATAAATTTCTCATGAAAGCCTTTATTCCCGATCGCCCAGAATTAGAAATCGACAAACGGGTAACAAGTGAAATTAGAATTAATCCTGTCCCTCCACCAAAAGTGCTGGAATTTGCTTCTGCCCAAAATGCTTATCAAGAAGCTAGACCAAGCTTACAAAATCCTAACACCATTGGCCCGGATGTAGTCAGGTTAAATTGGCGAGTTACCGACATCGATAAAATACGTGAAGTGAGAATTACCGGTCGATCGCCCGAAGGAGATATCACCAGCCCACCCCAAAGTTATGGCTTTATTCAAGGTCTACCCAAAACATTAGAAAAGTTTTGTAAGACTACCAATAATAGCCAGCTTATTTGTAAGAATGTCCCGGCTAATAATCGGGGTGCAGGTGACTACACATTTGAAATGCAAGTCTTTACCAGAACTGATACCGATAAACCCAGCGTAGCACTGAAAACAGATGTGATTAAAGTCCAACCCCAACCTAGTCGGATTGTAGATTTTAAACTCAATGGTGCTAACCCTTTACCTAAATATTCTATTCCTTTGATTCCCGGTAAAAAATTCGCACCCATTACTATCTCTTGGAAAGTAGAAGGTAGTAAAAATATTAAAGTTGAGTTATTACCTGCACCGGGAAGTGTACCAGTTGAAGGGGCGATCGCCTATCCTATCAGTGATCAACCAAAGAGTGAAACTATTACTTTACAAGTAACTAGCCCCACTGGCGAAAAAGTCACTCGTTCAGTAACAATTGACACTATTTTACTACCACCTGTAGAGAAACCAAGCGACAATAATACACCTCAATTACCAAAAGTTGCACCAGTACCACCTGCTAACGAACTTCCTGCTATTCCAGCCGGCGCTGCTGCTGGTGGTGGACAATCTGCATCAAGTCCTGCTGCTGGTGGTGGCGCTAGTGCTGGTGGTGGGAATGCTAGTGGTAGTAATCCCAGTGGTAGTAATGGGAATAGTGGCGCTACCCCTGCGGCTAGTGGTACTGGCCCCTCTGCACCTGCACCTTCTCAACCAGGACAACTTTCACCTTTAGAACTACCACCTAGTTACGACTCTAGCCCCAACAGATAATTTTTGTGCAAAAAATTTAATGGCAAAAATTTAATTATGTCTATTCCCAAACAGAAAACTTTAAAAATTCGTCTTTTAACAGTTAGTTTACTGTTAACATTTACTTCTTATTTACCTGCATCTTTAGCGCAAACTAATAATATCAATCAAAGTTTACTCTTACAACAAAATCGAGCGAAATTACTGCTAGATACAGGGAATAAAGAACTCAACGATGGGCAATTTAGACCAGCTTTAGCCTCTCTGGGTGAATCCCTGCGGATTTTTAATTCTATAGGCGATCGCTTGGGGGCGGCTAATGCTTTATTAAAAATTGGTGAAACTTATTTTAGTCTGGGACAATATTATCGGGCGATTTCTGCCTATCAAAATAGTTTAGATTATATGGTCGGCTTGGGTGAATTAAAAAGCCAAGTAGAGCTTTTAGAACGTCTCAGCAATGCTTACTTAAATATTGGTGATGACCAACAGGCTAAAGAATTAACATCCCGCGCCAACGCTTTAAGAAAAGACATTGGTAATCCTCCCAGAGAAGGGGGATTTTTAGCTAATTTAGGTTTAAATCACGAAACTATTGGTGAACAAGAAAAGGCAATTGAATTTTATTCTCAACAGCTAACTATTGCTTTAGAAAATCGTGATCAACTCCTCCAAGCTGATGCTTTAAGAAATTTAGCTACAGTAAATCGCCAAATTGGTCAAAATGCCCAAGCTGTTTTATTTTATCAGCAAGAATTAGCCTTAGCACGGAAATTAGGCGATAAAGATGGGGAAGCGGTAATTTTACAAAAATTAGGAGAAACCTATACAACTATCAGTGATTTTCCCCAAGCGATCGCCTTTTATCAACAACAGCTAGAACAGGCGAAAAAATCCCCGGAAACTATTGATGAAACTCCCTTAATTAGACAATTAGGACGAGCTTATATCGCAGCTAAACAGGAAGATAAAGCTTTTACATTATATCAAGAACAATTAACCAATGCCAAACTGACCAGAAATGATTTTAAAGAAGCAATAGCTTTAAATAATTTGGGTTATGCTTATTTTAAAACAAGTAAATTATCGGAAGCCCAAACAACCTTATTATCTAGCATTCCTGTCTGGGAAAGATTACGGGCTAAAGCAGATTTTCCCGAAGATTATCGCCCAGAACAAGCTAATACATACAATATTTTACAGCAAATTTTTATCACTCAAAATCAGCCAGAATCAGCCTTAGAAATATCTGAACAAGGCAGTACAATGGGATTCTTAACTATGCTGGGTCAGCGTTTAGAATCTGAATCAGCAGGAAGCGGTTTACAAATTACCCCTTCACCATTTTCTCCCTTAAAAATTGCTCAAATTAAAACGCTTGCCCAACAAGAACAAGCTACTCTAGTAAAATATAACTTAAGTCCTGAAGGGGGAATTTATGTTTGGGTAATTTCCCCCAAAGGAGAAATGACGTTTAGGCAAATTGACCCGAAAACAATTAATACCATTTCTCCTTATACATCTATTCCCGAAATTATTGCCAGTCTTCCCTATTCTCTGGGTGTTAAAAAGACAGATAAAAAATTACCTAAAGATAACCAACCATTATTACAATTAAATCAGATATTTATTAAACCCATTGCGGATTTATTACCAGGAAACCCAAATGAACGAGTGATTTTTATTCCTCAAGATGAATTGTTATTAGTTCCCTTCCCGGCTTTAATTGATGTTACAGGTAAATATCTGATTGAAAAACACACAATTTCCATCGCACCATCTATTCAAACTCTCAACCTGACAAGAGATAGACGCACTAGAACAGGTGGTGGTAGAGTGCTGGTAGTAGGTAATACGGTTATGCCTAAAGTTACGCCGAAAATTGGTTTACCTGTGCAACAATTAGCACCTTTACTCAAGTCAGAACAGGAAGCTTTAGAAGTTGCTGATTTCTTTAAAACCAAAGCTTTTATTAGTAATCAAGCTACCAAAGCAGCTATTTTACAAGAATTACCGAAAGCAAGAATTATACACTTTGCTACCTATGCTTTACTAGATGATCTTAACAGAAAAGGCATACCAGGGGCGATCGTTCTTTCTGCATTAGGTAGCGATGATGGAATACTCAGCGCTAGTGAAATTATTAACCTCTTTGGACAACCCAAAGGAAAAGGACGTTTAAGGGCTAATCTAGCCGTTATTACTGCCGGTGAACCAGGAATTAGTAAAAATACAGGTGCAGGTATTCAAGGCTTATCTTTAGCTTTGATTAATGCCGGTGTTCCCAGTATTATCTACTCTCAATGGTCGGTATCAGACGCACCTACTAACGAATTTATGGGAGAATTTTACCGTCAATTCCAGCGCAATTCTAACAAAGCCCAAGCATTGCGAAATACAATATTAACGATTAAGAAAAAATATCCAGAACCTAAATACTGGGCAGGATTTAACTTAATTGGTGAAGCAAGATAAACAAACTACCATGATGATCAATGAATAAAGAAGCTGTATTTGCAGCAATTCAACAGATTTTTCAAACTTCCCCCTACTTTGATTTTGTATTTCCCCATCTTTCCCAACTAGGTTTGAAAATTGCCGATGAAGCAATATTAATAAATTTGGATTATCAAAATTCAAATATTAATGTTAGCTATTTCTCAACTTGGCAAAATCTTTACCCCCAGTTGTGGATTTATATTCAAGAAAAGGCACTTTTAGAATTTGCATTTCAGCAGATTAAAATTGAAACTCTCATATTAGAAAATCCAGGTACAAGCCAACCACCAATACACCCAGCATTAGAAAGACTTATTCTCAAATGCTTTGAAGTCCCAACTATATATAACTCCAGCATTACAGATAGAGAAGATTTAATCTATGCTGCACTATTCTCTTTTCGGGAAGGGGAGATAATTTGGCAACATTCAGAACTTGATATTAAAGTTTTAAAATATCATCATGCGTTAAATGGTTTAGATGTGTACGTCACATCAGGTTTTAGTAATCCAGAATTTGGTAATACTTCTAATATAACTGAAGAATATAACCTGATTGGTTTTGGTTATGAATTAATTTTATTATCACCTCCTGACACCTCAATTTTAGGAGAACATCTAGTAGGATGGACAAAATATATAATTAATACAGGTAATCATCTTTTACGTGAAGATTGGTTAGAATATGCAGAAGAAATAATTTCTGGAACTAATTTAAGTGGCTTTATAATCACATCTCCTCAATCTTTTCCAGAACAGTTTCCTCTCTTCGATGGGATTTGTTTTTGGCATCTTTTATTGGGTGTCACTCCACCAGAACTAAATATGATCAAAACTACTAACGGTGAATATATAGAATTGATAGTTGAACATCTGTTAAATAACGGATATTGCGACTACACACCGATTGATAGAGAATCAGTTTCCTTTCTGCCAAAATTGCGCTAAAATTTCTCCTGGTTTCCTATCCCAAGTATCAATATGTTCGTAAATTAAACCGTCAGCATTAAACTTATAGTTTGAATGACCATTAAAAAAGAGTTTTGCTTTCCAAGGTACACGCAAAACACCCCTTACAGTCCATTTGACTAAAATTCCGTCATCGGCTGATTGCAAAACTTCATGGACATCAAAAGCTATTTGTGTAAAAAATAATTTAGCGTGAAAGCGCAAAGTCCAAAAAATAATTTTATAGTTAAATTTTCCTTTAAATATGCTGATTGGGTCACGAAAATAGATATTCTCTGTATAGATATCATAGGAAATATCCTTTTCAAACAAAGTCGGTAAATCTTGTTTGAGAATTTCCATAACCTGTTCTACTTGAAATTGAGTTTTCACGCTGACTTCATCCTAAAAAATGTTGGTAATCCATCCTTTTAACTGTTGCCAAATATCAGTGGTTTTGGCATTGATAAAGATATCATTAGATAATTCTACCATATCAGGAAACTTTGCAGATTGTCGATAAATTTTCTGGCGTAAAATATTAGCTAATTCATGATCATTTTCTCGCAAACCTTCGTAAAAAAAGAAAACCTCTCCGTTAATTCCCAACTGACGATTATATTCTATTACCTGCACTAAGTCATCTGCACTAATCCGATAACTTCCTAATTTCATTAAAATCCCTGGTGCTAACTTTGGTAGTGTCGCAGGTGTAAACTGTTCTTTTACTAATCTGTCAATAATCGATTTATAACTAGGAAAGTCACGACGATAAATTTGCGGGTGAATGATATCAACTATTCTTCGCTGTAACCAGGTGGGTGAATCTTGCAAATATTCTCGTAATGCCCAATCATGGATATTAGGTGATAATGAAATTAGTAAATTAGGGTTAACTTTTTTTACTTCTTGGTAGACACGGGCTAAAAAATCGGTTAGGATATCTGCACGCCATTGTAGCCAATTTTTATCTTTGGGATTTTGTGGCGGTTCTGCTTGGAATTGTTGACGGTAAAGGTTAATAGTTCCCTGATCATATCCTCCTTCAGATGGTAACGCAGGAAGGCGATCGTCCCCTTGAATGCCATCAATTTCATAATTTTTAACAACTTCCAAAATTAAACTTAATATAAATTCTTGTACCTGGCTATCCAAAGCATTTAACCATTCAAAACCATTCTTTTTCAGTAAATTTCCTTGACAATCACGCGCTGACCATTCTGGCTTATGCTGCAACAATAAACCACCATTGGCATTATAAGAACTAGCAAAACCATATTCAAACCAAGGAATAATTTTTAATCCTACTCGTCGCGCTTCAATGATTAATTCTTCTAATGGATTACGTCCAGAAAAATGAGGATTAATTTCCCTCCCGATGGTTTTCTGCATTATCGGACTAGGATATAAAGTAAATCCTTGATTCCAAACCACTGGAAATACTACATTAAATCCTGTTTCGGCTAGTAAGTCCATCGCTTGAGCAATGTTTTTTCTGGATTGGAAAACTTGACTAGCAGTTGTAGTCAGCCAAATACCGCGAATTTCTGATAAAGCCATTAGTTATTTATTAGTCCTGAATAATTGGTCATTAGATATATATATTAAATTTGGCAATTACTATGTCAGGATTTTAATAAAATATTTGAATATTTAAACTATCTTAGAATAGATGTTTTAATTTTTTTAGCCCCGCATAATTCAATCTAAATTATTAATCCCTAATACTTATGACTGTTGCACAAAATCTTGGGACACACGGCTATATCGATACCAATGGCATTCAGTTACATTATGTAACGCAAGGTGACGGAAGATTAATGTTGATGCTGCATGGTTTTCCTGAGTTTTGGTATTCTTGGCGATATCAAATCCCTGAGTTTGCGACGGATTTTAAAGTAGTGGCTTTAGATTTACGAGGTTATAACGAAAGTGATAAACCAAAAGCACAGTCGGCTTATGTGATGAGTGAATTTATTCAAGATGTGGAGGGAGTAATTAAAGGTTTGGGCTATGATACTTGCATTTTAGTTGGTCATGACTGGGGAGGGGCGATCGCCTGGAATTTTGCTTATGCTCACCCGGACATGGTAGAGAAACTAATTATACTCAATCTTCCCCATCCTGCTAAGTTTGCTCAAGGTCTACAAACTCCTCAACAATTACTCCGCAGCTATTATATACTCTTGTTTCAATTACCTCTGTTACCAGAGTTATTACTTCAGGCTGCTGACTATTCACTAATTGCTAATGC
The DNA here is from genome assembly GCA_035298905.1 of Nostocaceae cyanobacterium. Lineage (GTDB taxonomy): Bacteria > Cyanobacteriota > Cyanobacteriia > Cyanobacteriales > Nostocaceae > DATGXB01. The sequence goes on along the minus strand of DATGXQ010000525.1, from coordinate 31,182 downwards.
AATTAAAGGAACAGCATCTAATAAAAGTGCCTTCTCTTCAGCCGACCTTGATGCTTATAAAGAGGCTGCTGCTAAATCCGGCGCACTCACAGCAATGTTAAATTATTACCGCAATTTCTCTCAGCAGAGTATTAACACTGATTGGCCTGTTTTAGAAGTCCCAACCCTGATGATTTGGGGAGAACAAGACACAGCATTAGGTAAAGAACTAACTTATGGAACTCAAGAATATGTGAGGGATTTTCAACTTAAGTATATTCCGAATTCTGGTCATTGGGTACAACAAGAACAGCCAGAATTAGTTAATCAGTATATACGCGATTTTATCTAAGGATTGAGAATCCAGTTCGCAAAGCGTGGCCACAGGCTATCCAGATGGAGTAATAGTTTTCACTAGATATCAAGTGTTTAAATTCTTGATTTGACAAGCATTCTGATTCCTGACTTCTGACTCCTGAATCCTGACAATTTTATTTACTAAGTAGAAATTGATTAACTAGGAAAAAATACTGCTTTACTTCTACAGACAAGCCATGCTAATTTAATAGTTTACTTCTTAATCGCTACAGAAAATCTTACACAAAATTTAATAATCGCCATTCAGCCTATTTCTTCAGTTAGTCATCGCTCAAAGCCAATATTAGTATTATGTTTGGCATCATCTACCCCCCAGTAGAAGATCACATCTCGCCAGGGAAATAAATCACTCTTCTCTAGCCATTCCATGAGATAATAAAGGTGTGAGGGAAAGAACGGAAATTTATAGAATTAAGAAGGGGGAAAATTTATGAAACTCCAACTATTAGCCGCTATAGCCTTAGCGACTCCCCTATTCTTCGTTAGCTCAGTCAAAGCTGAAAATCAAAACGATTTACAAAAGCTGTTGTCTACCGGGGAATGTATTAAATGTAATTTAGCAGGAGCTAACCTCAGTGGAGCGCATTTAATCGGTGCTGACTTACGAGGAGCAAATCTTCAAGGTGCTAATTTGACTAATGCTAACCTCGAAGGTGCTGATTTAACTGGGGCTAACTTGGAAGGTGCTAATTTAACCGCAGCTTTTGTTACTAATGTGAATTTGAAACAAGCTGACCTAGATCAAGCAAACTTAACCTTAGCAACAATTAACGACTCTAACGTTTATCAAGCATCAATGGAAAATATCACTATTACTGATGCTAATATCTACAATACTGCCATCGGTGTAGGTGGTGAAACTCAAGAAATCCGCGATTGGGACTAGGCTAATACACAGTTTTGTGGCTTTAGTTACTGAAGAAATAGCCTTTGATAAATAGTGAAAATCAAAAAACCTCTGCCTAATTTTAGTGACACTATCATTCAAGCAGAGGTATTATTTCAACTATAAATTAGGTGAAAATAGGTTAAGTTAAAGCAGGAGCGATCGCTTCTGAGAGTAACTGATTAACCGCTTGCTTTAAAGCATCTACCTTGTCAGTACGTTCCCAAGGTAAATCCAAGTCAGTTCTACCAAAGTGACCGTAAGCTGCAACGTCCTGATAAAAACGTCCGCCTCTTTCACTTGGTAAATTACGTAAATTGAAAGCTGCAATAATTCCTGCTGGACGCAGTTCAAAGTGCTTTTGGATGACTGCTAACAGAATCTCATCGTCTACTTTACCAGTACCAAAAGTATCGAGTAAAATACTAGTAGGTCTAGCAACACCGATCGCATAACTTAGCTGTACTTCACATTTTGTCGCTAACCCAGCAGCAACAATGTTTTTCGCTACATAACGCGCAGCATAAGCCGCAGAACGGTCTACCTTTGTGGGGTCTTTACCAGAGAAAGCACCACCACCATGACGAGAATAACCGCCATAGGTATCAACAATAATCTTTCTACCAGTCAGACCGGAATCACCTTGAGGGCCACCGATGACAAATTTACCTGTAGGGTTAACTAAAAAGCGAGTATTTTGACTGGGCTTAACATCAATATCGTTAAACACAGGTTCTACTACATCTTTCCACAGGTCTTCCTTAATCTTAGCCTGTACTGCTGCCTCATCAGTAATTTCACCAATAGTAGCAGTATGCTGAGTAGAAATTAAGATGGTATCAATACCGACTGGTTTACCATCCTCATAAACCACAGTTACTTGAGTTTTTCCGTCAGGGCGCAAGTAAGGTAAAGTACCAGTTTTGCGGACTACCGATAGACGGCGAGCGATGCGGTGAGCTAAACTAATGGGCAAAGGCATCAGTTCTGGTGTTTCGTTACAAGCATAACCAAACATGATCCCTTGATCACCCGCGCCAATACTGTCGTATAACTCATCACTGGTTTGAGTGCGGGTTTCTTGAGCAGTATTTACACCTTGGGCAATATCAGGTGATTGCTCATCCAAAGCTACTAACACACTAGCACTATTGGCAGAAAAGCCATTAACAGCGTCAGTGTAACCAATTTCCGCAATTTTTTTCCGAGCTAAATTAACGTAATTAACGTTAGCCTTGGTAGTAATTTCACCAGTAATTAAGACTAAACCAGTATTAACTACAACTTCAGCCGCTACACGACTAGTAGGGTCTTGACTCAGTAAAGTATCGAGAATAGTATCCGAAATTTGATCACAGATTTTGTCTGGATGACCTTCGGTTACAGACTCGGAGGTAAAGAGATAACGCGACAAGGGAAATTCCTCCTCAGAGAGTTGAAAGGACTGACTAAATAAAGGTATTTAGTTCAGATCCTAATTTTTGAAATCATAACAATAGTTTACACATATAGGAATCCTGTTTTAATTTACTAAGTATACTGAAGTTAAAGCCCTGGTCATGGGAGGCTTCTATTGTTCCATCTGGTTAAAAATAAAATTGGCTTCTTGTATTTGAAGTCAGTACAAAGTAAATGAAATTATACATAAAACTGGTAGGGACGGAAAAGGGAGGAAAACAGAACAGACAGGAGGCGATCGCTACTCATACTAAATCCGGGTTTAAAAACTGCTTTATCCAGGGCGATTGGAAATCGCGTCTACACAAGCTAAATTCGCCTACGCGGACTAATGAAAAAAGAGGGGTAACAAAACAGGATTTAGTATCACTTCATACTCAAAGAATACAGATCATTCAACTTTCAATGTTCCAAGACAATCAGCTACATATATTCTTACTTCATCACTGTCATCTCAATCAATCCATTATTCTTACTTCATCACTGTCATCTCAATCAATCCATGCTCTAAAAGGCTGTTGTAGTCGAATCGATTCTCGAAAAACAGATGCTACAGCTTTGAGCGTTCGTATATGTTCTTCATTTTCATATTCATCTGGTATTTCTTCAGTGGCTTCTGGTACAAGAGGAGGGGCAAGTTCAATTTGGTGATTTAATTCTTCCATAAATACAAGCAAAGATTCCAGTTCCTCTTGAGAAGCATAAATATAATCATACTCATTATTATCTGGTGCATAAGAATAATCATCTAGTTTTTGTGTCTTCTCTTGATCAAAATATGCAGCAAAATTCAAAATCAACTGCCAATGTTCTTTTGGTATACGAACTATACGCCCATTATGCCAAGGAGAACTATCAATTGGTAGAGGTTCATCTTCCTCTCCTGGTGCAATGAATAATTGCCAAACTCTATGTTTAGACATTTTTTGTTTTATTGAATTTTTTAACTTTTATATTTAGCATGAAAAATTAAATTCAAATATAATTTTTCACCAATTCAACAACTTTAGCTAGTAGTTCTGGCTCTGTGACACGAAGTTGATATCCTTGAGGTAGTTCAGAACCCGGAGTTAATGACTTGATGATGATTTGGTCTACTACTACTTTACTTAAATATTTAGCTCTACAGTCCCCAAGTGATTCTTCTCCTAAGTTAGAGATTACCTTTGCACTGGCAATGTTGGCGTATGCTCTATCAAAGTATCATGAATGCCGTTATATAGTCGCTTACTCTCAATCTACCAATTTAGTAATCAAATGCAGTAAAATGAATTAGCTATCATTAGTTATTTTTCTTGAAGTAATTTAACAGGATATTGTAAATATTTCCGGGGTCAAGTATTTCAATATTATCGCTAGAAATATCTCCTTCAATTAAAAACAGTAAGCAACCAACTCCTGGAGATTGGCGTATTTGGAAGGGAGAATTATTTGCGATATTACAAATTCTACCTTGTCCAATTCTGGCAGAGAAAAACATGACAGGATGAATAATTTCTAGCTTTCCAGATTCTATTAAATGACCAACTTGCTTAAAGACTATCTCAGAATTTAATCTTGCTTCTTCATAATAAGCAGCATAGGAACCTCCACCAATAAAAGCATAAGCAATATCATGCTGTTTACATACTGCTTCCAACCAAGATATAAATAACTGAGCTTTTGAATTAAGAACTTGCTCAAGTTGATTATTATCAATTTCTAATTTCAAGATGCATAGAGGACATGAAGGAACTTCTCGATTGATGACTTCGCGGAAAAAACAATTAATTTGTCCTAATATATAGGCTTCATCTTCATCAATGGGTTGCAAAAAGCCAGACTCGATTATCTGATTAACTAACGTGCCTTTGTCAAGTTCACGGATGAGATAAAGATCGTATTCATAGAGTGACATAGAGATTATTTCGGTGCTTTAAAGTGCTGATCAAGATTGAGAGTTTGTAATAATGTGATAGCGTCTTGGCTTAGTGGTTGTGCTGTATGGATCTCAAAACTAGTAATTTTTATGCCGTTAATAGTTGAACCAATAGCAGCCCGCATCTCTTGAACTTGCTTAAGCAAACGCTTATCTAGTTGAGGATTACTAGGATCTGTCTTATCTACTTTAACTTCGTACTTCTGATCTATCAAAACTCCTTGACCTGTCAAAACGTCAATTTCTCTTGTACCGACTTGAACATCAAAGAATTTGATATCCGCAATAGATTTAAGGTCTGTAATTTCAAAGAAGAAACCATCATTAGGAGACCAAAATCGGTTGGAAGTGATAGCCTTACTCACTTTTTTCTGAAAAGCAGCCTCATTTTTAAACTTATCTATTTGTTCAAATATAACTTTTATTTTCTCCACAGAAAATGCTTGAGGTTGAGCAACAATACGTGCTTCAAGTGCTTGAGCCAAGCCTTGAGATGCTAGCCAAGTGTAAGCACTATGTTTTCGCAGGTCATTAATCTGATTTGAAGAAGCATCTACCTCAGTTAAAATATCAATATCGGCAGCTTGATATTTTTGACCATAAGCGGCCATAAAACTGATCATGTCACTAATACTAGGATCAGTTGGTGCAACTTGTGCAGGAGGAGTACTTTTAGCAGCTGCATTAAGAACTTTTTCAAAAGATTTAACTTTGTTTCCTAGCTCTTTTAAATCTTTGATTTGCTCGCTAGGTTGAGGATTTTGTTGTATTAAAGCAGCAACTGATCTACCAATTTTTTTCGACAATCTATCGCGCTTAGAAGCCATTTCCACGCTTGGCGTAGGGGTATAGACTACTATGAACGTATGGCTTTTACCGTTCATAGAAAAGGGAACTTCAACAGGTTTGCTTCCGTTACTATATCCTTGACTACCAGTTTGTTGACGATTCTGAGTGGAACTAGAATTTTGATTTACAGGGGCGGAAGTATTTTGCTGCGGTGTTGGAGTTCCAGAAGTGGGAGTTACAGGAGTAGCAGCACCTTGTCGTGGTGCTTGATTTTGTCCTCGATTTCCATCTAATAAAGCTTTAGCTTTATCCGCAATTTTCTGTTCTAGCTTGTCTAAGGCTCGGTTGATGGGGGCTTGAATGCGTTGGATGACTGCTTTGATGCGATCGCTGATTCCTCCTAAACCTAGTAATCTGGCTAAGAAGCTGATAATTACTGGTATAGTCCGCCCCATAGCTTGCTCAATATAATTAGAGGCTGAATCAGTATCTCCCGCAACAATCTTACCAATAGAATTAAAGATGGAATCGACTAAAGCTGCTATTTGTTGCGCCCTTTCGATAAAGAACATGACCGTGTTATAAATTGCCTTAGCTGCTTCAATCAATCCTCCTACTGGGTTAAACATCGAAATTAGCTTGGTGATGGCTTTGGTAATAATCGTATTGATTACCCAATCTTTGATTCCACCCAGAATCATGTCTTTCATGTCACCAACTTCTTGGCAAATCTCTTCCCAAGCTTCCGTTAGTCCGCCTGATGCCATTTTCTGGAGAAAATCATAACTCTGTTCTAATCTGTTGACCTTCTCATCTCCGATTCTTCTAGCTAATCTTCCCCGGAAATTATCATAAGTTAGACCTAAGACTTGCAGAGTAATAGACAGTAACCCTTTAGCATTAAACTCACTTGGTAGTACCAACCCAGATCCAGATAAAGCACCAAATAACCAACCCATTAAGCCATTTGTCAGGTGCGTACCAATGTTTTCTTGAAACTTAGTAAAACCATTCCGAATTGCCGCAACTAAATTCCCTAAAAATCCTACAGGGTCTTGAATAATTTTTCCTAGTACATTTCCAGCCCTTTCTAAAATAGCCACAACTCTCGAACCTAGTGCTTTTTCTATCACCCAAGTGAAAACACCTTGAATTCGTGGACTGACAGAACTAATATTTAAAGGCCGGCATTGAATGACATTTTCTGTTCCTAATTGCTTAGTTTGTACTGGTATTTCTGGATTGTAATTTTCTATTTTATGATGTAATGCAGTTGATTCTTTATTAGTTAAAGAGTCGGTTATTTCTGGTAGTTGTTTCGCTGGTAATATTTGCGGTTCAGGAAATAGGCGAACTTGTTTATTATCAATTGGCGTTTTTGTTTGTGGTTTGGCCTGTACTTGCTGACTAATAGGTTTAGCACCACCCTGTTGGACTACGTGAGTTAATTCATGAGCTGTTAACTCATTTTGTCCCGGTGATTTTCCTGCACCATAAAAAATATCACTGCCGTGTGTAAACGCTTGCGCTCCCAACTCCTTATTCATCTGCACGGCTGTTGTATCGGTATGCACGCGCACGCTGCTAAAATCAGAGCCAAAGCGGGACTCCATAAAGGAACGTGTTTGGTGATCTAGGGGACTTCCAGAGCCTTTTTTACTGTTTAGCTGATTTTCTAAATTAGATGTAGCTTGATTTGCACTTTGACCAGATTTTTGAATTGTGTTTCGGGCTGGAGTTCTGGCGATAAAATGACGCTGAACTATGGAAGATAATTCTTGCTGGGCTACAGGTTGTTTGCGAGTTTGCTGTGCTGCTTGAGTTCTGGCTATAAAGTTACGCTGAACTATAGAAAGTGGTTTGGTGTTAATTTCCGTTTTTGGTTGTTTGTTGTGGCGTTGGACTGGTGGCTGGGTGACATTCATTGACATCACCTGTCTAGCTACATTGTCAGCTTCTTGCTCGTATTTATCTCCTGGTTCACCTATGGTTAATTTGGTTTGAATACCTGTGTTCTCATTTAACAAGTATTGGTTATTGTTTTTTGGTTGTTCTGGGTTGCCTTGAGCTTCTAGCTTGATAGTATCTTTTAATTCTTGCTGTTGTTCTTCTTGTTCTGGTTCTAACTCAGGGGCTTGTGGCTGTGGTGTAGGTTGTTTTTGAACAGTTGGGTTGGGAGGGGCAAAAAGTTTAGAGGCAATGATGTCGTATGCCTCTCTGGAATATGGTTCTGACTGTGGCGTTACTTCTGTTTCTGGCTTTGGCTGAGGATGAAATGGGCGGGGAGCAAATTGGCTTTCTTTTGCTGATTGATGGGTTCGACTCCAAGACGAGTTGTTCTTTTTTACACTCTCGTAACCCATACTCCACCTCACTGTTAATTTCTTGCCAGAGATTTTTTTGATACTGTAATTTTACCCTTATTTAGTATACACAAATATCAATATGCAACAAAACTGTCGTTAGTTTTATGACCAATAAACTAGATACAGCAGTGAACAGGGAAGAGGGAACAGGGAACAGAGTTGAAAGTCTTTTGGCATAGGGCTTTGTTCCTTACATTTGTACCTCATTTAGCTGAAATCTGCTGTAAATAAGCAACCCTCTATTTCTGCTATTGTGCTTCTTAAGCTATCACATTCGGTCGGCTGAAAATAAAGAAAAAAGGATACCTTTTGGTATCCCTAGTTAGTTTGACACAAACACGATTGTCTAGACTTGAACTGCTAACTTTGCTTCCTTAGCTGTTAAGCGTTCGTAAGTAGCACGCATTTTCAAACCTGTCAGCACTTGGAATAAACCAGTACCGTTGTTAGAACCTGGATACTCTCGGTGTTGGAGTAACAGGTGAGTCATTTCACCTTGATATTTAGTAGATGTATTGCTCAGATGAGTTTCGACGTAAATGACTTCATCTAGATTGTCAAATTGACCATCTACTTCTAATACGGAAACATAACGACCGTAGTAGACATCTGAACCATAGTACAATTGCATTCCGGGGTAAGAGCAGGTTAGCTTCCGTCCGCAAGGAGTCCAGTGGATAGTGGAACCTTCGTCAAACAGATAAACTGGCTCAAAACCTTCTTTACCTTCTCTTTGCAGCATCCGTACCCGCAAAACTTTACGTTCAGTATCGTTTTTAATCAAGTTTGTGGGTAATACTTGCAGCACTACATCAGCAAATTCTCTTTGTGGTTCAATAAATTTTTCAAAGTCGGGTTTGCGGGAATTGATTTGTGCTAAAACATCTTCATATCGATGGCCTCTTTCAGCCATATCGCGCTGAATTTTCCAGGCAATTTTGACTTCATCACTAATGTCAAAATAAACACTGAAATCTAACAGCCCTCTTACCCGTTCATCATATAGGGGGTGCAGTCCCTCAACCACTATAATGTGATTTGGCTCTATCCTTTCTGGTGGATCGATCGTACCGGTTTCGTGGTTATAAATAGGTTTATCAACTGCGTGACCTTCCTTAAGTGCTTTAATTTGCTCATACATCAGGTCAAAGTTATTAGCTCTGGGGTCGAGTGCAGTGATTCCTGTTTCTTTACGTTGTTTACGATCTAGAGAGTGATAGTCATCTAAACAGATCACTGTCATCAATTCTTCGCCAAACAAATCTGTCAAACGACGCAAAAACGTAGATTTACCGCACCCAGAGTCTCCGGCTACTCCAATCAATACCACACGTTCCGGCTTACTTGTCATAAATCTCCTCTAAATACTAAAAAAGATGTTTGATTCCATAAATTTTTCACACAGCAGATTCTTGAAGCCAGGAGTTTACCCCTTCGGTTTATCCTGCGTTCTTGCTACCTGGCACGAAAACGGAATTTTTGACGGGTAACTCATAGGGTGATGTATGTTACTCGTCTAGCCTGAATTCGTTTTTGGTAAGTATTTAATCCTAGTGGTACACTAGATTTTAACAGAAGGGGGTATTTGATAACAAGTTTGATGTCTAGAAGAATCTAGTGATTTACTAATCATCATTGATGATATGATAATCAGATTTTTTTCACTCAGAGTCTTTAGTTTTCAGCTATGTGGTCAACTGGCTGTATGGTGCTAGTTGACAGGGAATATTGCAGATTAAGGTGTAATTTTAACAGATGCCATCAACAAAATACCTGGAATATTGAGTTATTAAAAAGTGCAACCTATTAGGCAGTAATAGGCTCCAGTAAGAATATTAACAGTAATTGGTAAAAATTCTGTGGCATCATGATCATAAAATGGTTATAAACCTGGTAGATGAAGGCGTAAGGCTTTCCTGGCACAAAGCAAGGGGTATTGACTCTCAGCTAGCTGTGCTTGTGGCTGGGACCGTAACCCTACGGAACAGCAAGCTAGGTGAATCTTCAATTATCTCATCAAAGCTGGCCAGACTCAGCTATGATACATGATACTTGAGCCAAAAAGCCTGGAGTTGACCGAAAACTAAGGCAAAACGAGAGATGTTTACATATCACTCGTTAACGTCGGATAAGTAGGCTTGTTGTTTGATAAACTTTGTGATTTAGCAAAACACCATTAGCGAAAAAAAAATTAAATTGGCTCACTATTTACATTCCGCCCAAGACTTATCCACTACCTTAGAAAGTGAACAGGTGTGTTTTTTGCTATGCCTGCTGGTCTTTGGCGAGTGTACTGAGCAGGGCATTATCTGATTTAATGCCGTTTTCCCAACAAAGCCAGTTTTATGAAACGAAAATCCGGTAAACTAAAGCTGGCAAAGGATGGGAATTAATTTTTTGATAAACGGTTAAGTGAATATCGGAGTGGTAGAACGAATGTACAACCAAGGTGCTGTTGAGGGTGCTGCCAACATAGAATCAGGTAGCCGCGTCTTCGTTTACGAAGTGGTGGGTCTGCGTCAGAGCGAAGAAACTGATCAAACGAACTACCCAATTCGTAAAAGTGGCAGTGTGTTCATCAGAGTGCCTTATAACCGCATGAATCAAGAAATGCGACGGATCACTCGTCTAGGCGGCAAAATTGTCAGCATTCAACCGGTAACAGCTATACAGCCAGTTAACGGTAAGGTGGCAAGTACTGACAACGAGTTAGTAGCAGCCACAGTAAAAGCTGACAGCGAGGGAAATGGTAAAGCCACACCTGTGACAACGAAAAGTGAAGCCAAAGGCTTTGCTAAACCAGCAGCTGATGAACAGCTGAAGAAAAAAGATAAAAAAGGCGACACCATGACTCAAGCGAAAGCCAAACACGCTGATGTTCCTGTAAATACTTACCGCCCTAACGCTCCCTTTATTGGGAAGTGTATTTCAAATGAAACCTTATTAAAAGAAGGTGCTATTGGCGTAGTTCAGCACATCAAGTTTGACCTATCTGGCGGTAATTTAAAATACATTGAAGGTCAAAGTATTGGTATTATCCCCCCTGGTGTAGACAAGAACGGTAAACCAGAAAAACTGAGACTGTACTCGATCGCCTCCACTCGTCACGGTGATGATGTAGATGATAAAACAGTATCACTTTGCGTCCGCCAATTAGAATACAAGCACCCAGAAACAGGCGAAACAGTCTACGGTGTTTGCTCTACTTATCTCACCCAACTCCAACCAGGCGCAGAAGTAAAAATTACTGGGCCTGTAGGTAAGGAAATGTTGTTACCTGATGACCCCACAGCCAATGTCATCATGTTGGCAACAGGTACTGGTATTGCGCCCATGCGTGCTTACCTGTGGCGGATGTTTAAAGATGCAGAAAGAGCAGCTAACCCAGAGTACCAATTTAATGGCTTTGCTTGGTTACTGTTTGGTGTACCCACAACTCCCAACATTCTCTATAAGGAAGAATTGGAAGAAATTCAAAGCAAATATCCCAATAACTTCCGCTTGACCTACGCTATCAGCCGCGAACAAAAGAATGCTCAAGGTGGCAGAATGTATATTCAAGACCGCGTAGCAGAAAACGCTGATGCGCTGTGGTCATTGATTAAGAATGAAAAGACCCACACCTATATTTGCGGTTTACGCGGTATGGAAGATGGTATTGATGCTGCTTTGAGTGCTGCTGCTGCTAAGGAAGGCGTAACCTGGAGTGACTACCAGAAGGAATTGAAGAAAGCTGGCCGCTGGCATGTAGAAACATACTAGGCTTAGTCAAGAGTCATTAGTCATTTGGGCTGAGTTGGCAATTGACGAACAGTAATTAGTAGGTAGGGCTTACCCTACCTATAATTATTTTTATGGTCAATAGCTGAAGTATTTAGTTGGTGGGGTCTAAAATTGTTTTTACATTAATATTTATCAATTGCTGAAGCAAAAGTTCTCAACACTAAAATTTACTAGAATTGGGTGCAAAATTTGTGGGTGTAAAACTGGGAATACTAGGATTAGGTACGGTGGGAACAGGGACAGTACAACTGTTGCAAGATGCAGCAGGTCGCCATCCACTGTTACAAGAAATCGAAATTTATCGGGTTGGTGTCAGGTCGCTATCTAAACCCCGTGCTGTAGAATTACCAGATGGGGTAGTAACTACAGATTTAGAAGCGATCGTCAATGATCCAGAGGTAGATATTGTAGTGGAAGTGATGGGAGGATTGGAACCTGCGCGATCGCTCATCCTCACTGCGATCAAAAATGGTAAACATATAGTTACAGCTAATAAAGCGGCAGTTTCCCGATTTGGGGCAGAAATTTTTACTGCTGCTAATCAAGCTGGGGTATATGTAATGCTGGAAGCTGCTGTAGGTGGGGGGATTCCAGTTATTCAACCGATGAAGCAGTCTTTAAGTGTCAACAAAATTACTGCGGTGACAGGGATTGTCAACGGTACAACTAACTATATCCTCACCCGAATGCAGAATGAGGGCAGCAACTTTAGTGATGTGTTAGCCGATGCCCAACGCTTAGGCTATGCTGAAGCTGACCCTACGGCTGATGTAGATGGCTTAGATGCAGCTGACAAGATTGCTATTTTGGCATCTTTAGGTTTTGGCGGCCGAATTAAGCTAGAAGATGTGTATTGTGAGGGAATCAGGCAGGTTAGTAAAACTGATATTGCCTATGCTGCTAAATTAGGGTTTGTGATTAAGTTATTGGCGATCGCCAAACATCTCAACAGCGATAACACCAAACTATCGGTGCGAGTCCATCCTACCCTTGTCCCTCAAAATCATCCTTTAGCCAGTATTAACGGTGTTTATAACGCCATATTGGTAGAAGGAGAACCACTCGGCCAAGTCATGTTTTTTGGCCCCGGCGCTGGTGCTGGTGCAACTGCTAGTGCTGTATCATCAGATATCCTCAATTTAGTAGCTACACTCAAAACTAACACCACTGCTCTTAATCCCCTATTAGCTTGTGGTCATCAACATTACAGTGAAATAGCCCCCATCTCTGAACTTGTCACCAGATTTTATGCTCGTTTCCTCACCCACGACCACCCAGGAGTAATCGGTAAACTGGGTACTTGTTTTGGTCAGAATGGTGTAAGTTTAGAGTCAGTTGTGCAAACAGGTTTTCAAGGAGAACTAGCAGAAATTGTAGTTGTTACCCATGATGTGCGGGAAGGAGATTTTAGGCAAGCTTTAGCCCAAATCCAAACTTTAGCCGCAGTAGATAGCATTGCTAGTATTTTGCGGGTGCTGTAATTGCTAATAAATAAGCTACCTAAATTATTAGGTAGCAATGATAATTAAGCAAACTGAATCGAATTTGAGAGAAGATTGCTGAGAAAACTTGGCTCACTATCCATTCACCTTCAGGGGGAGTTGAATATTCAACATAATTAATTGCAGCGCACTCTCCCCCGCATATTTCAATACCAACTTTTAATCAGGAGTGTGATTGGAGATTTCTAGAATCAAATTTCAACTCCAAAATTGGTACTAGGTCAGATAGCAAACATGAGATATTTAAGATTCTGAATCTTTACCTACCACCTGTGATTTGAGAGTGGTAATTTCACTTGTTAACTCCTGTCTGGTAGAAGCTTTCAACAAATAACGGTAAATAAACCAAACAGAGTAACCAATACCAATCAACTCAAAGGTAGGTGCTACTAAAGGAATATCGTTGAGCGCATCTAATATTGCCAATAGTACCTTGAGAGAAACGGCAGCTGTGACTACTAAGCCCAGGATGACTAAAGGCTGTCTGTATTGATTAAAAAAATTACCTACATAGACAGGCAATGTAGATAATAAACCAGAAATTTGTTGGCCATATTTTAGCCACTGTTCCTGAGATGGGACAGGAGGCTGGAGTTTTGTAATGCTTCCTGTTTGATTGTTAATCTCTGGGATAGTTGTATCTTTCGTTTTGGTTTCTGCGTATTCTGGTTGTTGCATTTTCTCTCCCATAATTTTGACAATTGAGTTTTTTTCGACAATTACAACCACAAGGTTGTTAAATAAGTAATAGACTCCTATATCAGATCAATTGGCTTGAGGCTACAAAAAATTTTCGTATCCTATAACCATAATTGTCCCGTTACTTCTACTGCATCAACTACAGGGTAGAAAGTCAGTAGGAGGTTAGAAGTCCAAAGGCAAAAGGATGTTTTAAAATCAGCTGTCTGAGTTTGGTTGTGGTAATTAATTGGGTTGCTCAGGTTGTGATGATCCTTTGCCATGTTAGTTGCCCATTACTGTACTGTTGATAGGACAAATCTTGCCAAAATCACTCCATCTCTCATCCAATCAGTCTAAATGCCGATTTTATCTGATATTAAAGCCATCGGAAGGCGCGATCGTCAATTAATTTAAACCTATTGATACTAATACGTAACAAAATTTTTTGTCTGTTCATATAGACTAGACATTTATGTGATTTTGTGGTATTTATCCCAGCCTGAAGGGGAACTAGCATTATAAAAGGGTGTAGAGAATAGCATTACTCGACTAATCGTTTGATTCTTGATCGTTATTAACATAACACTTTATAACTTGGTTAATATGCTTCAGTAGATTAAAAAATACGAATATTTTCTCACTGCCCCCTGCCACGCCAGTTGCTACAACGGGGGACTTCCGGCTGACGCTCCTACGTCGCTACCGCTTTGCTAACGCCAGTTGCCAGGGCGTGGGAAACCCGCCTACACTACTCGTCTCACCGCAACGCACCGGCTCTCCTGCCTACTTGTATCAACCCCAAAATCAAACGGTATGAGGCTAGATTCTTCTCCTACAACCTAAAACCCGCCCCACACCTGCTTCTGTAGTCCTAGCCCTACTGTCAGCCAGGATCTGAGTCATCAAATATAAACCTTTTATTTAATGAAGCAGTAGACTAGAGTAGGAAATAGAGACCTTGGCTTACTCTAGGCAATTCTCCAAATCAGCATTATTACCTGAAAACAATTCATCTGTGGATATAAATCACAATGAGAAAAAGCTATACAAGTTAAACTGATGTCGTGATTTTGTCGGGTAAGCTAATGTATCTTTAAGTTGCAAATTAGTGAAAACTGGGTGTTAGTTGTCGGGTATGGTGGTATTTCCTCTATACTCCACATCTTACTGATGTGAATCAATAATGTACATCAGTTTAGTAAGAAAACCAAAAGAATTCTTACTTACAAGCCAACTATTTTGAAAGCAGTGCGGAAAGCAAAAAAGTGCCAGCTGAAGAGTCTAAAACAGACGAACTCCCAACCATTGAATTTCCATCCCGTGGAAAACTCAAAGCTAGTTCTTGGCGTATCCACCAAAAAATTGGCTATGGATATTTTGTCGCCATTGGTATTGGTTTTTTTGGTTCTTTGACTGGATTAGTATTAGCAAATTACTACCGAGGAAGAGAAATTAGACAATATAATCAAGCTAGTGAGCAAGGACAACTACTGACAAATTATCGAGATGCAGTTATTGGGGCCCAACTAAATAGTTCTAATTTAGTAGCTGTCTTAGAAGACACACAACAGCTACGGAAGAAAAAAGCACAGTTTCTCCGTTCGGTGGCCCAGGCTAAAGCATTAGAGCCAAGAATTGCAGGTTATGTCAACAGTAACCCACAAACACTAGCGGCAACAGGCGGAACATTAGAAAATTTATTACAGAATTATTCTATTAGTTTAAGATCCTATATTGAGCAAATAGAAGCAGTTTTAAAACAGTTAGATTCGCCACAGGTAGAACCAGCAAAAATGGCTGCTTCTAAGGAGAAATTATTAGCAATTATGCGTGGTGAAACAGCCATGCGTTTAGATCAATTATCTGATAAATTAAATAACATTTTAAAAACAGCACAAGAACAAGAGCAAAGAAGAAGAACAGATGTAGAGCAAGCGAGAATTGTCGAAAGAATAATTGTGATTGGCAGTATGCTGGTATCGGTAGCGATCGCGGCTATTGTAGCATGGCGGACGAGTAGAGCGATCGCAGAACCAGTAATTACTGTCACCCAAGTCGCGGAACAGGTAGCCAGAAAGTCGAATTTTGATTTACGCGCACCTGTGACTACAGAAGATGAAATTGGTTTACTGGCTAAATCTCTTAATCGCTTAATTGAGCGCGTCTCTCAACGTACTAAACAGTTACAGCAAGCTAAAGAATTAGCAGAAGCCGCCAGCAAAGCTAAAAGCGTATTTTTAGCCAATGTTAGCCATGAATTACGTACACCTTTAAATGCTGTTATTGGTTTAAGTCAGCTTTTACAAGATGATGCTAGAGATTTAAGTTTATCAGCAGATTTTATTACCGATTTAGAGACAATTAATTCTGCGGGGAGACATTTATTAGAACTAATTAACGACATTTTGGACTTATCCAAAATAGAAGCCGGTAAGATGACATTGTACCCAGAAACTTTTGCGATCGCTAATTTAATTAATAATGTTGTTCTGACAGTTAAATCAGCTATTGAAAAGAACGCAAATGTTTTAGTAATAGAATGTGATGAACAATTGGGGACAATGTACGCAGATCAAACCAGAATGCGTCAAGTCTTATTAAATTTACTCAGTAATGCCGCTAAATTTACTACTAATGGTAAAGTAACATTAACTATCAAAACCGATAAAACAAATATTAATAAAAATGCACCTTTAGGCATCATTAGTTTTATCGTCAGTGATACAGGAATTGGTATGACTCCAGAGCAACAACAGCAGTTATTTCAACCTTTTATACAAGGAGATAATTCCACTACTAAAAAGTATGGCGGAACTGGTTTAGGTTTAGCCATTAGTCGCCATTTTTGCCAGATGATGGGAGGAGAAATATTAGTTGAAAGTCAGTTAGGTGTGGGTTCTACCTTTACTGTGCGTATCCCTTTGACAGTGCAAGAGTAAATCTCTATATCCTATATTCTCTATTCAGTCTGCTACTGCAAATAAACATAAAGGTAGCAAGAGAAGTTGGAAAAAACTTCTTATTTAAAAAGCATAATGATGAAAGATAAAAATTATGGTCAACCCTAGTATTACTATTCCTGAAATCTTCAAAGTCAGTCATGAAAAATTTACACAACTAGCCAGCATTAACCGTAACTTGAGATTAGAAAGAAGTGCCACGGGAGAGTTAATAATTTTACTTCCTACAGATAGCAATACAGGTAATATTAACTTAGATATTGAGGGTCAACTTTGGCTGTGGAATCGACAAAACAAGCTGGGTAAAACTTTTAACTCATCTACAGGGTTTACATTACCTAATGGTGCGGTGCGTTCTCCTGATGCGGCTTGGATAAAATTAGCACATTGGGAAGCACTCACCCTGAAGGAAAGAGAAGGTTTTGCACCGATTTGTCCTGATTTTGTGGTAGAACTGCTTTCACCTTCCGATAACATCGAGACAACCAGGGAGAAAATGCGAGAATATATGGAAAATGGCGCGATTTTGGGATGGTTAATTGATAGAAAAAATCGACTGGTGGAAATATACAGACAAGGAAGAGAAGTAGAAGTATTAAATCACCCCCCAACCTTATCAGGAGAAAATATATTACCTGGATTTGTGTTAGAATTAGCGGAAGTTTGGCGTTAATAAAGCAAGCTGAGACGCAAGCAGTACGGGTTTACCAGCGTATAATGCCAAAGAAAAGTCAAAAGAAAATGATAAATTTTTCGGAAAGAGATAATTTAATTAACCTAGAATCGTAAGTATAGAAGCGATTTTTTTGTTCATCGCCTCACATCATGACGACAACTACTGATTTTCTTAGCCATCTCAACTCCAGCCAGCGCCAAGCTGTGGAACATTACTGCGGCCCACTTTTGGTTGTTGCTGGTGCTGGTTCTGGTAAAACCCGTGCGCTGACTTATCGTATTGCTAACTTGATTTTAAAACATCGTGTCAATCCAGAAAATATCCTAGCGGTGACTTTTACCAACAAAGCCGCAAAGGAAATGAAGGAACGGATACAAAAGCTATTTGCTGAACAGTTAGCGCTGACCAAGTACGAGCAAAAGTTCGATTTATTACCAGAGTACGACCAAACCAAGTTGCGATCGCAAGTCTACCACGAAACCATCAAAGAGATGTGGTGTGGTACTTTCCATAGTCTGTTTTCACGAGTTTTGCGGTTTGATATCGAAAAATATCAAGATGAAAGCGGTAGAAGTTGGACTAAAAACTTTTCTATCTTTGATGAGTCGGATGTCCAAGGCTTAATTAAAGAAATTGTTACCCAAGAATTAAATTTAGATAGTAAAAAGTTTGAACCAAAATCAGTCCGCTATGCTATCAGCAACGCTAAAAACCAAGGTTTATCACCACGAGACTTTGAGCGCGAACAGCCAAATTATCGCGGACGAGTAATTGCTGATGTTTACAATCGCTATCAAGAAAAACTTGCCCAAAATAACGCTTTAGATTTTGATGATTTAATCCTCGTCCCTACTAGATTATTTCAGCAAAATGAACAAGTTTTAGGTTATTGGCATCGCAAATTCTGTCATATTTTAGTTGATGAATATCAAGATACAAACCGAACTCAATATGATTTAATTCGCCTGTTAACTACAAACGGAGAAGAAAATAAAGAAGAATGGGAATGGCGTAACCGTTCAGTATTTGTGGTGGGTGATGCTGACCAATCAATTTATAGTTTCCGCATGGCAGATTTTACCATCTTATTGGATTTTCAAAATCACTTTGGGGATGGGTTGCCAGATGAAGACACCCGCACAATGGTAAAATTAGAAGAAAATTATCGCTCTTGTGAGAATATCTTACAAGCAGCAAATGAATTAATAGAAAATAATACCCAGCGCATTGATAAAATTCTCAAAGCCACGCGGGGACCAGGTGAAGATATTTATTTTCATAAAGCTGATGATGAAGTAGACGAAGCAGCTTATGTAATTAATCAGATTCGTACTTTAGAAAACCAAAACCCAGAAATTACTTGGGGTCATTTTGCGATTTTATATCGGACTAATGCTCAATCTCGACCTTTTGAAGAATTGTTAGTTAAATATCAAATTCCTTATACAGTTGTCGGAGGAATGAAATTTTATGACCGCAAAGAAATTAAAGATGTAATCGCATATTTAAGAGCGATTAATAACCCTGCTGACACAGTTAGTCTATTACGAGTTATTAATACTCCCCGCAGAGGAATTGGAAAAACTACCATTGATAGTTTACTCAATGCTTCCCAACAATTAAATACAACCTTGTGGGAAATTATCAGTGATGAAACATCAGCGAATACTTTAGGGGGACGTGCTGCTAAAGGAGTAATTAGTTTTGCTAAAATGATCCAAAAATGGCAAGAACAAATTACAACCCTTCCTGTATCTGAGATTTTAGATGGAATTTTAGAAGAATCTGGCTACATTCAAGAATTACAAGCACAGGGAACAGACGAAGCCGACGACAGAATCAAAAACGTACAAGAATTATACAATGCTTCCCGACAATTTGAGGAAGAAAATCAAGGTGATGATATTTCCTTACAAGCATTCTTACAAAGTGCAGCTTTAAATTCAGACTTAGATAACTTAAAAGAAGGACAAAAAGCAGTTTCTTTAATGACTTTGCATTCTTCCAAAGGTTTAGAATTTCCTGTCGTGTTTCTAGTGGGGTTAGAACAGGGACTATTCCCCAATTATCGCTCACTTAATGACCCAGCAGCACTAGAAGAAGAAAGACGCTTGTGTTATGTAGGTATCACTCGCGCCCAAGAAAGGTTATACTTGTCCCATGCTAGAGAAAGAAGATTGTATGGTTCTAGAGAACCAGCTGTGCGATCGCAATTTCTCGATGAACTACCACCAGAATTATTGAGTAGCACCCACAAAGTTACCCGTATCGCTAAAGGTACAACTTCCCCCACAGCTACAGCAACTCGCACCAAACCAGCCACAAACCAAACTTGGCAAGTCGGAGACAGAGTATTACATAAATCTTTTGGTATTGGTGAAATTACTCATGTATTTGGCACAGGAAGTAAAATCTCTGTAGCGATTAAATTTGCTAGTTTAGGACAAAAAATAGTTGACCCCAAAGTAGCACAATTACAAAAGATAGAGTAATATTTTTTAACATTGGGGACTAATTATGAATAAACCAGTCCCCAAAGATTTTACAGCAAAAACAAAGCAGGTGATACATGGAAAAACTCACTTAATGCTTTAGCCTGATTTTTGCTAATACTTCTTTTACCAGTTATCAACTCAGAAGTAATACCTTTAGAACCGAAAATCTCCGCTAAATCTTTCTGTTTCAGTCCTCTAGCTAAAATTAATTCCTGTAAAATCTCTAGAGGAGTGACAGATTGCTATAGTAATAAATATGTAGTGATAAGAAATTGAGGAGACAAGACTTGCATTGTAATAATGAATAAAGTACCAGATAGCACCAATATGATTTTCTAATTTTTTCGAGAAAGATAAAGACTATCTAATTAAACGAGAAACTCGTTGGCGTAGGGTATGATTAAATCTTTCAATGTGATTAGTTTGTCCACTTTCTTTCCCTTGACTCCTGACTCCTGTATTTAAGATTTCTTTCGTCTACAATAAGCTACCAAAAGAGCAAATAATCCCAAACCAGTTAAATATTTAATTGGCTCTGGAATACTAGGATTAGGAGAGAAAAATCCTTCAATCATCCCAGCAATAACTAACAAAGGTATAATCCCAAATACTAATTGTATTGCCTGAGAACCATATAACTTGAGAGCATCTAGACGGCGATATTGTCCAGGGAATAAAATTGCTTTGGCTAGTAAAAATCCTGCTCCACCTGCAAAAAAGATAGAAGGTAATTCTAAAGAACCGTGAGGAAAAACAAACGCCCAAAAGGGATAAGCAAGATTATTTTGACCTACAAGTGTACCAATAGCACCAATTAATAAGCCATTAAAAAATAGTAGATAAGCCGTAAATATTCCAGCCGTGATTCCTCCAGCTACAGCCCGAAATGATACCACTAGGTTATTAATCATAATCCCAGTGGATGCTAAGGGTTCAGAACCGAGAATCGACCCCATCCAAAGTTTACGTTCGTTTTGTACCATATCTATTAATCTTTCTGGTACGATTAACGACATAAAGACAGGATCTCGCCACGCATACCACCAAGCAATTAAAGTTCCCAGTAGGAATAGGAGGGTAGCTAATAGGGTGTAGAAAAGCGTTTGCTGAATTACAGATGGTAAGCCCCAACGGTAAAATTCTATGATCGATCGCCATTCTTGCCGTCGTGAACCCTGATAAATCTGCGAATAGGCACGAGTTGTTAAATTTTGTAAGCTTTGGCTCAAAGTATTACCCAACTGCTGGGTACGAGTTCTAGCCAGGTCTGCGGCTACAGAGCGATATAAACTACCCAGTTCACGAACTTCAGGCGATCGCAAACTTTTCAATCCTTTTTGCTCTATCTTCTTTAATAAAGCGTCTAAACGCTGCCAATTTTTCTCCCTGCGACCAATCCAACGTTGAATATTCATAAAGTTTGGGAATACTGAGCTTGACTTAGCTTAAGATAACCTCAAATTCATCTCTGTAGCTCAAGAAAATTTAACACCATGTCTGAGAATCTGAACTCTCCCAGCCCCTTGCAACCTCTAAGTATCGGTAATGTTGTTAGCGCATCGGTAAGACTTTATCGTTCTCGTCTGAAAACTTATTTGCGACTGGCTGTTATTGCTCACTTATGGGCGATTGTTCCTGTTTATGGTTGGGCAAAGTACGCAGCCATGAGTGGCTTAATCTCCCGCTTGGCCTTTGGAGAGTTAATTTATCAACCAGAAACCGTTGCAGCTGCACAAGAACAAGTTGAGCGTCGTCTTTGGTCATTTCTCAGAGTAAGTTTTCAGGTCGGGTTGTCTATTCTGGTAATTTATTTTGCTCTGGCTATTGTAGCCGGTATTGCAGCTGGGATTTTAGGGGTTTTATTGGGAGCAATTTTCGGTAATTCAACTGCAATAGTTGCTATCATCACGATTTTAATTTTTCTCCTTGTATTTGGCTTTATCATACTAGGAATAACTTGGTTCTATGCTCGTTGGTCAGTTGCCGAAGTTCCCCTAGCAGTCGAAGAAAATATTAATGGTGCTGAAAGTGTCGCCAGAAGTTGGGAGCTAACTAAATCCTCAGCTATTCGGGTTCAAGGTGTAGTTTTGGTAGCGGGTGTAGTAACAGCACCGATTTTAATTTTGTTTAACTATGGCCCTGCTTTAATCTTAAATGTGATCGAACAAGGGACAACTCTTTATTGGATTATATATTCTATTTCTTTGATTTTGAGCTTTGTTGGGGGAATTTTTGTGATGCCATTCTGGCAAACAATTAAAGCTGTTTTATATTGTGATTTACGTAGTCGGCGTGAAGGTTTAGGTTTACAGTTACGTGATGGTGATCTCTAGCCTTCATGATTATTAGTTTGTAGGCAATTAAGAGACATTTAAAATTTATTATGCGCTTTTTTAATCGTGTCGTTCTTCAGACTCCTGAAAGTGTAGAATTAGAACTGTTTTTAGCCGGAATTGGCAGTAGAACTCTAGCATTGATAGTTGATTATATCCTATTGCTAATTATTTTACTGTTAGTTCTCTTCGTCTGGGCTTTTGCTTCATCTCAATTATTGAACTTTCTTAATTCATTCAGCGAATCTAGTAATCTAGATCAATGGCTACTGGCAATTTACTTTCTAACTACCTTTGCAATTTTTACAGGTTATTTTGTTTTTTTTGAAACCTTATGGCAGGGACAAACCCCTGGTAAGCGTCTGGCTAAAATTCGTGTAGTGCGTGATGATGGCCGACCCGTAGGTTTACAACAAGCAGCCCTCCGGGCTATATTACGTCCTTTTGATGATTATTTATTTATCGGTTTCTTTCTCGTGATGTTCAATGAGCGAGAAAAGCGTTTGGGAGATTTAGTTGCAGGGACAATAGTAATTCAAAATCAAACAGCAGAAAAATCTAGTAATTTGTATATTTCTGAACAAGCAAAATTATATTATTCACAATTACAAAAGTTTGTTGATTTTTCCCAATTATTGCCAGATGATTTTGCAATTGTTCGTGAATTTTTACTGCGTCGTAGTTCTATGTCAGCTAAGGCTAGATCAGCCCTCTCGCTAAAATTAGCTCAACAGGTGCAATCAATCATTAATTTAGAAGTTTTACCTGCCCAAGTTTCCTCTGAGGTATTTTTAGAAGCTATTTATTTAGCTTATCAACAGCCGGAGTTCTAGGAAGAAGGCAGGGGGCAGGGAAGTAGAGGGGCAGGGGAGCAAGGGGGCAGAGGGGCAGAGGAGAAAAAAATAAAATTTACCCCGTACCCAATCCCCAATCCCCAATCCCCAATCCCCAAATTACAAATCTAAACTTGGCCAGTTTGGTTGTCGATAGTAGTTGGTCATGTCATCAAATTGTCGTAGTTCTACATGCTTAATGATAAATTCTGGGAAATCCAAGGGTAATTTTTGATTCAATTCCCATATTTGATTACTAAGATTGATTCGATCTAACTCAGGGGGAATTGCGCCAAAATAGCCTAATGTAATATGAGCAGTGAAGTGATAATGTTGCTCAATGCCTAAAGCGATTAATTTGGGATTTTGATAAATTCTCCGCCGTAATTGAATAATTTCTTCATAGGAGTGTTCATTTTTAGGAATTAAACAAATTCCTACAGCTCTGGGCATGACTATCAATCCCCGCAGCAGCCAAACAATAGGCTCTCTCTCTTGAGTAAGAGATGCTTGATGCTGTTCAAAGGTTTCAGCTATGTGAATTTTTAACTCTTCAGTAAATTGAGGATTTTTGGCACTAGCATCAAGGAAGGCGTGATCCCAAATTAAATCGGCTACAGTTAAGTGAAAGCTGGCAGGTGGTAGAGGTACTATCAAATCTTTCACAAATAACTGTAAAAGTTCCTGTTGATAAGTTTGGAGTTGAGTATAGAAAGCAGAGTTGCTGGGGTCTTCTGCTGCTGGTGGGGTGATCAAGGTAAAACCAGGAAAAGGGGCTGGTTGTCTAGTACCAGAATAAGGTTGAAATTTGGCAGATTCCTGAATGTGCTGGACTTGGCTCTTGTAAGCCTCTGGCAGCGACATACGTGCTAGTCGATTTAAGTAGGTTTGGTAGTTGTCGTCCAATCTTCGTAGCCTCACGCTCTCTCTGGTTAGATTGTAGAAAACATTACTGGGATTGGTGGGCTGAGTTAAAAACTATTTATCTTTTTCAGGGATCTGGTGTAGGTTAGTGAGGGGAGAATGGGTAAGAGAGTGAGCTATCAACAAGAAAGTTAATAGCTGCCTCCTGTTTGCTCATTAGTAAAATTTTTAGTTTTTAATTTTTAATTTTTAATTTTTAATTTTTAATTTTTTCTATGCCTGTCTACGTTTATTGGGGTGAGGATGACTTTGCGCTCTCAAAAGCGGTAAATAACTTACGCGATCGCCTTCTTGACCCTTTATGGATAAGTTTTAATTATACTGTGTTTCCTCCAGATCAACCGGATGCGGTGATTCAAGCTTTAAATCAGGCTATGACTCCTAGTTTTGGGGCTGGGGGACGTTTAGTTTGGCTGGTTAATACTACTCTGTGTCAAAGTTGTCCTGATCATCTGTTAGCAGAATTACAGCGTACTCTCCCGGCTATTCCCGAAAATTCTGTGTTACTCTTGACCAGTTCCAGCAAACCTGATGAAAGGTTAAAGGTCACAAAATTACTTAAGCAATTTGCTACTCAATATCAAGAATTTGCCCTCATTCCCCCTTGGAAAACGGAGCTATTAGTACAAGCGGTAGAGTCGGCAGCGCAAAACTTAGGATTAAAGTTAACACCCCAGATAGCAGAATTGTTGGCTGAATCTGTGGGTAATAATACTCGGTTACTCTATAATGAACTAGAAAAGTTACACTTGTATACTCAAGGGAGTAACCGACCTTTAGATGTTAAGACTGTTGCTGGCTTAGTCAGAAATACTACTCAAAATACTCTACAATTAGCAGCAGCAATCAGAACTGGGGAAACACCAAAGGCTCTGGGGATTTTAGCAGATTTGATCAATGCGGCTGAACCCGGTTTGCGGATAGTTGCCACACTTATCGGTCAATTTCGTACCTGGTTATGGGTCAAGATGATGTTAGAAAGTGGTGAGCGTAATCAAGGGGCGATCGCTCAAGCGGCTGAAATCAGCAACCCCAAACGCATCTACTTCTTACAGCAAGAGGTTAAGTCTCTGACTGTACAGCAGTTAATTTCTACTTTGCCTCTATTACTAGAGTTAGAAGTTAGTCTTAAGCAAGGAGCTTCGGAAATCCTCACCCTCCAGACAAAGGTAATTGAATTATGCCAAGTCTGTCGGGGTGGTTGAGGGGCAGAGGAACGGGGACAGGGGGACGCGGAGAAAAAAGACACGGGGACACGGGGACGCGGTGACGCGGGGAAAGAAAAAGACTCTTATTTCTCCCCTCTCCTCTCTGCCCTCTCCCTGTCTCCCCTCTTCCCCTCTCCCCTCTACTCTCTTCGGCTACTTGGAACTTCTCAGAGAGAAAGTAATTCAGATTTATTATCATTTTTCTTTGTACTTCTGCAATGTTTGATGTTACTGATGTTATGAAAAAAATCCACAACTTAATTTCCCCTCCGCGTCTACGGCAAAAATATGTTCACTCTCTAATATTTGCTCTGACCATTATGGGTTTAGTTGCTACTAATTGGGGATTCAGTACCAAGGTCATGGCACAAAATCCCAAATTCAATAACACAGAGATTCTTAACTATGCCCAAGCGTTACTAGAGATAGAACCAGTCCGTCAAGAAGCTTTTGAAAAAATTAAAACAGCTATTAATGGTCGGGAAGTGCCGGAGATTGTTTGTAATAAACCCAGTAGTATTAATGGTCTGTCTGGCGAAGTCAAAAAAATTGCTGTGGAGTACTGTGTTAACTCACAAAAGATTGTAGAAAAGTACGGTTTAACCAGTGAAATATTTAATAAAATTACCGTGGAAGTTCAAAGTAATAATGAACTAAAACGGCAGGTTTACAATACTTTGTTACGTCTACAAAAGACTCCACAAAATCGGTAATCTCAATTTGAGATTGGGGCTGGAATGTGGATTTTCGATGAATAATACTGCTACAGCAGATTTCAGCTAAATGAGGTACAAATGTTAGGCACAAAGCCTGATGCCAAAAGACTTTCAACCTTCCCGTTAAGAGTTCCCTGTTCCCTGCTGTAAGTTTTGATTGCGCTGGCTAGGTAAAATTTTAGGCGTAAATCGATAGATCGAAAGTGGTTAAAAAATAATTCATAGCCGTAATTTTAGAGTTCTAAGATTGAGTTCTCCCGACGAGACTGGCAACAACAGTGGCTAATTCTGCTGGTTCGATGGGTTTGGGCAGATGCAGTTGATAACCTTCTTGAATAGCACGCATTCGATCTTCTGCTCGTGCATAGGCTGTTAAGGCAGCTGCGGGTATTTTTCCCCCTAGTTCTGGTGGTTGCGATCGCACTTTGCGAATGAGGGAGTAGCCATCTTCTTCGGGCATACCAATATCACTGACTAAAACATCTGGTTGCCATGATGGTAAGAGTGCCAATGCTTCTGCTACTGATGCAACTGCTTGTACTTGGGCTTGACACTGTTCTAAAACTGTAGTGACGAATATTCGACTATCAGCTTCATCATCAACGACTAAGACGCGCACACCTGCAAGAGAAACAGAAAAGGATGATGAACAGAACTCTTTTGTTTGTGGACTAGGCTGCTCTGGGGTGCTGATTTGGTCTGTAACTAACAGTGGTAGTTTAACGGTAAATGTGCTGCCCTGATTGGGTCCAGGGCTGTCTACGTGTACAGTACCGCCGTGTAGTTCTACTAAATGCCGTACCAGTGCTAATCCTATACCTAGTCCACCGTGGGATCTGGTGCTGGAACTATCAGCTTGACGGAAGCGATCGAAGACATAAGGTAAAAAGTCAGAATCAATCCCGATACCTGTATCCCTAACTTCTATTTGGGCATAACTCTCAATTTGCAGTTGTTTATAACTATATTCTGGATTGGGAATAGCTGTTTTAGTCAGTCTAATTTCTACCTTGCCACCCATAGGAGTAAATTTAATGGCATTAGCCAGCAAATTCCAGATAATCTGCTGTAAACGCTCCCTATCCCCGGAAATTAGGAAGCGGGGCTGATTATTTGGTTCTGTATGGGGTAAAGTTTCAAATTGCAAATCAATTTCTTTGGCTCTGGCTGCTAAATTGACAGTTTCAATGGCGGCGGTAATAATTGATCCTAAATCACAAGTCCGCACATTTAGCTGTAATTTACCTCTAATTATCCGTGAGATATCCAGTAAATCTTCTATTAACTGGGTTTGGGATCGGGCATTACGCTCAATGGTTTCTAGAGCTTTAGCCATTTGCTCTTCTTTAAATTTGCGGACTCGTAGGAGTTGGGCCCAACCTAGAATAGCATTGAGGGGCGATCGCAATTCATGGGACAAGATGGCCAAAAACTCATCTTTCATCC
Source organism: Nostocaceae cyanobacterium (assembly GCA_035298905.1). Classification (GTDB taxonomy): domain Bacteria; phylum Cyanobacteriota; class Cyanobacteriia; order Cyanobacteriales; family Nostocaceae; genus DATGXB01. Next base: position 3,851 of record DATGXQ010000525.1, on the reverse strand, counting down.
GGTTGGCTTCTCGCAGTTGCTCGGCTTGCTCCTTGAGTGAAGTAATTAAACTGGCTCTTTCCATACTGATGGCAATTTGATCACATACTGCTTGCATCAATGCCAGTTGATTTTCTGTAAAACTAGTACACCTACGGCTACCAAAGGATAAAGTACCTAATAAACGTCCTTGGGCTATCAATGGATAACTATAATAAGCCTTGATTTTGTTGGCTCTGACTATCTCGGTTTTGGGGTCGATGCAGTAATCTAAATTTTCAAATACCATTGCCTTTCTTTGTTGGGCAACAGTTCCACAAACTGCTTGCCCAAATTCTAACCGCTCAATTTGTATAGCCATTTCCTCCGTTATTCCTGTGTAAGAAGCTAACCGCAGGTAGGAGTCATTCTCTACTACAAAGTTAAAGTAAACATCTAAATCAATGTGTGCTGCTAGTTTGCGGAATACTTGATCAATTAGGGCTTCTGGTTGCTGACTAGAAAGAAGATTATTAGCGGTATTAAATAGTAGTTGTAATTTGTTATATCCTGAAGACAAGTCTTTTTCTACTTGCTTGAGTTTAGTAATGTCTTGGCAACTCATCACACAAGTAGCCGGATAGCTATGCATCGCGGGTAAAGTATCTGCAAAAATCAACAGGGAACGAACTCCTGTACAGGTGTGCCAGTCTAACTCTAACCCTGCTAAACGTTCTCCTCTGGCTACTCTGACCTCTGGCATTTTTTGTTCAGGGAGGCGATTACCATTGGCATCTATATAATAATAAGCCGATCTATCTTGAGGAAATTTCCCTCCGGCTAACTCATCTGCTGCTCGATTGGCAAAGGTGATTTTAGCTGTTCTTGGTTCAATAAATAATAAGGGGATGGGCATTAAGTTCAGTACATCTTCTAACCATTTTTGATGGTTTCTCAGCACCTCTTCTGCCTGTTTGCGTTCTGTAATATCCAAAAATGCGCCGATGCAACCCCTAGTCTGACCATCTTCATCAAATAAAGGGGCAACATATTCCAATAAGTTAACAGAACTACCATTCTCGTGAACAATTTGTACTTCAAAATCCAGCACTTCTACCCCATGAGTTGCGGCATACTGCATTGGTAGTTCTTCTGGTGCTAATTCTCGTCCATGATAGTAAACCTTAAAATTGGTTGGTCTTTCTGGAACTGGTGCGCTCAGGGAAGCATTTTGCTCTGGTGAAATTTGTAATTTCTTGGCAAAAGCTGGGTTAACTTTAATAGTTTGGCATTTGGAATCTTCAGCAATGCCAATACCCACAGGTAGTACATCTAGTAAGGTTTGTAACTCTGTTACCCGACGCTGGAGGTCTTTGTTAAGTTGGAGTACTTGATTTTCTGTTTTGCGGCGATCGCTCAAGTCTACAATAAAGGCTACCGACTCCTGCCGTTTTTCTCCCAACAACACAAAACCAACTAACACTGGGACACGGCTACCATCTTGGCGAATATATTCTTTCTCATAGGGCATACAAGCACCATTCACACTGGTTTTGGCTTGTGCGATCGCCTGTTCATCTAAGTGTAAATATTCTGGTGGTGTCAGATTTCGCCAATTTACTCGACCCGCAACTAAGTCCTGTTGGGTATAACCTATTAATCGCAAAAATTCTTCGTTAGCTTGTTCAATTCTCCCAAAAACACTACTAAACAAAATGCCAATAATGTTGGCATTAACCAGACTTTCCAGTTTTTCTTGGTATCTTCTCAAGTCTGCTTGGGCGCGATCGCGTTGTTGACTCAGACGACCAATTACAGATGCACTCTGCCAAATTACTACCCCGAACAGTACAATCAAGATAATCACAAATAGGGAAATAGCAAAGGCTGGATCATATAGATGAGCTTGTTCTCCTTTGATGATCAACCAACCAACTACAAAAGGTATCAGTGTTGCTGCCAATAACAACCGCCTAGATATAATACCACTGTAGCTATCACTGGTGATTGAACGCATTAGCCCTTGGTCTGGACGTACCCATAATATGCCCGCAGATAAGATTAATAAAGTCACTACTGTATGTAATGGCATTAATGTTGATTGCGGCAACAACTGGTAAAAGAATTTTACATTGTAGGCATAACCAATTAATGCTTGCAAGCTAATCAAAACTGCCATCACACAGAGAATTTGCACATACCAAAAGCGATATTTTATTTTCTTCTTTCCTAATAAACTTAAAGCTGAACCAATTAACAGAAAATTCAAAGCAGTGCTAAATCCCATCTGTCTCCAATGAGAAATCGCCACAGATAAAGATTGATTTCCTAGCACCTGATCAATTATATTGCTACCCCCTAAGTATTCTACAGCAGTTAGCAAACCAATCATTGCTACTACTAACGCACAGACCTGGGAAAACTGCAAGTAAGCTAATCTTTTACGGTGAAAATAGCTGGTTTTTTCTTTTGTAAATTTAGCAATATTGAATAGTCCCAAAGATAGACCAGACAGAACAAAGCACACTGCTGTACTTACTTTCATGATGCCAGTATTTAGGTAGCCGCTTTTGAGACCTTCAATATCGCCATACCAACCTAGTAATACTAGACAACCAACTAAAATTGAGATTGCACTTGCAACAGATACTACCCATAAACGTATAGTTACGTTCTGTAAATTTTGTTGACGCAAGTGGTGGAAAATTAACATTAATGTTCTATAGTCCGTTTTTATTTATTGGGTCAGGTCAACTTAAAAATTTTTTAATTACGCTATGATTTAAATTGCTTGTACAATACCGACTTTTTCAGGATTTTTCATCTATCTATAAGTACATTTTATCACAACCTCAAACGTAAATTCAGAATTAAAGATACTTTTTAAATCAAGCTGGATGATTCTCAAAACATTCCATTATAGCAATTTGATTTGAGTCATGAACTTACTGATGGAGGCAGGGCAGAGGATTTGTGGATGTTTCATTGATGATTGTTATATTCTGATTCTTAACTTTTTCCCCTAAAACATCACCCTAAAAATCTAACCCTCTTTCATCACTTTCGACAATACAAAATTTTAAACTTTTATTATACAAAGCTTTCAGTAATTTATTAATATTAGGAAATATTTTTGATATTTTGTTAGTAATAAACGCTGAAAGCTTGACTTGTTCTGGATTTGACAATGAGGAAATAATTTTCCTTATTTCCACTTTGATGAACTAGGAATATTCTGACTCCTGACTCCTGACTCCTGAATTCTTAGGAATTTAAACGCTCAATATTTTTTGAAAGTCATTATTCTAATAGCTGTAAGCTTTGTTCATTCTGTCTAGCCTACGGCAACACTGCGGGAAATGAATCCTGACAAATTTATTCACTATAAATGTGTCCACATTTTAATTTATCTCATAAATGTAAAAGTAGTAATTTTCTTACATAAGTTTACAATTATAGCAATCCGATTTGAGTTGTGAACTGACTAGTAGAGGCAAGGGAACTCTTAACAGGGAACAGGGAACAGGAAGTGTTCATAAATGATTTAGGATTGCTATAGTAATTAACTACTGTCTAAAAATGCTAAATTTTCGTTACATACAGCAGAATTCAGGAGTCAGAAGTGAAAGCCGCTTGGTGTCTGAGTTTTGATTTTTAATTTGTACCTCAATCACTTGCAACCTGCTGTATTTTAATTTCCGTTACAACAGTAAGATTGACGAGCAAAATAGAGGATATGTAAATAAGATTTGTAGTAAGGATTCAGAATTCAGAATTCAGAATTCAGAATTAAAAAGACTTTAAGAGTCAAGCTGACTGAAATTCTCCAAATATCACTACTATCGATTCCTCTTTTGGTAACTATTCTGGCTCCTGGCTCCTGACTCCTGAAT
>DATGXQ010000524.1:0-2825 GCA_035298905.1 Nostocaceae cyanobacterium | reverse complement strand
TGCTCCGTAAGGTAACAAAGACCCCCCCACAGCAATAGGCCCAATTAATGCAGTGACAAGCATTGTTAACTCAATTGTCCATTGAAAAGCTCCATTCATACCTATCAATATAATTGAGATAATGTTCGTGATACTGGAACCAATGAGAGCATTAGTAGAAGATAAAACAATCTCTACAGGATTTTTTCCATCTTTAATTGCTTCAACAGGAGCCTCAACTATATTATCAATCGCATCAATGAACCAGCCAAAAACTCCACCGTTCTTATTAAATTGTTCTGGATAATCTTTTTTTAGTCTTTGTTTGGCTTGTTCAAGACAGGCTATAGCTTCATTTGGTTGTAAAGATGAATTTTTACATTTTTGTATCTCTAGACCAATAGCGTTACGAGCCGCTTCAGTTATTAATGATTTTTGGTATGCTTCTCTCAAATTAGTTTCAGCAGCAGTGTATTTTAAAACTGTAGAGTTAACGTTATTGATATAGTTTCTTACACCTAATATAGAATTACCTAATGCTTTACCATTATTTGATAGCAAAAGTATAACTATTAGAGGCCAAATAAAATCTGTATAAGCACGTTGTTCTTCAGCGCTCATCATCTTTTTAGTCCATTCGACAATAAAAAAGGTTAAAGTGGCTAAAGCGAATAATGCGCCTACTTTACACATGGCAGTATACACTCCACCATCCAAAGTTCTTACCCATAAATCATTAAAACCGGTCGCAACTGCCTCAGCATTTTCTTGAGCTTGTCTAACTAACTCACTACCATTGACTTTGGCTAATAAATACATTACTTAAGCCCTTCTTATTCAAGAATTTCCCTAGCTTTATCAAAATAGAATATATGCGCTACTTCGTCAGAATGAGCGCATGAATTCTGTACGACTGGTGGATGAATAACCGGGTTTAATACCCCCTTCAAATCTACGATTTGGTGAGTCCAGTTCCCGTCTTGGCTTTGCCGAGATGGGAAACTGGCGAAAGAGTGAGGGAGGTCTTCCCTACGAGACGCTACGCGAACAATTAATGGCGGGTTTAAATCCCCCATTAATTGACTCTGACGGATGTATTCTGACGGATGTATTCTTCTTTAATTGCCTTGCTTACTCACTATAAGCAGGATCTAATACGGCATTTAGTGCCAATTCATGAAATAAAGAAAGAGTCCCTTCCTTTTCAATAATTTCTTTCTGGCGTTGAGAATCAAGATGATCCGCCACCTGCGTCAGCATCAAATTAGAGTAAGATGTATCCTGCCTCGCCAACAGGGAATCAGTACGCTGTTCGGCTAGCATTCCTACAATTAGCCCATTCTGAGAAGCGATCGCTTTGAGAATATCCTGACTCGCATCCATATTCTGAGCTTCTTCGGCAAGCGAACTGGCTTGTTGAGCGATTTGGGAAGTAGTATCAATTTTCTCCTGTGTCTGCTCTTGTCCTTTTTCGCCGATGACACTAGCAACCGAACCAAGGGTCAACTCACGCTCTAGCGCCTGAGCATTTTCTTGGGCGACTGGATAAGAATAATCATCCTTAAGTGAATCTTTTAATTTTTGGCTAGAGGCCATTGGGTCGGGCGCTCCTAATTGTCCGATAGAAGCGTCAATTGCTGCATTAGCGTTTTCTTTAATCTCTCCCCAAGAATTATTGATTTCCTCTTTAGCCCATGTACTAATGGAGCTAACTTCACCCAGCAAATCATCCACTATTGAATTGATAAAATCGTTAATACTAAATCCGTAACTAGGTGCAGCTATTAATAAACTGCTAACTGTAGCAGAAAGTATTACACCAATTGTCCGTTTTTTCATTTATGCTACCTGTCTTGTATGTGATTTTGAGAGCAAATCTTTTGCCAAGTCTGAGAACTCTTCACCCCGAATCATTCTGATGTAATCCTCACTAAACTTGACCAAACCCAGTAGAGGATTATCTTGATAATGTTTGAGGAACAAACTGCGTAATTCCTGCTCATGTGGATTATTAGCAACAGATGCCAATAAACAGTAAGCCGGATAGTAACGGCAGAATGTTAACTTGCCGTTATCATCAAGCAACCACTGGGAGTAAATCCCCTCCTTTTTTGGATAAAAAGCTTCTGTAGAGTTGACCCGAATAATTTCATTCGGATACTTGAAGCGAACAATAAACGGGTCAACTGCTGATGATTGTATTCTCCCTACCAAACGGGTAGTGATATTTGCAAATATCCTTTGTGCTGCGTTACTCTGGTATATACTCTCAGGTTCTTGTGCTGATAAAATTACGCGAATACCAGATTTAGCACCATTGGCACATAATCGCCCAATCAAGTCAGCGATCGCATCAAACTGGAACAAGATGGGCGCTTCATCAAGGAAGAATATGCTAGCTTTTGATGATAAGGCCCGACGCAGTGCTGCGGCATAGGCACTGAGTGCAAGTATGGCTGCATCGGACTCACTTGATAAATTACGTAAAGCAAAAACTAACAATTTAGCATCAGTTCTAAAGCTGGAAGGGGACGATATTGATTGTCCCACCCTGCTGCTTAACCAATAATTTATTCTCAGTCTGATTTGATTTAATGCTTCGCTAATCTCCTGACTATTACTAGCAATAGTATCTAATTGTATAAAAGCTGGTGAACAAAAATTATAAAAATCTTTTAACGTTGGGGTTTCGCTCCATTCTTTACTACCAAACCCCTGAAGTATTGCTAATTTATATCGCAATTTAATTTCATCATCATTAAAAAACGTTTTTAAAGTTAGAGCAATAATTGACTCAATATTGGTGATCATCGCCGGACTCACACCAAAACTGCTTGTCCCAATCA
>DATGXQ010000523.1:0-1670 GCA_035298905.1 Nostocaceae cyanobacterium | reverse complement strand
GAGGTGTTGGCGGACTTTAGTACTGCTTTTATCAACGTGTTAGAACGAAGCCAGACGCCAGCAGCCAGGAGAAGCGACCAAAAAATTGATGAGTTACCTCACATCTTGCACCAATCAGCATAAACCCCTAAGATGCGAATGCTCGGTGTAAAAAAATGACACCTAAACAACAAATACTCTCAGTAGTCCTAAGTAGCTAAAATAACTTCTTCACTAGTGATATTACTTAGCTAAGCATCAGACGAAAGCTATCCTAAATATAGGGACTCTCCTGGATTTGCGTTAACAACCAAAAATATGAGAGAAAAGGGCGTGAAAAGCATTTAGAAAAGCAAGAACAATGCAAACAATTCTTGCCCACGCCCAAGAATTAGTATCTACCCTATCATCGTTGATGCCGACACCGTATCAAAAAGATAACCTTGAAGCTATGTTGGCATTGTTTTTGGAAGCGCAAGGACATCCTTTACCAGAACACAGTCAAACCAAGTCAGCGAGCGCGTTAAGTCGATTTTTAAATATCAATCGATGGTCAACTCGTGCGTGTATTCGCACAGTTCGTAACTACATACTTGAACGAGTCTTATCTGAGTGTCCCAAGGGTCGAAGACCATGTCTACAGGTAATTATCGACCTAACAACCCTAGAAAAATGTGGGAAGTTTAAGGAATTTGAGCATTTAATCTCGGTTTACAACGGTAAACGCGGCCTGCATCTGGTGGTGTTGTATCTAGTTGTAGGACGGTGGCGAGTCCCTTGGAATTTTCGTGTTTGGAGAGGTAAAGATGCTACTTCGCCTGCACAATTAGGACTTAAATTGGTCAAAAACTTACCCAAAGCCCTAACTGAGCATTTTCAAGTGATGATTTTGGCGGATACGGCTTTTGGCAGTGTGGAATTTCTACATACTATACGTCAGTTGAAATACCATGCCATTGTTGGAGTGCGTTGCGATCGTCTTCTTCTCGATGGGCGCAGCGTAGCCGATTTACATCAACCTGGGCAACAAGTACGTCTCCTAGGCTTGAAGTTTCCTGTCCGTGTGTCCTGGTATTATCTCAAACGGGATAATGGCAAGAAAGAAAAACGCTTTGTTCTCTCTACTAAATCTCTCAAAGCTAGCACGATTACTTGGTGGGGAAGACGCAGATGGCAGATCGAGGGTTGGTTTAAAACTGCCAAGCACCGTTTTGGCTTGCACCGCTTCGGTCAGGGAACTCTACTGGGAGTTTACCGTTGGTTAGTTCTCTCGCTAATTGCTTATATTTTGGCACATTGGGCGTATTTATCAACTCAGTTACCCGATTTACCCGATTGGGGTGAAGCTGCACACACTGCACGCAAATTTATCTTCCCACAAATCCTCGTGTCTCTTTTTTTACTTGACATTGAACATTTGATTCCCCTTACACGTAGTTATGGTTTTAACATCCATATTTCCAGGTGCAAGATATGAGGTGATCGACAAAATGCCGAACCAGTTTCCGATCATACTCCTCATAGGTAATACAAGCCTTCTTCTCAGGATGCTCTGGGCGCTCCTGCAAGGAACCTCCCTTGAAACCCGGCACCAGTGCGGCAAATTCGGTCTTCAGTTCTAAAAATAATCGCTCTATCACTCCACCTTGCTGAGTGTAGAGGCGAAGGCGCATCTTGAAGTCTAAATCGAC
>DATGXQ010000522.1:0-42650 GCA_035298905.1 Nostocaceae cyanobacterium | reverse complement strand
GGGGTTTCCCCGCCGCTACAGGGTTAAAAATGAAATACTGTAACTCACTGAGATAAAAACCGCCATAATATAGTTTGTATTACGCAAAATATTGATACTCTTTTAGAGTTAGCTGGTGTTTAATACCAATTCAAAATTCAAAATAGCCTACGGCAAGGCTTCGCCAACAAAATTCAAAATTGGGAAAGTATGATTTTACAAGGTTTTGCTAGTTTACTTATGGTACTTTCTTTTCGTGAATTGGTATTAATGGTATTCCCAGGTTACGACCTGGGAACGAAAACAACAGGAGAAATTAACTAAACTACTGCCTTAGCTTGTCTTTTAAAGAAAGCCTGTAAAATTCTTTCGGCAATTTGCTGACTGGTTAAACCTAACTCTACCTTAGATTGATCTGGTGTAGCGTGTTCCACCAACTCATCGGGTATACCAATGCGCTTCACAGGTACAACCACATCTGCATCTAGCAAAGCTTCAGCCACCGCCGAACCAAAACCACCCATGACACAGCCTTCTTCTAATGTCACCACCCGACCGATTTTCTCAGCCAAAGGTAAAATTAACTCAGTATCTAAAGGTTTAGCAAAACGAGCATTAATTACCGTAGCTTCGATACCATGTTCACTGAGAATTTCCGCAGCTTGCATACTGGGGTAAACCATCGTACCATAACCCAGAATTAACACATCGTCGCCATTCCGCAGAATTTCCCCTTTGCCAATTTCCAGAGGTTCCCAGCCTTCCTCCATCAATGGCACACCATAACCATTACCACGGGGGAAGCGCATAGCGATCGGACCATCTGTATACTCTATCCCAGTTACTACCATACGTTGTAGTTCTGCTTCATCCTTCGGGGCCATTAACACTATATTGGGAATACACCGCAAATAGGCAATGTCATACATCCCTTGGTGGGTAGGGCCATCTGCACCCACAATACCCGCCCTATCCAAACAGAAGAATACAGGCAGATTTTGAATACAGACATCATGGATAATTTGGTCGTAGGCACGTTGTAAGAAGGTAGAATAGATAGCCGCCACAGGGCGCATACCCTCACAAGCTAAACCTGCTGCTAGGGTAACAGCGTGTTGTTCTGCAATACCTACATCAATATATTGGTTAGGTAACTTAGCTTGTAATTTATCCAAACCTGTACCCGTAGCCATAGCGGCTGTAATACCGATAATTTTCGGGTTTTGTTCTGCCAGCTTGACCAAAGTGTGAGAAAACACTTTAGCGTAAGCAGGAGGTTTGGGTTTACTAGAAGGAATAGCTTTACCAGTAGCTAAATTGAAAGGGTTTTGAGCATGATAGCCTACTTGATCCTTTTCGGCCATTTCATAACCTTTACCCTTAACCGTGGCCACATGTACCAAAACTGGGCCAATAATTTGGTGGGCTTGCTGGAAGGTAGCAATTAATTCTTCTAAATTATGCCCGTCCACTGGCCCCATATAGGTAAAGCCCAGTTCTTCAAACACAGCCCCCACTTTGGGAACGGCTAACCGTTTCATTCCTTCCTTGATACGTCCTAGTTCTGGGGAAAGAGACTCACCAACAAAAGGAATATGTTTAAACTGTTCCTCAAAGTTATCTGTGAGAAATTGCATCGGCGGACTTAGACGCATTTTATTGAGATAGCGAGGAATAGCCCCCACGTTGGGAGAAATGGACATTTCATTGTCATTGAGAACCACTAGCAAATTAGTTTTGGGTAAATGTCCCGCGTGGTTGATGGCTTCTAATGCCATTCCTCCTGTTAGCGCTCCATCGCCGATCACAGCGACGACTTTAAATTTTTCCCCTTGCATATCGCGGGCTAAAGCCATTCCCAGAGCGGCAGAAATACTTGTAGAAGCGTGTCCTGCGCCAAAATGGTCAAATTTGCTCTCACAGCGTTTAAGATAACCAGCAACGCCGTCTTTTTGCCTGAGAGTATGAAAGTTACTGTAGCGCCCGGTAATTAATTTGTGGGGATAAGCTTGATGTCCTACATCCCAGATTACTTTATCCCGATCCAAATCTAGCGTTTGGTACAGCCCTAGAGTTAGTTCTACAACCCCCAAACCAGGCCCCAAATGTCCCCCAGTTGCAGCTACGGTTTGCAGGTGCTTATCACGAATTTGTCGAGCAATTTGCTGTAGTTGCCGAATCGATAAACCATGCAACTGGTTCGGATGGGTGATTTCACTCAGATGCATACTATATAGGTTTCCTCTCTAAACTCTACTTTTGGCATTCCTTGATTTTCCCACGCTGGGGCAGCGACATAAATCGTACTGTTACCAAGTCGTGATCTATAGCATTATTTAGGATAACGGGTATTGGCTTTTTATGACCTTAATCTGTCAATTCAAGAGAATACCAGCTATTAGGCTTGTGCTAATACTGATTTAATCAAATATTGATATTAATAGAAGATGCTTAAATATATTTTTATAATTCTCTGTTTCTTTTAAGTTCAATTTCAACACCAGTACGCAATAAATCTTTGGGTTAATCGATTTTGGTAGAGAGGTAATACCAATTCAAAATTCAAAATTCAAAATTCAAAATTCAAAATAGCCTTCGGCAAGGCTTCGCCAACAAAATTCAAAATGGGGAAGACCGGATTTGACAGGGTTTGACGATTTATATCTGGTACAATCTTTTAGTGAATTGGTATAACAAGCGACACTGACTTAAAGAGAGTAGTGGATTCTGAATTATCATTGTTCTAAATACCACAATCAGGCCCTGATTTTATGCTCGATAGAAATTCAGGAACTCTGATTGTGTAAGCTGTACCTGAATCAAATTCTATGTTGGTTTTTTTGGCTTTGAGTATTTTACGATTTACGTACCAAATTAAGCACCAACTGAAATATTAAGGGCAAATTCTGATCAACTTTGGGGTGCATCAGGTGCTACTGGTGTGTCAGGTTGTTTTTGCTGTCGTTGCAAATATTTACTTAAAATATCAGCCATATCGCCACGGGTCATAGGGCGTAATGGGTTAATATTGCCTTGACTGTCTGTGTTAATAAATCCTTCACTGACAACTGTAGCGATCGCCTTTCTGGCCCAAGTCGGAATCAAGGCTGCATCAGGATATGGTGTCAAGATTTCGTTAACTGTATCTTCAGGAAATTGAAACACTCCATAGGCTTGAGCAAAAATCGCTAATGCTTCTGCTCTAGTTATTCTTTGATTGGGGAAAAACATATTACCCCGATAGCCTTTCATGATATCAGTTTTTAAAACTATCTGAATTTCTTTGTATGCAGAATAATTACTTGGCACATCTGCCAAAATGAGATTTGGTTGTTTTGTAGCTAACCGCTTTTCTAAATGAAAAGTTTTTACTAAAATTTCTGCCAATTCTGCCCGACTGATTAACTTTTCTGGATAAAATTCTCCGTCAGGAAAATTCGACATTAATTGAGCCTTAACTACTTGTTGTATAGACCCATCATTTACAGTTGTAGCTGCTTCTGATGCCTGTGCTAGTTGAATCACTGGCATAGTTTGTAGTAGCGCAACCAGGGAAAAAGTGCCTAGTAAATACTTCATGTCCATTATATTTTTATGCGCTATTGATTGACTAAATTGTCTCAATATCCTGTCTTAACAGAATACTGATTTTATAACCATGACGAATTTAGTTAGTTAAAAGTTGCATAATAGATTAACACTAAAAACCCCAGAATGCAAAAGCAAATGTACTAAGGCACTGTTCAGATATGTATAGACTTTTTAGCGAGTGAGTCGTCGAATCAAAGCAAAAAAAATGTTATCTGGTAACAACTTCCGAACTGCTAAAATTGGAGCCGCAGCAGCATATCTTAAACGGTTACTATTGTCAGTAGCGGCGCGATAAATAACTTTTGCTACGACATCAGCACTTGCACCCGTTTGCGCTGATTTATTTGCTATCTTTAAATAGGTTTGCATCGCCTGATCGTATTCTGATATACCCGTATCTGGGGGTAAATCTAGGCGATCGTAAAATCCAGTGCGAATTACACCAGGTTCAATAATCTTAACACGAATACCAAAAGGCTCCAGTTCATATTGTAGAGACTCGGAAAATCCCTCAATTGCCCATTTTGTAGCATGATAGAGGCTAGTTAAAGGAAAAGCCACACGTCCACCCATAGAAGCGATATTAATGATTATGCCTGAGTGGCGATCGCGGAAATGAGGTAATAATGTCCTTGTCACTTCAAAAAGTCCGAATACATTGGTTGTAAACTGTCGCTGGATTTGTTCAGAATTGATAGCTTCAAAAGGGCCAAATAATCCATAGCCGGCATTATTCACAAGTACATCAATTTTTTCTACTTCTTCTAATGCTTTACTAAGAGATTCCTTAATCATTAATGAATCAGTTACATCTAACTGTAAAGTAGTAACATTAGGCAAAGATTTGAGGTCTTCTATACTGTCTAAATTCCTTGCTGTAGCCACCACAATCCAGCCTTTTTCAGCAAATAATTGAGCAGCAGCTTTACCAATCCCACTCGAAGCACCTGTGATTAATACTGTTTTATTCATTTTCGATTTGAAATAATCAAGATAACCATAAATAAGCTAAAAATAGTATATACTAATATAGTAAGATTCTACATCTTAGCAGTTTTTATTAAAGGAGTTTTACTATGATTCCATTTACAGCAGAAGCAATTCAATCTCTATCAGCAAATAATTTATTGGATGAGAAAGGCACTGAGGAATTTAAAATGTTAATTTTGGCTCAAGAATATATGCTACAAGCCTTAGATGACAAAAATAATATAACCCAAGCAAAGAAAATTTATCAAGGACTATTGAATTTATCCAGAGTTGTAGAAAAATATATGTCTTCCTTACCTGAAAAATTTATCGAAAAAGCCCAAAAAGCAATGTTAGCTATTTTAGCAGATACATCACTTCAGCTTGAGGAAGTTGACACATTAGAAGAACTAAATAATTATGTACTGGCTATTAAAAATACTGCTAGAAGTATACTGTGGCAAATCGAAAATTATCAAAAGCAGAAAAAACACACTGTTGGAGAATTATTAACTTGGCTCAAAACAGCACCAACATGGTCAGGTGATGACTTTGAAGAGTGTTTAGAATATGTCAATCACGTAAGAAAATAAAATTATTAAAATTTAGAGGAATTTTCTGTGTATCTTTTAGATACTAATCACTAAAGCATTAGGTGATCAGAAGCTAGAACAAATAGAACGTGATCATCCTGCTTATCAAGCCATAATTGAGGACGTTTTGCGTGATGTTGTAACTTCAAAATCAAATAAACTTGTTCAAAAAGAAGAAATTCGTGACTGACTCAACTCCTTTCTTGATTGAACAAGCTGATAATTTTATATTAATAAACAGAGCATATTTGCTTTTGTAATTATATTTTCATTATTTTATATTTTTCTCACATTTCGCTTTAACCATGCAGTAAACTCTTCACGCTCTAACTGACTAGCTGCTAATTGTAAAATCACACTTTCTTGCTCATCAACTGAAGCAACTATTTCTAAACCATTTAATACAAGAAACGATTCCATAGCTGCGTGACCAATGCGTTTATTCCCATCTATAAAAGGGTGATTTTTAATTAATGAGAAACCTAATGCAGCAGCTTTATCAGTAATCCCAGGATATAAATCTTCTCCTCCAAATGTCATTTGTGGTTGAGCTACAGCAGATTCTAATAAACCTAAATCGCGTATACCCAAAGTTCCACCAGACTTATCAATTATGAGACGATGTAACTCAATAACTTCAACTAATATTAAATAACGTATCATGCTAAACGTTTGTATAATTCTGCATTTTTCTTGAGTACATAACTAGCGACTTGTGCAAAATCAGCTTTGGGATGGTTTAGCCAGTCTGCTATAGTAGCACGTAGCAATTCTTCAGCAGAAATACCGCTTTCTTGTGCTATTGTTTGCAGTTTTAGTAATTGTTCGTCTGGAATTTCGATAGTAATAGCAGCCATGATTGATACTCCTCGTATATACAATATCCTTATTACCAACTTGACTCACGTGTTAGATCATGGTGTAAAAACATTTTCTACCTTTAAATTTTAACTAGCTAGTACAGTATTTTAATTGTATACTATCTTATTACACTTTTTCCCTTGCTGGCGGAACAATACCAAATTTATTTAAACCTGAGTTGATTTCTCGTAATAATTGAAAATCTTCTTCTGGTAAAGGATAACTATTACTATTAAATAGACCAGCATTGAAAGCGGGTTGTTTTTCCAAAAAGGCAAATGCTTGGCGAAATTGTCCAGGGGTGGCTTTAATCGGTACGTCAAAATGACAGGGAATGATCCAATCAAAATCCCATTTAGCAACTTGATCAGCCCAATTTATTGTTTCTCTGGGGGCGCGATTTAAGATTAAACTTTGTAATATAGGGGCAACAAATAACCGTCCATCCCCTTGTAAAGCCGCAAATGACCTTTGCCAGTCTTCACGCCATTTAAAAGGGTAAAGTCCAAAAAAGGCTTTCCTAGAGCGTTCTGGGGCTTTTCTGGCTTCCTTCCATGCCTCACTCCATGTTGGCACTTCTAGGACGCTGGGACGGAAATAAAAGGCAAATAAGGTGATACGTTGCCAGCCCTTGCGGCGGTTGGCTTGGGTGTCTGGTATGATATCCGAGGCGCGGTCTTTGGCGTGGTAGAGTAGGGGGTAGGGGTCTAATTGAACGATCGCAGGTGGTTCTTGCGGTACAGATACGATACAATCAGTTACGAGTAGAGTGTGCGATCGCTTGTGGAAAAATGCCACCTCTGCAAACTTACCCGGTCCCAAATTAATCGGCCCCAATATTTGATAATCAAACTCATCTGCAAACGGCACTTGTTGACTATCTAGCGGTAATACTTGAGTGCGTTTCCCCGGTAAACCCAACCAACTCAAAGGTAGATTTACGGGAAAACTCCACTGTTCCGGTGCAACAAATACCTGTGCAGTAGGAAAGCATCGCGCAAAGGGACCAACAAATACTTTATGTTCTATTCCTGAAATAGTTGGCAAAATTATATACTTGATATCACCGTGTTCCGCTATCAATTCATTCAGCAAATGGATACACTCGGCTGTTGGTGCGACGGGTGCATAAACCAATAAACCCCCGCTTTCCAACTTTACTACAGTCATGCGAATCGGCACAACTACATAAAAAATACCTTGGATTTGGTCAAAAGTCCAAATGGTATCTTTGACAACTTCCTTGCGAATAGTTTGTCGTTTTCCGTAGGGGTAAAGGGGAACTACAGGCCAAAAAGGCCAAAACCAGTCTTGGGGATGAATCTGTTTTAATGCACCTTCACTCACTCCGCGAACCTCTCCAGATTGCTGATAACTTTAATTTTATTAATTATCTAGATGTTGAAGTTTAGCAAATTATTCAGCCCATTGCACAAATTATTTCAAAACAGGGATAATCAACTCAATAATTCTCGGCTACTTCTGGGATTATGTCTTGTATTTTTTGGAATAAGTCTATTAAGCATTTCTGCTAACTATATATTTCATTGATGAACTATGATTGTAGTTCTATTCATCTCAATTACAGAATGTTGTTGAAATAATTGTACTAATTGCGGTAAGTTGTTAGTAAATAACGCTTCTAGTTGAGAATTAGTAATATTTCCTGTTGTAAGTTGCAACAGTTTATAAGGCTGGCAGCTAATTATAAAAGAGTCAAAAAAATCTGAATCTTTGCTAATTACTATCCGTTCTTCTTGAATAGAGATAGCGTTTATCTCTAAATCAGTCGTAGCATTTTTATTAGGTAAATCGCTAGTATGTATTGTATCATAACCAGCCGCTTGCAGCAGACGCGCTAAACGTACTGGTAACTGAGCATCTACTAAAAACTTCATCACGCTATTTTATATACACTTTTTACCTGACTTAACCGTGCTGCAAATAATAAAGCAGCTAATATATCATCACGTTCTAAATCATCATAATCGGCTAAAATTTCATCAATAGTCATTCCAGCACTGAGTAATTCTAAAATAAACTCAACCGGATAGCGTAAACCTCGAATACAGGGTTTACCATGACAAATATTTACATCTATTGTGATTCGTTGTAAAAGTGAGTTTTCCATACTATATAAAGAAAGAGTAAAGTGATATGACAGCTAAAAATATATTTCTTCTTACTGCACTCCTTTTGTCATGGTATTTTACTCAACAGCAGTTCATTTTTATCTATTACTTTAACACCAAATGGTAATCTATCTCTAAGAAAGTAAAAGAGCAATATTGCAAAGTAAAACGATGGAAGCACAACCACGAGAAGTTGAACGATATATTACACTAGAAGGTAAAGTTCCTTTTGATGAATGGTTTAATAGTTTACGTGATAATCAAGCTAAAATAAAGATTAACAAAAGATTAGACCGTGTGCGCGTGGGAAACTTAGGTGACTGTCGTTCTGTTGGACAAGGAGTATATGAACTCAAAATTGATTATGGACCCGGCTATCGTGTCTATTTTGGACAAGTTGGAAATATTGTAGTAATTTTACTCTGTGGAGGTGATAAAAGCACTCAAGACCAGGATATTAAACAAGCTATCAACTATTGGAAAGATTACAGGAGTGAAGATAATGGCTAAAAGTTTACCTTATCAAGATTTTCTCATTTCTCATCTTCAAGATCCAAGTTATGCGGCTGGTTATCTAGAAAGTCATTTGGAATTAGAAGAAGGTGAGGAAATTGACCCTAGATTAATTAAACTCGCACTTAGTAATGTGGCTGAAGCATTAAGCGCAGAAAAAATGACAGCAGAACAAGCTAAGTTACATCAAGAGAAGTTAGTACAAATTTTATCTCAACCATTGGATCAGGCAATTTATAGTTTAGCAGATTGGCTTAATGTTTTGGGTTTAAAATTAACTGTTACTGTTGCAGCTTCAGCAGAAAATTCTACTTTTGATTCAGCTAATAATTTAGAAATTCCAGTTTGATGAATTTTCAATAGTTGGGGTTAAGGTGCGTTATGTTACGCTAACACACCCTACCAAATTTATACTATTGCTACTTCGGGAATAGCACCTTGCATTTTTTGGAATGCGTCAATGAGGCTTTGTAATTGTTGGTCGGCTTTGAAGACTCCTAAACCTCTGGCTGTTACCTTACCAGGGGAATAAACAAAACGGGATCTGAGGCTTTCGGGGAGGTTTTCTGCTAATAAGTTCCAAGCAGGTTCTTCCATTGGTGTTTCTAAAACTATGTGTTGTTTTTGTTCTGGTTTAATGCGGCTAAATCCTAAACTTTTGGCTAGTTGTTTTAATTCCATAATCCGCAATAATTGATTTGCAGGTGAGGGAATCGGCCCAAAGCGATCGCTCCATTCTGCGGCTATGGCTTTTAATTCTTCTTTGGATTTAGCTGCGGCTACGGAACGATAAGCACTCATCTTTTGATCTATATCTTGGATGTAGTTAGACGGTATAAATGCAGTGAGGTTGAGGTCGATTTGCGTATCTTCGACCTTGGGTATTTCTTGACCGCGTATTTCCTTGATGGCTTCTTCTAACATTTCCATGTACAAGTCAAAGCCGATCGCATCCATTTGACCTGATTGTTCTGCACCTAGCAAGTTACCTACTCCCCGGATTTCCATATCGCGCATAGCTAATTGATAGCCGGAACCGAGTTGTGTAAATTCTTGTATGGCGCGTAATCTCTGCCTTGCAGCATCAGAAAGCACGCTTTGTTTAGGATAAAATAACCAGGCGTGGGCTTGTATTCCTGCTCGTCCTACCCTTCCCCGTAATTGGTATAACTGGGATAAACCGAAGCGGTGAGCATCTTCGATTAAAATGGTATTAACGCGGGGAATATCTAAACCGGATTCAATAATAGTTGTACAAACGAGAATATCTGCTTCATTATTGCTAAAAGTGAGCATGGTGGCTTCTAACTCACTTTCATCCATTTGACCATGTGCGATCGCAAATCTTGCACCTGGGATCATTTCTCGCAGTTTTCCTGTAGTTTCCTCAATCCCTTCTACCCGTGGAACTACATAAAAAACTTGTCCGCCCCGGTCTAATTCTTGTCTAATAGCACTACGGACAGTTTCGGGGTTGAGGGGTGCTAAATGGGTTTGGATGGGTCTTCTGGTGGGGGGTGGGGTGGTAATTAAACTCATTTCCCGGATACCAGACAAAGACATGTACAAGGTACGGGGAATGGGTGTAGCGGAAAGGGTTAAAACGTCAATTTGGGTTTTTAAGGTTTTGATTTTTTCTTTCTGGTTGACCCCAAATCTTTGTTCTTCGTCGATGACTAATAATCCCAAGTCGCGGAACTGCACACCTTTACCTAAAAGTTGATGTGTGCCTACAACTACATCTAATTCCCCAGTGGTTAACCGCTTTTGAATTTCCTTTTTCTCTTCACCACTGCGGAAGCGGTTAAGTAAACCGACATTGACGGGATAGGGTGCAAAACGTTCTTTTAAGGTGTGGTAATGTTGCTGGGTAAGAATGGTAGTCGGTGCGAGGAGTGCGACTTGTTTACCCGCAGTCACGGCTTTAAATATAGCCCGGATAGCGACTTCTGTTTTCCCAAATCCCACATCACCACAGATTAACCGATCCATTGGTCGATCGCTTTCCATGTCCCGTTTGACATCTTGTACCGCTTTTAACTGGTCTGTGGTAGGTTGATAAGGGAAAGAATCTTCCAACTCTTCCTGCCAAGGCATATCCGGGGGGAAAGAAAAACCTTGTTGTTGCGATCGCGCGGCGTATAATTTCAGTAAATCTACCGCTAATTTTTTAATACTCTTGCGGACTTTGTTTTTGGTATTTTCCCAAGCCTTCCCAGTCATTTTGTGCAATTCTGGGACTTTATCGGCGGAAGTGCGGAAACGGGAAAGAGAACCAACTTGATCAGCCGCTACCCTCAACAACCCATCGGCATACTGTACCACCAAATAATCGCGGGTTTCATCATTAATACTCAGACTTTCTAGCTTGAGGAATTTACCGATACCATGACTGCGATGAACAACAAAATCCCCTGGCCGCAACTTGTTTGGGTCTACTTGTTTAGAAGCAGCCTTACGGCGTTTACGGATATAACCAAAGGTGGCTAGGCTATGTTGTCCGTAAAATTCCTTATCTGTGACAACGACTAGACGATAGGATGGGAGGATAAAACCTTCTAATTCGGCTAAACCAGAGTATTTAATGGCAACTGGCGTGCGGTTAACTTGTAGTTTATCTATGGCTTGGTAGTCACGGGGGTTAGGAATAAACTGCGCCGGACAGTCGTGTTCTTGTAAAAGGGAGACAGAACGGGAAGGTTGAGCAGAAATTAACCAAACAGAGAATTTGCGATCGCGTTCTTGGCGAATGGTTTCCGCGAGTTTAGCAAACTGGTGGGGGGTAACTGGGACAGGTCTACTCGCTAGATTTACACCCCCGTTTTCCTCTGCTATCTCCGACAAATATAACTTATGAAAATTGGCAGTTATCTGTAAACATTCTTCAAAACTGCGGTGAATCGGGGGTAACTCCTGCACCATTGACCATTGTTCTTGGGCATTTTCCACCCAGCGATCGCTATGTGCTTCACACTGTTCTGGTTCATCAATAGCAATTAATGTATTTTCTGGCAAGTAATCTAAGAGGGAAGCAGGTTTTTCAAACGCTAACCCCAAAAACCGCCGACTACCTTCTAACAGTGTTGAGTTTGGAGTTTCTAGGTCTGAGTCCACCTCTAAAGCTTGACTCAATACCCGAAATTCCTCACTATCCCGCAATGCGTCCAGCACAATAGGAGCAAAACTGGTGGGAGTGAGAGTAATTTGTTCTACTTTATCCAGGGCAGAACGCTGGGTAGACGGGTCAAATTCGCGGATTTGCTCAATTTCATCCCCAAACCACTCTAACCGTACTGGTAACTCTGAGGACACGGGAAACACATCGACAATATCCCCCCGGCGACTCCATTGTCCCTCTGTTTCTACCAAAGGTACACGCTCATAACCCAAGAGGGTGATTTTTTCGCTAAAAGCATCTAAATCAAATTCCAACCCTTTGGTCAGGGTCAGACAAAAGGATTTTAAGACCTCTACTGGTGGTAAGTGAGGTTGTAAAGCGTTAGTTGTAGTAACGATCGCTATCCGTTGTCCGTTCTCAATGCTGCGTGGCGATTTACTATTGACTAAATCAGCTAACACCTGCATTTGACCCCAACTTAACTCGGTTTCTGGGTCAAAGGGTTCGTAGGGAGAAGCTTCAGAAGTGGGGTAAAAATGTACAGTCTTCCAGCCCATAGCTTCCATTTGGGCATAAAACCTGCCTGCTTCCTCTAGAGTGGCACACACCAAGAACAAATCCCGTCCTTCATAATTGGCTAATGCGGAAGCTACCAAACCTTTAGGTAAGCGGGAAATGCCATTTAGCCGCAGTTCTTGTTGTTTGTGGAGTTTAGAAATAAGTTCTGTGGTGAGAGGCGATCGCGCCAAGGCACGCACAATAGAGGAAAAGGCCATACGTTCTGTGTTGAGTTTGCAAGTGGTCGCAGGTGTGGGAGATGGGGAGGTGGGGAGATGGGGAGGTGGGGAGATGGGAAGAAAATTTTATATACCTCCTGACTCCTGACTCCTGACTCCTGACTCCTGACTCCTGCCTTCTGCCTCCTCCATTAACCCATTTTAAAATTGTTAATTCTAATTTATGAGTCCAGCCGCCAAATCATCAATAATTGATAGATTGAGAGAAGAAATGGAACTATGACTTTATGTATAGTTAAAGCATTTAACAAACGCTTTCAATACTAGATACTAAGGGTTGAGCTAAGTTCGCTGTTTATAGCGGCAGTTTAAAACATGTCCTCCATCACTTTTGAAATTCTCATCATTTTGGTGCTAATCATTGCCAACGGCATATTCTCGATGTCTGAGATGGCAGTTGTCTCAGCGAGGAGAGTCCGCCTACAACAGCTTGCTAATCAAGGAAATGCTAGAGCTAAAGCTGCTTTGAGGCTGGCTGATTCTCCCAATCAGTTTTTGTCTACTATCCAGATTG
Source organism: Nostocaceae cyanobacterium (assembly GCA_035298905.1). Lineage (GTDB taxonomy): Bacteria > Cyanobacteriota > Cyanobacteriia > Cyanobacteriales > Nostocaceae > DATGXB01. The sequence continues at coordinate 29,583 of DATGXQ010000522.1, read as the reverse complement.
GGATCACTCTCATAGGTATCTTAACTGGTGCTTTTGGTGGAGCTACGATCGCTAACCGCCTTAAGGACTATGTGCGGCTCATTCCCATATTAGCCCCTTACAGTGAACCTGTTTCTTTTGGGATTGTAGTGTTAATAATCACCTATCTATCTCTAATTGTGGGTGAACTCGTCCCCAAGCGGCTGGCTTTAAATGACCCAGAAAGAATCGCCGCAGCTGTGGCTATTCCGATGAAAACGGTAGCTTCTCTGGCTTCACCGGCGGTTTTCCTTTTAAGTGCTTCTACTGATATGGTGTTAAGAACTTTAGGGATCACCCATGCGGCTGAACCTCAAGTCACCGAGGAGGAAATTAAGATTTTAATAGAACAAGGCACGGAAGCGGGAACTTTTGAAGAAGCCGAACAGGATATGGTCGAGAGGGTTTTTCGTTTAGGCGATCGCCCCGTTAGTGCCTTTATGACTCCCCGCCCGGATATTGTCTGGTTAGATTTGGAAGATAGCCCAGAAGAAAATCGCCAAAAAATGTCTGAAAGTGGCTATTCTCGCTATCCAGTTTGTCAAGAGGGATTAGATAATGTTTTAGGTATAATTCCTGTCACTGACTTACTAGCCAGAAGTTTCCGAGGAGAAGCCCTAGATTTAACAGTGGGGTTAAGACAACCCGTATTTGTGCCAGAAAGCACCAGAGGGTTAAAAGTTTTAGAATTATTCAAACAAACAATCACCCACATGGCGTTAGTTGTGGATGAATACGGAGTAATTCAAGGTTTAGTTACGCTCAATGACATCATGAGTGAAATTGTCGGTGATGTTCCTGCTGGACCTGGAGAAGACGAACCCCAAGCCGTACAAAGGGAAGATGGTTCTTGGTTGTTAGATGGAATGTTACCAGTAGAAGAATTTTTAGAACTTTTCAATATGGAAGAATTGGATAGTGAAGAAAAAGGTAGCTATCAAACATTAGGTGGTTTTGTCATTACTCATTTAGGACGTATTCCCGCCGCCGCCGATCATTTTGAATGGCACGGAATGCGGGTGGAAGTAATGGACATGGATGGCAACCGCATAGATAAAGTGTTAGTTGTACCACCCAAAAATAAAGTAACAGAGATGAGTGAGGAGTCATAATTAATTGATAATGGGTAATTATTCAAGCATCAATTTTTGTTGAAATTACCCATTATTTTACATAGTAAATATCCCCAAAAAAACAGTAAATCACAACCATGTCTTACAGTGAATTTACCATCAATGACCTCAGAGATAAATTCAACATAGTCATTAAGGAAGTGGAAATAATATTTCCGCAAATTGAACCCATACAACCCAGCGAACTACTTAAAGAAACCCTCAAAGAAAATCTACCCTTAGCACTGAGTATTGACACAGAAAAAGCCCGTTCAGAATTAATTGTTGCACCCATTTTAGTAGAAATTAGAAAATTAAATCATCGCCAAATTAGTTTATTTTCCGGGACAGACTTAACAGTAGATAAAGAAAAAGGGCTAAACGGAATTTGTGATTTTATTCTCAGTCACTCTCCCGAACAACTGTTTTTAAATGCACCTGTATTTACAATGGTAGAAGCCAAAAATGATAATATTAAATCGGGTATTCCTCAATGTATTGCCGAGATGATAGCTTCTCAATTATTTAACCAAAAGCGTAATAATGCCATTCCCTGTATTTACGGTGCAGTCACAACAGGTAGTATTTGGAAATTTCTCAAACTTAAAGATAGTCAAGTTTACGTCGAAATGCTAGAACATTTTATAGATAATATTGAATCAATACTCGGTATTCTCATGCAAATAGTTCGCACAACTGCACCAACAATTAAAAATTAAAAATAGCTTACCAACAAAATTCAAAATTCAGAAAAAATTAGGATGCGTCCCCTGACGCATCAAAAAACTAAGCATAGAAAAACAGTAGAGTATGAATATCATAAAAATAGCTAATTCGCCATATCTCAACTCTGAGAAAGACGTTTAACTTCTTTATCAGCTAATAATTGATTTGCTTTAATTAGTATTTGTGGGATTTTTTCAGCGTGAGGGTTGTTGGCTAAACAGGTGCTTAAATCTAGCTTTTCTACTTGATCAGCTTTGTTACCGGGAAACCAGTGATTACCATTGCCAAACAGATTATATCGTGCTTTAGCAAAATCTATCATATCGTAGGCGATCGCTAAATTCCACAACCACAAAACTGTCTTGATATTTATCTCTCCTGGTGTGTCTTCCCATTTGGGTAAATTTTGATGCCAGGTCTTAAACCAATCTTCCCCCAAAGTGGCGATCGCTTGTTCTTCTAATCTGGCTATAATTGGCGGTAGAATTTCTGAGGCTTGGTCTAATAATTCTAAGGTTTTTATATGTTCATCAAAATCGGTAGGTCTAGATGCACCTATACTTAAAGTATGTACTTGGGGATGACTTAAACAAAATAAATTATTAAACACTATTGGACTCAAGGGTTTACACAACTCAACCAATTTTTGCGATGGTTGATATAGTCTTCCTCCTTTATCGGAAGGACTAATAATAAATACCCCCATATCTAACTTATTAGCTGCCTCAATAGCAGGCCAATTCCATTGATTCATGTAATACCAATGCAGATTTACATAATCAAACCCATTAGAATTAATTGCTTGAATAATTGTTTCTGTTGAACCATGAGTAGAAAAGCCAATAAATCTCACTTTTCCCTCAGCCTGTAATCGTTTCGCTACATCTAAACAACCACCTGGACGCAAACTATAATCTAGCATTTCTGCATTATTAATGCCGTGTATTCCCAATAAATCTACATAATCTAAATTCAGATATGCTAAAGATTTTTCAAAAGTCTGATGAAATTCTTTAGCATCAGCTACAGGCTCTACTTTAGTTTGTACAATTAACTTTTCACGGGGGAACTTGGGTAAAATTTGCCCTAGCTGCATTTCAGAACTACCATAACCCCGTGCAGTTTCAATATGATTAATTCCTAATTCTAGAGAACGCTTAATTGTTGCCTCTATATTAGCTTGGTTAGCTGCTGGAATATCCTGTAATGGGACATCCTGCCATTTAAACTGATAGCGCATTCCTCCGCAGGAAAACACTGGGATTTGTAATTCTGTCCGTCCAAAGCGTCTGTATAGCATTAGTGATTAGTGATTAGGAGGAATTAATAATAAGGTGCTTTAATCATAACATCTTAGCAGTAAGCAGTTTTAGAGGTACGGTTTGAATAAATATTATTTGTATACACAAAACTTATTTATTTCGTACCTCTAAATAATAGTGATAAATTAAAACTGTCTGACTACTGGTTTACCATCTATGACTTCACCAACGAGAACCAAGTCTGCACAATTTACAAAAATACCATTTTCCAGTACACCAGGAATATTATTTAAGGTCTTTTCCAAGTTTACTGGATCATCAATGCGATCGAATCTCACATCAATCACCATATTACCTTGATCTGTAATCACTGGGCCAGCTTTTTTTACACCCATGCGTAACTCTGGTTTTCCACCTAACTTCTTAATAGCATTTGTGACGGGAGTTAGCGCCATTGGTATGACTTCTACTGGTACAGCAAAAACCGATCCTAAACGGTCTACTAATTTACCACTATCTACCACCACTATAAACTGATTTGCCAAATAATCTACCACTTTTTCACGGGTATGGGCTGCACCACCACCTTTAATCAAATTTTTCTGGGGGTCTACCTCATCAGCCCCATCAATGGCAATATCAATGTGGTCTACTGCGTCTAAAGTGGTCAGAGGGATGCCATATTCTTTAGCTAAAACTTCCGATTGAAATGAGGTAGGAATACCCACAATATTTTTTAACTCACCAGATTTTAGCCGTTCACCTAAAAACTGGATGGTGTAAGCTGTGGTTGACCCCGTACCTAAACCAACTATTGAGTCTGATTTTACCAAATTAGCGGCGGCTCTACCAACTTCCTGCTTCATTAATTTCACGGGATCTGCTGCGGTCATTCCTCAATTTCCTCAAAAATCAATATCACAGCAGACTATACTATATTTGCGACCGGAGAAAAGCATTATCTATGGGAGTTAAGCTAAAAATTGGGTAATGCCCTAGAATATGGCATATTAATTGAGTCGATAGTTCTTCCTTATCAAAATTAGCATAACGGATTTTTTTCTTTCTGTCAAGACCAAAAATATCTTCTAAAAGCCATATTTACATTATCTGTACAACTACGGTTCTAGTTGTTTAATCAACTTAGCAGTCGCAGGAGTAGCACGGAAAGATTGACCGTTAGACAAAAATGTTAATTGGTGATATGTAGGCTTTGGTAAACGGGGTCTATCTTCACATTGGTTACGAGTTGGTGTACTATTAGTTTTTGGTTCTCTGGTTTCACTAACTTTCACCACCAGGTCAGCACGTCCATCTTTATTAGTATCTTGCAGTTTAAAGTCTTCCATTAACATTGCATAATATGGACGCTGACAAGTACCAGAGTTAGACTCAACTCTTAATAGATGATTGTATTTAGTTTTAGTTGAACCAATTTCAAACTGGTCAAGGTATGTGATGAGATAACCCATTCCAGAGTAAGAACCTTGACAGACAAGAGAATGACGACCTTGAGAATCAGGAATTTTGAGACAAATATTCGATCGCACTCCTTGTTCATATCTGATTCTAGACCAACTATTATTAGTACGACGAAGTAAAATTGTACCTCCCCAATTACCTGCGTGGGGTTCACAATCACTAAAATCAACTAATGCTTCACGAGTACCAGCTTGAGTAAAACTGCCATAGATTACAGATGTTAAACTGCCACCACTTTGACCATTATAAGCTGTAAAAGATGGGCAAACTTTACAACCGACTTGTCCGTTATTTTGATTAATATTCCCAGCACCACAAATATTTTGCATTAAGGCGATCGCTTCTTTTTGAGAAGGGACTACACTATCTTTTTGAGCTTCTTGTGCTAATGTTTTAGTAGCGATGACTTGAGTTGTTAGTAATATGCTAACTAGGAGAATTGATTGATTAATTCTTTTCATTTTTCATCCTGTATTTAATCCCAAGTTTTAATTACAGCAAGTTTCAGGTAAATGAGGTACGAATTTTTGTCACAAATCCTTATGCTAAAAGAATTTCACCCTTCCTGTTCCCTGTTCCCTGTTCCCTACTGTATTTGTAGATTTAATCTAAGGTGCAAAGACTTTTCTGAAATCTGTTTTAATAGCTGATGAAGATGCTAAAATAGTTCTGGGTTCTGGAACTGTAACCAGAGGTGAATCTGTTGCATATCCACGACTTCCGTAAGAAATACGCGACCATTTTTCTGTGCGAGTGTCATAGTCAAACAATCGAGTAGCTAAATCACGCCATCCTTTTCTACTGCTATTTAAAACCCCAATTGATGGTTCATTTCGTGAGCCAATAATGGCTGAGTATCCGTCAGTTGTATTAGCAGAAATTCTTTTATACTTATTACCAATTTTCGTATATATATAAATACTACAACTACGATTACTACAAATTGTCCCACCTGCTGGATATAAAATTGCTTCCTTAATCCGATCATTATTCAGATCAATAAAGAAAACTCTGTGATCTTTGCTTTCTCTCCAGTAAGAATCAAAACCTTCTCGATGTTGTAGAAAATCCTGACGAATAGCTGTTATGAGTGTTGGTGGTAATTCTTGGTAATTGAATTGTGCAACTACTTTATTAGTGAATAAGGATAGGACAAGAACTAAACTAAATAGAAATGCTAACCAAAAATTATTTTTCATTTTTAGTTCCTGAATAGCGATATTTTACTCTTAGAACCTGAATTAATTATCGTGGTCTTAATAATTATTTGTTTGGTACTAACTAAATATTTTTTCATCAATTTTAAGTCTAATTTTAAAATAGGAATTGCCTGATCACTACCTCTAAACATTGCTGTACAGGAAATTTCAGGTAAATGAGGTAAAAATTTTACGAACAAGGCCGTATACCAAGAGACGTTCAACCCCGTTACTTGTTCCCTGCTGCAATTTTTCCATATTTCTGATTAGGAAAAGAGGTTAGCGATTTATACCTTTAAATCTTAACTTGGCATTTTCAAAGGCTTCTTGCATGACAGATTGGATTTTCTGCGGGTCTGGTTTGTTACCACCGATGATATCACCAAAGTACACACAAGCACCTTCACCGAGGGCAAATGTATAAGCTGCTGCCCAAGATGCGGCAATCACTGTACCAAAACCTGGTATTAATTTAATTAGTTCTCGTGCTACGGCTTGGGCAAAAAAACCACCAGCGATCGCACTCAGAATACCTCCAGCTTGGGAGGTTGTCAATGTCTGCCCATATAGTCTACCTAAAATTACTACCATTGATACTTGCAATGCGGTTAAAACTGGCATTGTGGCAAAGGGTAAAGGCACAGCTGCCAAAGTTGCCGCCATAATCGAAAATGGTAAAATCAAACGTCTACCCGTATCGCGGTAGAGATTGCCAATTTTTTCCCGATTTTGTTTATCTAATAATTGGTAAATGGCTTTTGCTTCTGCTTCTGGTAAAAGTTCAGCGAGATTATCTCTGAGTGCTTCTAAGCCGTAAAATACAGGGTTGTAGCCATCTTCCTCTAGTGTAAAGTCAATGAGCAGGGAGCGATCGCACAATTTTTCAAAATCTTCTTTTATCGCTGTAAAAGCCCGTTGTACTTCTGTAAATTCTGGTGGATAATCAGGATGATTTTGGGTGTCTGGTGGGTAAATCTCATGCAAACATGTCACCACCAACAAACAGGGAATATTTGGATATAATTGACGCAGCTTTTGGGCAACTTGTCGCAGAGTTTCCGTAGCGAAATCATTGATTTTAACAGTTAAAATCAAAACTCTGGCACTATTACTCTTTTTTTCCAACTCTTGCACCAACTCATTAGTTAGTGCTTCCGTATCCTGATTTACATCCCCTAAACCTACCGTATCCGTAAAAATCAACAACGGCAAATCACTTGAAGGGTAAGAATAACGTTCTGTATACTGGGTATGGGGACGAAAACCCTGTCCGACAATTTCGGCTGAAACTCCCGTCAGTCCTCGCACCAGAGAACTTTTACCAGATTGAGTTTTTCCTAAAAGTAAAGCTTCTGTAGTCGGTAACTCAGCACGAACAGCCGCTAAAATTTCCGCAACTTGTTGATCACTGACACTAAACCATTGTCCCATTTTCTGGGCAACTTGGTTGACACCTTCTTTCACAGGTAGGTTTACAGGTAAAATCTTACTTATTCCTGCTGTTATTCCTGCTGTGGTTTTATCCCAGACATCAGCAAGACTATCTGTAAAAGACTTTTTCCCCAGTTGTTCTTTTTCTGATTTATTGTTGCTTTGCTCAGTCATCGTTACTCAAACCACAACTCTGCCGTTTTTTTATCATAGCCTTTTTAGCACATCAGATAAATGTGAATGATGATAAATCTATTTTAATCACTATTGTATCTGCGTTTATCTGCGTTTATCTGCGTTCAATTCTTTATTTTTCAGCACTTTTACCAAAATCTGGGGATAAGTGTAAACTCCACTTAACCAAGATAAGGATATTCTTTTATATTTAATTTTAGCAATAATCTCCAATATTTTATAGTATATTTTTCCGTCATGGCGATATCACGTAAATTATGACCTTTGCCCATACCTATCAAACAGTAAGTAAGTTGTATTGCTGTCAATAAATTAGTAATACCCAAAGGCTTAAAATGTTGTAAAAATAGATGTAAAGCAACTTTTAGTTTATCTCGATGCCGAAAATATAACCACCATTTCATTTGATGTTCAGCTATACTGGTTGGAAAATTGAGAATATTTTCAGCTTCTACTAATTTCTCTTTTACTAAATTGTAATATTTAATTTCTTCCTGAAAATTTCCTGATTTATAAGCAATATCCGCATCATCAGATAACTGGTAGGCTTGACTAATCAAATCACCTGCTATTTGTGCTTTTTCTTGTTCATAACCGAGAAGAGTATATATTGTAGCTGCTGCTTCTGCTAATTCAGCAAACTTTTCAGCATCATGTAACCAATAAATTTTTGTTTGGATTTCACCTAAAGTTGAGGCGAGATTGTAATTCATATTTTTAATTTTTAATTTTTAATTTTTAATTTTCTTGTGGATAATCATTTCATAATTCTGTAATTTCCCGTAAACTCTGATGAGTTCCATTTCCTAATATTAAATGGTCTAAAATTGGAATGCCTAAAATATTTGCTCCTGTTAATAGCTGCCTTGTTAATTCTATATCTGCTTCACTGGGTTCTAAACTCCCAGAAGGGTGATTATGGGCAACTATTACCCTAGTAGCACCTTGTCGAATACTTTCCCGAAAAATGTCACGGGGAGAAGCTAAAGTTTCAGTAGCAGTACCGATGGTAATCACTTTTGTCCCCAAAAGACGATTTTTCACATCTAACAACAAGACTGCAAATTTTTCCTGCGTTTGCCACATGAGGTCTTGACTAAGTGCAGCCGCAGCAGCGATCGGACTATCTATTACTGTACCATCAGAAGGACGAGATAAAAATACCCGTTTACCTAATTCTACTGCGGCTAAGATGGTAGTCGCTTTAGCTGGGCCGATACCAGGAATAGCCATTAACTCAGCAGGGGTAATTTCTCGTAAAGCTGCTAAGGGGTCAATCTGATTTTTACTCAGTTCTTGTAATATATGTTGCCCTAAACCTATGGCTGATAATTTGCCGTGACCTTGACCTGTTCCGAGTAAAATAGCTATTAATTCAGCAGTGGCTAAAATCTTCGGGCCATAGGTCATTAATCTTTCACGAGGCCGTTCATTTTCTGGTATGTCAGCAATTCTCAAGCAATAGGTCATGGGAGAATTAAAAATTTAAAATTCAAAATTCAAAATTCAAAATTCAAAATTTGGGAACATCCAAATTATGCAACTATTATTTATCTCCTGTTTGTGGTGATATTTATGCCTATTTGTCAAAAAGCTTAATTTTTTGCCATTTAGTCTATTACCGTACATTTTTACTATCAAAGATGTTAATTCTGTTTGTTTCTCAAATCAGCAAAAGTAGAGATAAAATCAGAACAGATGAACTTACAAAAGCTAATTCCAGTCTAAATTAAGAAAAAAACAGACGCGATGAAAATTAAAGCCATAATTCATCCAGCAGAAGAAGGGGGTTACTGGGCAGAAGTTCCCGCACTTCCTGGTTGTATCACAGAAGGAGAAACAATGGAAGAAGTGCTGACCAATTTAAAAGATGCTATTGAAGGCTGGCTTGAAGTAGCAAATAATCAGTGTAATGAAAATAGCTGAACTGTCAGAAGAAGACTTGTATTGATGCTATTTCGCTAGTAGAAATAATATTCCCAAGTTCTCAAACCTGGGAATCAAATTAAATTGGTTAGTTATTGGTAAATTTGTGTGGCTTTCAGCATGTGGTAAGTAATGATTAACTGAGTAATTGCTAAAGGATAACTTTGTAAAGTTTCACCAGTTGTTCCAGCAATTTTTCCCAATTCAGGATTAATTTCTCGATTACATATATTTTGTAAATAAGGCATATCTGAACACATAATATGCTCTAACTTTGTAGTTTGTTCTAAAGTAGCCTTACCATCTACTTCTAACACATCTACAGGCTTACCCATATCTCGGTCTAGCCCCAAGCGCACGGCTGAACTAGAATCATCACTAGATTGGGTAAATTGGGTAAAATCTGGATGGGGAATTGTGGGACGCAGCACCAAACGCACATTTAGATGTCCGTTAGTTTCTTCTGCTGCATCATTGGGAGGATAAAAACTCACTACAATATCCGACCATTGACGCTGGGGACGGATATATTTTTCTGAATCTGGTTCTCGTTTTTCTAATTCTGCAATTACCTGTTCAGGAGTATAACCACGCTTTTCTGTGTCTCGTTTAATTTTCCATTTAGCGCGGAGTTCTTCTGGTGGTGCTAAATAAACTTTTACATCATAGCAATCACGAGCTGCACGGGTAGAATATCCAAGTAAGCCTTCAATAATGACAAATTTTTTGGGTTTAATGTAAAGCGGTGCTTCAAATGTACCGGTTTTATGGCTATAAACTGGTTTGAGGATAGCTTGTCCTGTGCGTAGCAGCGAGAGATGCTGCTGCATGATATCTAAATGGTTACAATCAGGATGTAAAGCGGTAATGCCAATTTCTGCCCTTTGTTTGCGGTCATAGCGATGGTAATCATCTGTACAGATGAGGGTAACATTTTCTGGGCCGAGTACCTGAGCAATTCCTCTTGTCAGTGTGGTTTTACCAGCAGCACTGTCACCGACGATACCAAGAATAATTGGACGGCTCATTATCCCCCCCTCTGCACTAAAATAAGTTTATATAGCAATTCGTCACAGAATAATTTTAATTTTATAGGGCAAAGTGCCAAATCAAGTTAACTTAAACTTTTACCGCAACATCTCTACACAAAAATTCGCCCTAGTGATAAAGTAGTAAATATTTTTACTTTTTTAATATTAATTTTACAGAGATACCTTTCACACTCAAATTAACCAAAAATCCAAGATACTGACAAAAGAAGTACAGCAGATTTCAGCTAAATTAGGTACAAATTTTAGGAACAAAGCCTGATACTAAAAGACTTTCAACCCTGTTCCCTGTTAAGAGTTCCCTGTTCCCTGTTCCCTGCTGTATCTTGAATTTGAGGTAATATAATGTATTGTGCGATCGCCTATTTTGTCTAAACTTAATTAAACCAAATTCCGATCTGTCAAGATTTCATAACCTGTTTCTGTCACCAAAACAGTATGTTCAAATTGTGCAGATAGAGAGTTATCGACAGTTACAGCTGTCCAGCGATCGCGTAGTATTCTTGTTCTCTTAGAACCAGCATTTAAAATTGGTTCAATAGCCAAAGTCATGCCAGAACGTAATTTTACGTTTGGTAATTCGTTGGTGCGATAGTTAAAAACCGAAGGTTCTTCGTGTAAATTCCGACCAACACCATGCCCAGTAAACTCTTCTACTACACTATAACCATTGGTTTTAACATGGTCTTCAATTGCACCAGCAACATCTAAAAGATAAGCACCGGCTTTTACTTGTTCAATCCCTTTAAAAAGTGCTTCTTCCGCTACTTTAATCAGTCTAGCAGCTTCTGGGGTGACAGTACCCACCCCAATGGTAATACAAGAATCGCCGTGAAAACCTTGATAATATGCACCTGTATCAACTTTTAATACATCTCCTACCCGAATTACTTTTTTGGGGTTAGGAATACCATGCACTACTTCATTATTAATACTCGCGCAGATAGAGCCTGTAAAACCGTGATAGCCTTTAAAACTAGGTGTTGCACCCATCTCTCGAATCCGCTTTTCCGCGTAAGCATCTAAATCGGCCGTAGTCATTCCTGGTTGGACTAGCTCCGAGATTTCCTTGAGGACGGTTGCTACAATTTTAGCAGATTGTCGCATAATCTCGACTTCTCGCGCCGATTTGATTTCAATTCCTCGGCGCTGTTTTGGTGCTGGTTGAGGTTGTGCTTTTTGGGAGAGTAGGTTAGTAAGAATGTTCATAAGAAATTTGAGAATTCCTGGTGCTTTTACAGCTTGAGTGTCAATTTAGTTTCTAGTCTAGTTGAGAAACAATTTCTTTATTTACGTTAACTTAATTTTTGTCTTTCCATTTATAAACCTGCTTTAACCTTCTTCAATCAGATTTTTTAATTTTTAATTTTTAATTAATTGTAATTGTACCAATCATTCCGGCTTCTGTATGTCCGGCTATAGGGCATTTTAAACCATATTTGCCCGGTTTAAGGGGAATAAACACCCATTCAGCTACTGCGCTAGGCTTTAGTTCTAGTTCGCGGATGTTTCCTTTAATTTCTACTTTTCCCGCTTCTACTTTTTGTGTCCAAACTGCATCAGCGAAGTCTTTAGCCGTGAAATAGTGTTTAAGTTGGCTAGGGTTAGTTAGTCGGAGTTTGTAGCGGTTCCCGACTTGAAAATCTAGCTGGTTTGGTTCAAACTTGAGTTCGTTGTCTGTGTTACTCAGGCTGACATTAATTTCTACGGGTGTTTGTTTTAACCAATCAGCAGATAATTCAGCCGCAATAGCTGGAGGTGGAATAATCACATTGAGAGCGAACATTAGTATTAATAAGGTAGCCCAAAGATGCTTGTAAGCTATTTTTAATAAGTGGTTCATTTTTTTAATTTATTCTTAAGATTATTAATTTACAGCAGGGAACAGAGTTGAAAGTCTCTTAGCATAGAGCTTTGTTCCTAAAATTTGTACTACATTTACCTAAAATCTGCTGTACATTGGTTAATGGTGCTTTTCAGGATTTTCCCATAGAATTATTGATTTAGAATCAGGAGTTTTTAATTATTTACCGCAGAACCAGCAGTGACTATAACGATTTTATCAGGCTGGAGTAACTCACGAGCGATTTGATTAACTTGATTGAGGGTAACTTGTTGGATTTTTTGCTTAAATGCGCGTAATTCTAATTTACCCAATCCGTAAACTTCGTTCATGAGAATTCTGTCTGTGATTTCCTCTGGATTAGCTAAAGTGAGATTGTAATTACTGATTAATGTTTTTTGGGCGGTTTCTACTTCTAGAGGGGTGACACCTTGTTGCTGAATTCGTTGTAATATTTGTATAGTGCTGGAAATGGCCTTATTAGTATCCTCTGGACTGGTTTGCATTTCAATAGTTAGCGTACCAGTATTTTTCCCAGCTTGCAAGTTACTATAAATTCCGTAGGTTAAACCTTGGCGATCGCGCACTTGTTCCCCTAATCTACTAGATAGGGTATCACCGCCTAAGATTTGGTTAAATACTAAAGCGGCGTAAAAGCGAGAATCTTGACGATTAAGCCCAATAAAACCCATATTAGTTACAGTTTGGGCTTTTCCCGGTAATTCAGCATTGACGCGCACTACTTGAGATGGTAGCGTAACTGGAGAATATTTTATCTTAGGTGCTTGTCCACTCACGTGCCAATTACCGAATAGAGATTCAACTAGCGATCGGACTTTTTCTGTTTCCAAATCTCCTACTAATGCTAAAACTGTAGTATCTGGGCGATAGTGTTGAGCTTTAAAATTAATTAAATCTTCCCGTTGAACTTTTTGGATAGTTTTTTCCGTTGCTAAATTGTGCAATGGGTGGTTTTCTGGGTAAACTGTTTGAGTAAACAACCTCCTTGCGACTTTTTCCGGGTTGTCTAAATCTGAGCGAACAGCAGTTAAAGCTTGTTGTCGAGTAATTTCTAATTCTTGAGCAGGGAAAGTGCTATTTTGTATTACATCTGCTAAAGTGGTGAGTAAAATTGGTAAATCTGTCGCTAAACTATTAGCGTTAATTCTTACCCCTTCCCGATAAGTTGTAAAATCTAAATTTATCCCTCGTGCTTCTAAAGTTTTGGTGAGTGTTAATTTATCTTGAGTTTTAGTCCCATTGAGTAAATTTTCTGCTACCAAAGCCGCTAACCCAGCCTGATGATCAGGATCAAATTCTGTACCAGCTTGAATATGCCCTATTAAAGTTACCGTCGGTGTAGTATTATTGGGTAAAAGCAATAACCGCAAACCATTATTAAAAGTCAATAACTGTGGTATTTCTTGCTTAAAACTTTTCTGACTAGATTCTACATTTGGTAAATACTTCATCACCTCAACTAAAGCCACAGATTTACCAGATGTAAAGTTTTCTTTAGTTTGAGTTGTATAAGATTTACTAGCAGCCTTTGTCTCTATTTGAGTTGGTTGAAAAAAACCGACTACCCGTCCTTGGGGTTGTAGATATTTTTGGAGTACAGCGTTAACGTCTGCGGGTTTAATTTGAGATATTTTAGCTAAATAGCGTTGAATATATCGATAATCGCCAGCAGTCGTTTCATTATAACCCAATTGCATCGCTAAACTGGTAATATCACGATTACTTAAAATCAGTGCGGCTGTTAATTGAGTTTTAGCCCGTTCTACCTGTTCTGATGTTACACCTGTCTTAGCTAAATTAGCGATCGCTTCCTGCAAAACATGATCAATTTTACTTAAATCTTGATCAGGTGTAGCTTTTACTAATACATCATACCAGCTACCATCCCGCGCACTAGCAACATGGGCTGTAATTTCACTAGCTAAACCTGATTCTACCAAAACCGGATATAAATAAGAATTTATTCCCCCAGTTAAGATATAGTCCATAACATTTAATGCAGGTATATCTGGATGATTAACATCTGGGAGTGGGTAAATAATTTGTAATAACGGTGTTGCACCAGGTTCTCTCAACAAAATGGGAGTTTCGGAAAATGACTTTTGCTTCCGAATTAGATTTTTTGACTCAGATTTCTTGGTAGTAATATTACCAAATACCTCCTTAACTATATCCAAAGTTGATGCGGTGGAAAAATCTCCCACAATCACCAAAACCGCATTATCAGAAGTATAAAATTTTCGATAATAATTTTTTACTTGTTCTACGGTAAATTGTTCTACATGTGCCTTAGTTCCACCCACTGGCAACCCATAAGGATGATTAGGAAAAGCCGCCCCCATCACCGCCCGACTCAAGCGATATTCTGGGCTATTTTCATAACCTTCTAACTCAGAAATTACCACCTTTTTCTCACTAGCTAATTGCTGGGAATTAATTCGCAAATTTTGCATTCTATCTGCTTCTAAAACTAGCAAAGCCTTTAATTTATCTCTTTCTGCGGTGTGATGATATACTGTTTGGTCATAGCTAGTAAAAGCATTAGAATCGCTTCCCAAAGCACTAAACAACCGTGCAAACTGTACAGGACGATTTTTAGTTCCTTTAAACATTATATGTTCCAACTGATGTGCAATACCATTAACTCCTAGTTCCTCATGACGTGAACCGATTTTGTACCACACTTGAACTGAAACTACTGGCGCGTTATGTACTTCTTTAGTTAATACAGTTAGCCCATTTGCTAATACTGTCTTTTGCACATTTTGGATTAATTTTGTAGATGGAAATTGGGGCAAATTTTGCCAGTTAAAATCAATTCCTCTACTAGCAAGCCGACTGCTAAACAGAAATATTACCAACAAAACTGTTAACAAAAAGCAGCTAAATAGAAAAATAGACAACCGATATCGACGCAAGCCGGAAAGCACAGACATGATGAAGAGACACGAAGAAGGGAGGAGAGGGGTAGAGGGGAAAGAACAATTTCTTCCTAATACCTAATACCCAATACCCTATTTCCATTAATAATTTAAAAACAAAAATAATCAATTAAACTTATCTAAAAAGCGAATAAATTCTAAAGGTAAGTTATCAGTATCAGCAATAAAAGCCACTTCCAAAATACGATCGCCTATTTGCTGCTGAGTTGGTTCTAAAAGTATTTTTGCAGGTGCTAAATTGGCAGCGACTAAACGCGCTTGTAAATATTGTAACCAGTTATGTAAATCTGGTGTAATTGTTGTTAAGTCAAAAGAAAGATGATAATAACCCACATAATGCTCATCTGCAAAAGCATCTGGGGCTGGTTTGGGTTCAGGAATTTGGATCAGTTCAATTCTGCCGCCTAACCCTTCCATCCAACAAGCTAAAGTATAACCCGTAGTAAAGCGATCGCTCACCGTAAATCCTAACTGTTCATAAAAGGCGATCGCTGTGTGAATATTTGCTGTCCGAATTGAAGCGTGGTGCATGGTATGGGGGATTGGGTATTGGGGATTGGGTATTGGGGATTGGGAAAGAAAATTACCTCTTCATCCTCCTCATCCCCCCATCTCCCCATCTCACTCAAATAACCGAAAATAAGGGTAGCGCACTGGCACACCAGGCTCTTTTTCTAAATCAAAATTAATCACTTCCCAACAAGGATCATCATTGGGATCAGGGCTAAACTCCACAGGTAAGCCATATAGCCGCGCCGCCGTGGACTCAGACTGGCCAGAACGCCAAGGGGTACTGCGTTCTAAATAACCGCTCATTAGCTCCTGATAACGCCGAGCAATGATCACCTTTGTGGCTCGAAAGCCTTGAGTATAGAGCTTATCTAACGCCTCGTGGATTTCAAAGCGAATCCCATCAGGGTGGGTATGTTGCCTATACCACTCGCCATTCCACCTGCGCCAATGTCGTCCTGACTGTAAATGAATTAACTCGCCATTTTGGGGGTTAGCTTCAAACGCCCCATGACGCGGACACAAATAGGTATCTGTCAGTGTCAACGCCGGAATAGTTTGGCGACAGTGTGGACACTGTATTTCAGGGCCAAATATTGGGTACTGCAAGCCTGGATTCATCATGAAGTGCGTACAAACATAATTTTGTTTTCACCAGCACCAGTGGGTTGAATTTTACACTTCGGCTCCGCCACTTTGATTCACTTGCTCCCTGCAACGAAATGGAGTTTAAGTAGGAACAAGTATCACCAACGCTTGCCTCGGCGTAGAGGTCAAACACCTGTGATATTCTGGTTTTGCAACCAGCCGCAAAGGTTGGAGTTTCTCCAGTGTTCCTGGGTACCTTATTCATATTCTATCGTGTCTACCGTTTCTTACTGGACATCAGCCGATTTTTCTCAAGCTGCCTTTATTGCAGCTAACGCTACGATTTTAGGTTCAGTCCAAATCGCTGCTGGAGCAAGCATTTGGTATGGAGCAGTGGTCAGAGGAGATGTAGAAACCATAGAAATTGGCGAATGCACCAACATTCAAGATGGGGCGATTCTACATGGTGATCCTGGCTTACCAACAATTCTAGAAGACCATGTTACCGTAGGACATCGCGCTGTGGTACATTCAGCCCACATTGAACGAGGAAGTTTAATTGGCATCGGCGCAATTATTCTTAATGGTGTGAGAGTGGGGACAGGTAGCATCATTGGTGCTGGTGCAGTAGTAACCAAAGATGTACCTCCCTATTCTTTAGTTGTTGGCATTCCTAGTAAAGTAGTGCGTCAAGTCTCGGAAACCGAAGCCGCTCAACTAATAGAACACGCCGAGAAGTACCATAAATTAGCACTTTATCATGCCGGAAAAAGTAGCGATCGCGGTTTTTCGTAGGCAGACGCTCTGACGCTCCAGACGCGGGGATACGGGGACACGGTGAAAAGAGACACGGGGACGCGGTGACGCGGTGACGCGGTGACAGAAAAGATTCTCCCCTCTCCCCTCTCCCCTCCCCGTGTCCCCCCTCTCTTCTTCTTCCCTCACCCTCCCCGCGTCTCCCCTCACCCCTGCCTCCTGCCCCGTAACTTTTCTTTACATTCCCCTATGGAAAAAATGCCCAATTCAGCTAAAAATAAAAATTGAGAACTGTTGACAAAACTTTAAATTTTACTTAAAAGAGGGCTTCTAAAGATGGACATCGATACCCGTGTATTAATTGTTGTTGCACCCTTAGCTCTTGCTGCTGGTTGGGCTGCTTTCAACATTGGCGCTGCTGCTATCAGACAAATCCAAAACTTTTTAAGCAAACAAGCCTAGAAGAGACACGGGGACACGGGGAAACTCCAGATGCGGGGATGCGGAGACGCGGGGACGCGGAGACAAAACAGATTCTCCCCTGATCCCTCTCCCTTCTCCCCTTCCCACCCCTCTCCCCACCATGCCCATCTCTATCGACTCCCTCCTCCAACCTTTCCAGCACTTTGGCGTTAAGCTGGGACTGGAACGCACTGTTAAATTACTGGCAAATCTTGGTAATCCTCATCACCAAGTACCGATAATTCATGTCGCTGGTACTAATGGCAAAGGTTCAGTTTGTGCCTACCTTTCCTCTGTCTTAACAGCAGCAGGTTATAAAACAGGACGGTATACTTCACCACATTTAGTGGATTGGACAGAAAGAATTTGTATTAATGAACAGGCGATCGCTCCCCAGCACTTATGTCAATTAATACAGCAAGTCCAAGCGGCTATTGATATAAATGACGAATCACCAACACAGTTTGAGGTAATTACTGCTGCCGCCTGGTTATATTTTGCACAGCAAAAAGTTGATATCGCAGTGATAGAAGTCGGACTAGGGGGACGTTTAGACTCTACAAACGTTTGTGAACAGCCCTTAGTCACCGTTATTACTTCCATCAGTCGAGAACATTGGCAACAACTAGGTGATACAGTAGGGCAGATTGCTGGAGAAAAAGCGGGAATTATTAAATCAGGTCGTCCGGTAGTGATGGGGAGACTGCCAACAGAAGCAGAAGAAGTTGTGCGATCGCGCTCTTTAGAATTACAATCTCCTTTAATTACACCCCAACCCTCTGAAAACATAGCCCCAGGTTGGGCAGAATATCAAAAAATCGATAATTCCGGTAAAATCAGATATAAATTACCCTTACAAGGACAAATTCAGCTAAATAACTCCGCCTTAGCCCTAGCTACTTTAGAAATCTTGCAAAATCAAGGTTGGCAAATTCCTGAAACAGCCATTATCAATGGTATCGCTAAAACCAAATGGCCAGGAAGAATGCAATGGCTCAATTGGAAAAATTATAAACTTTTAATTGATGGCGCACACAACCCAGCCGCAGCCAAAGTTTTAAGAGATTATGTAAATAGTTTGACAGAAGGGAAAAAGCAAAATTCTATCAGTTGGGTAATAGGTATACTTGCCACTAAAGACCATGCTGACATCTTCCAAGAATTACTAAAACCAGGGGATAAACTGTATTTAATTCCTGTTCCAGATAGTAACTCAGCCGCAACCAGCGTATTAGCAAAATTAGCTCATGAAATTTGTCCAGAATTAAGTTTTTGTAATACCTATTCAGATGTAAACTCAGCCCTAAACGCTGCCTTCACCTCTCCAGATCACTTAGTTGTCTTATGCGGTTCGCTGTATCTGCTTGGGCATTTTTTAGCAACTGCAAAAGGTGAAATTCACATTTTTTAACTCATTTTCAGCCAACTGAACACCTGAGCAACATTTAACTCTAATTTTATTTCACCCCATACAGGTAGTAAATCATTATCTCGCAAAAGTTCTGGTAGCTGATGGGGACGAAAAACTAAAATTGATCTATCTTCTGGATCTATCAACCAAGCCAATTGACAACCATAGCTTAAACAATAAAGTATATTACCAGTGACTCGATTGGGACTTTGTTCTGGAGACAAAATTTCGATTACCCAATCTGGACAAAGAAGAAAATCATCAGGTACTTCTCCATCCGCATCAAAGGGAATACGAGACCAGTTGAAGACTGCTACATCAGGCACTACAGAACGAATACCAAAACTACAACGCAGTTCTGGAAACGCACAAGCAATTTTTTCACCTTCAGCAATATTATTAATACTATTACACAGCCTTAACTGTAATCGGCTGTGCTTTCCCTTGGGCATAGGTTTTTGGATAATTTCACCGTTAATATATTCACTGGCAGGTTTCGTTTCTGGCAGTTTCAGAAACTCTTCTAAAGTAAGAGATTTTGTGCTTACCTTGGACATTTATTTTGAATCTTGTCAACCAGATATGTTTTCAGTTTAACAACAGGGAACGGGGAACAGAGAACGGTAAAAATTCTTTTTCTCCCCTCCCCGCGTCTCCCCTCTCCACGTCTCCCCTCTCCGCGTCTCCCCTACCCGCGTCTCCCCTCTCCACGTCTCCCCTCTTCGCGTCTCCTCTATCGACTATTCCACTGCTGCGCTGCATCCTCCACAGCTTTATCTACAGTCTTTTGTCCCAACATCGCTGCTTGCAAGTTTTCGTAAATGGCTTTTTGCAATAAATTGATATCTTTCAGAGTTGGGGTTAATACCTCTGCTTGTTGTAGTTGTTGAGCGCTGATGATACGTGCCTTGTCTAACGTGGAAGCATTAGCAGGAGCATCTTTAAAATAACTATCAGACAGTGCCTTAATGGTTGACGGTAGCACTTTTGCAGCTTTAGCAAAAGCTAACTGGTTTTCATCATTTGTCACAAACAAGGCAAATTTTACTGCGGCATCAGGCTGTTTAGTAGCGCGGGGAATAACTATATTCATCACTGCCACATTTTTTTTGCCTGTATCACCTGTGATTTGAGGTGCAATATCTGAGACTTGAGCAATTTTCGGGGAATTTTTGGCAATAGTATTCAGAAATTCTCCCCCAGAAGCTAAAAACGCCGTTTCCCCAGCTTGGTATAAATCAATGGCGTGGCGGTGTCCCTGTGTCAAAGCTTCTTTGGGCAATAATCCCTTTTTATACAAATCTACCCAATATTGGAAAGCAGCTTTACCTTGTGGCGAATTAAACGCCGCTTTACCTTCAGCATCAATCAAGGTAACTCCCATTTGCACAAAAGACTCTAACACCTCTCCAGAATCTTGAGGAACAAAGGTAACAAAAAAGGCATACTTGCCAGTTTTCTCTTTAATCTGCTGTGCCACTTTGGCTAATTCTGTATATGTGGCAGGCGGTTTCGTGATACCTGCCTGTTTTAATAAATCGGTGTTATAAATAGTTAACCTTGTAGTGAGATACCAAGGAATGCCAAAACTCTTATTATTGAGAGTGCTGGCTTTCCAAATATTTGGCAGATAGCTAGAACGGACTTCACTGGGGATTTTGGCATCTAAATCAAGCCAGGCATTCTTTCCGGCCAGTTGGGAGGAAAAATTAGGATTGAGATTGACTACATCAGGTGGCGTTTTTGCTGAGACAGCTGTTAAAATCTTGTTCTCCATTGCAGCCCAAGGCACATCTACCCAGTTAACCTTAATACCTGGGTTTTGTGATTCAAAGTTCGCAATTAAGCTTTGGAAGTAGTTGGTAAATTGGGGTTGGAGTTGCATTGTCCAAAACTCAATAGTTGCCGCACCCGGAGAAGCTGTGTTGGAGGTTGTGCCAAGGTTGCCAGTGGCGCAACTAACCATCAAACTACTGAACAAGCCTAGCAGCGCCCAAACAGTTAGTTGTTTCAATCTTTGCAATTTAATCATCGTGGTAGTATTTTTACGGTTGATCGGGGTGAAAAGCTTATGCAGAATTTTCGAGATTATAGGCTATATAGATTACTTAGTACCAAAATCGATTTAAACAGTATTTAAATTTTCCATTTAGCTGTCCAACGGGTAAAACTGTGATCAAAGGCTTAAGCAATCTATTTGGGAAAGCAAATAAAGGAATTGGCATTGAACTAGCACCAGAACGAGTGAATATAGTTCAACTGCGGAAGCAGCGTCAAGGCTTGAAACTAGAAAACTTGACCAGTGTGCCAGTTCCAGAGGGCATCATTACCGAGGGTCAAATTAATGATCCTCCTGCCATGGCCCAGCTCATCCAGCAAGCATTAACTGAAAGTAAAATTAAAGCTTCTCGTGTTGCTACATGTGTACCGGGGCGAGATGCGATCGTCAGGATAATTCCTGTGCCATCGGAGTTAGATGATAGAGAACTGCGGGATATGGTGCTAAACCATGAAGCGGCTTTGTATTTGCCCTATCCCCGCGAAGAAGCTGACGTAGACTATCAAAAACTTGGGTATTTTGTAGATGAAGATGGCATTGAAAAAGTCAAAGTACTTTTAGTAGCAACACGTAAGGAGGTGACAGATACCTATCTTAGTACGTTTGAGCAGGCAGGACTACAAATAGACGTTTTAGAAATTAATAGTTTTGCCTTAATTCGGACTATCCGCGATCAGTTGCGACTATTTGGCCCGCAAGAAGCAGCAGTGTTGGTGGATATTGAATTTGATAGCACAGAAATTGCCATCATCGTTAGTGGTGTCCCCCAATTTTCCCGTACAGTGCCGATCGGTACATATCAATTACAAGCAGCCCTATCTAGAGCAATGAATTTACCCACCTCACGAGAGATGGATATGTTAGAGGGCATGACTATTCCTGCTAATCCCATGGATGCTGGGAAAACTGGTGTCACAGGGATTAATCCTGGAATGGCAGCAATGCTCAGAGTTTTGGGGGAATTATCCGATGAATTGCGCCGTTCGATCGATTTTTACCTAAATCAGAGTGAGAATCTAGAAGTAGCGCAGATTTTACTAGCTGGGCCTGGGGGTGGACTGCAACAGTTAGATGAGTTTTTTACCCAAAGATTGAGTTTACCAACTACCCAAATAGATCCGATCGCTTCTTTATCTTTGGAAGTAGATGCAGATAAATACCCAACAGTACAACGCCCTGGTTTGGGGATAGTACTTGGTCTAGGAATGCGGGAGGTGTAACAAAGTGTACAGTTTAGATATTAATTTTCTCAAAGACCGCCCAGCTTTTCAAAAAAATACAGACAGAAGCTCCAGCACCAGAAGGCCAGCCCAACCGGGAAGTTACGTTCCTGTGTATATAGGGGTTGGGGTGGGTCTATTGTTTCCAGCATTAGCCTACGCTGGCCTGGTGTTTTTACAAATGAAAACTGGTGAACTAGACCAGACTATCGGCACATTAACCGAGCAAGTCAAACAACTAGATCAAAAAATTGCTGATATCAAAAAACTGCAAGGCGAAGCAAATAGAATTCAGGAGGAAACAAAAGCCTTAGTCACAGTGTTTGATCAAATTCGTCCTTGGTCAGCCATGTTGCAAGATTTAGGCGATCGCATCCCAGCCGCAGTACAAATGGAGAATATCAGGCAAATAGAAGCCACCCCACCTGCAAATAATCAAGCAGGTCAACCAGCAGAACCTCCTAGAAATCCTCTAGGAGAACTAGAAATTACAGGCTATGCTCGTTCATTTAATGATGTCAATGATTTTTTACTCAGTCTCCAGCAATCCAAGTTCTTAAATGCTACAGAAAGCAGAATCATCAGCACAGAATTAGCCGATGCCCCTTTAATAGATAACACTAATCAATCTCCAGGATTAATTAAACCACAAGTAGTAAAATACACCATCAGAACAGGTTTAAGTGTCACCCCAGCTTCAGAACTATTGCAAGAATTAGAGCGCAAAGGCTCAGTGGGTTTACGTACTAGAATTATAACTATTAAAGAAAAAGGAGTCATTCCATAATGACGGTGAGTGATGATTTAAACTTTGGAGAACAGACAGGAGGGTTGGATGATGCAGCACCACCCTATCCAGTCTTGTTTGGGATTACTT
Organism: Nostocaceae cyanobacterium; assembly: GCA_035298905.1. Taxonomy (GTDB): domain Bacteria; phylum Cyanobacteriota; class Cyanobacteriia; order Cyanobacteriales; family Nostocaceae; genus DATGXB01. The sequence goes on along the minus strand of DATGXQ010000522.1, from coordinate 6,494 downwards.
TCACCCCACAAATTATTGGTGCAGTAGTAGCTGGCTTAGGACTACTCGGAGCTATTTATATGCTGCTCAATGTTGTGGGACCAGCTTGGGAAGGCTATCAAGAGCAAGTTAAAAAAAGCACAGACCTCCAAGATGAGGTAAATCAGAAAATCGCTCAATCGAAACAAATCGAAAAAGTTCAGCAAGAATTAGCCCAAGCCAAGCAACAACAAACACAAGTTTTAAGTTTGTTTGCTAACGAAAAAAATCTGGACACCTTACTACTGGATACCAACCGCTTAGTAGAATCAGGGAATCCTCCCACTGCCCTAACTACAGTTAGAGCCAAATTACAAAGATTTGTGCCAGGGGGAGATCGGCCAGAAATTATCACAGATAGCAGCTTTGGTGAGCTAGTCAATAACAAGCTCAAACGTAGTACCGTCAATGTAACAGTGGTAGGGACATTTGAACAAACCCAATCAATAATGCGAAACATAGAGCGGTTACAGCCCTTGTTAATAGTCAAAAACTTTCAATCAAGTTTAGATACAACACAATTAAATCAGCAAAGAAATCCATCAACTAGACAGAGAAGGGTACTAACTGGTCCATTACCAATTGTTACCTCCTTCCAATTACAGGCATTAATGCCCCTTACTGCCGAAGAGACCAAAGCGGAAGCTGCTAAAGCCGTACAAAAAGCAAAAACTAAAAAGTAACAAGCCAATATTTAAGTGCTGAATTTACAGCATCAGATCATCAATCCAGGGTTATATTTTCAGGTGAGGAATGAACTGTGAAACAGGTTCATGGTAACAGCTTAATCATAGGTGCAACTGCTGTAGCTATCTTAACAGCAGGGCCAGCTTGGGCGCAAACTACGACCATTACGGAAGTGCAACTAAACCCTATAGAGGGTGGAATTAATCTCATTTTAAAGACTTCCTCCGGTAGCGATCGCCCCCAAATTTTTACAACTAAACGCGGTAAAGCCTCAGTTGCAGATATTATCAACGCTCAACTGCGTCTACCCCAAGGTAATAGTTTCCGTCAGGAAAACCCCGCCCCAGGCATTGCCTTAATAGAAGCCACTCAATTAGATGCTAACAGTGTGCGGATCACAGTGACCGGTAGTGATGACGCTCCTACTAGCCAGCCTGTAATGCGAAAGGATAATGGACTAACCCTGAGCTTTACACCCACAACTAGCAACACCACAGCATCAGCAGCACCAACAACACCAACAACACCAGCTACTGCTAGTCCCACTTCCAGTAGCAAAAAACCAGACGTACTCGTCCCCAATCCCCAAGTGAGCATTGATGGACAGCCAGCCCAACCAGCCGGGCCAGGTCAACCATACAATGCCGCACCACCCTTCCTACCCAGAGCCGTCGCTCCACCGGTCGGTGATATAGCCGTATCTAACATTGATACAACTCCCAACAATATTGATTTAGGTACACAAGAGCGAGTTCCCCGCTTGGTACTGCGAGACGCACCAGTCAGAGAAGTTTTATCACTGTTAGCTCGTGCTGCGGGAATGAACCTAGCCTATGCAGGTAGTGAAACAGCAACCCCCAATCAACAACTAGGAACTATCCCAGGACAGCAAAATGCTGCCAACAATCAGACAATTTCTCTAGATATAGAAAACGAACCAGTACAAGATGTATTTAACTACGTCTTGCGCTTAAGTGGTTTAGAAGCCAACCGTAGTGGGCGGACAATTTTCGTTGCTCCCAAATTACCTAACTCCACTCGTGACGTTGTGATGCGTAACCTACGATTAAACCAGGTAACAGTAGGTTCAGCATTAAACTTCTTAGTAGGTTTGGGTGCAGAAAGCGCGGTAAGTAGAGAACGGCAGGTTGTGAGTGTTAGTGCTGTGCCTGTTGGCCCCACGGCTGCTGCCCCAATTACTCAAACTCAGACCACCACGGAAACTAGAGTAGAAACTCAACGGATTGATTTTAAAGACTCTAATCCTTTACTCAGAGGCTTACAAGCTTTAGGAGATGAGCGCACTAATTCCATTACTTTAGTTGGTACTCCCAAGTTAGTAGACATTGCCATGTCTCAACTAACTCAACTTGATATCCGTCGTCGGCAAGTAGTAGTTAACGTTAAAGTTATTGATGTTAACCTCTCAGGTAATCAGGGTTACAATACTAGCTTCTCCTTTGGAGTTGGTAACAATTACTTTGCTGTAGATGATGGTGCAGCAACCTTTAATTTTGGTGGTTCTAGACCAGCTACTGGAAGTGAAGTGGCAAATAGTGTAACTGGTACACCAGTGATCACTAATCCGATTCAGGGAGATCCATTATTTGATGGTAGTAGTACGTTCACAGTTCCTGGTGGTGGTTCTGGTACACGACGAGTTATAGATGGTAACGTCTCATTTACACCGGGTGATGCCACTTTTGTTCGGCCAATTGATCCCAGCACCGTCGATCCCACCTCTCCTGGTTTATCTAACTTTACTCCAGGAACACCAGACACAATTACCACTACTACAGACGCAACTGGACGACAAACTACTACATTTTCAGCCGGTTCTCGTGCTACTGCTGAATTCAGTTTGCCAAGTTTGTATCGTTTCCCTAAACGTTTCCTGGCTAACTTGCAAGCTCAAGTTACCAGTGGTAATGCGAAGATTCTCACTGACCCGACTTTAATTGTGCAAGAGGGTCAAACTGCTAGTGTACAGTTAACTCAGGAAGTAGTGGGTAATTTTAAAAGAGAAATTACAGATACTGCCGGTAGCTCTAGAGAAACTGTCACAGTAGAAAAAACCAATGTTGGCTTAACTTTAGGTGTCAAAATTGACAGAGTTGATGATAATGGCTTTGTTTCTCTGTCAGTCGCTCCTGTTGTTCGCGCTCCCGCAGGTCAAGAAACAATAGAAAATGCTGGACGGGTGGTTCTGGTATCGGAACGCTCTCTGCAATCTGGTTTGATTCGTTTGCGAGATGGTCAAACTCTAATTCTCTCCGGTATTATTCAAGACCAAGACCGGACAACTGTTTCTAAGATTCCTATTTTGGGCGATATTCCTCTACTTGGCTCTTTATTTAGAAGCACAAATCGGGAGAATGTTCGTAGAGAGGTAATAGTATTATTGACTCCTCAAGTGATGGATGACTCAGAACGCTCTACTTATGGTTACAATTACACTCCTAGTCCACAAGTGAGGCAGATTCTTGAGCGCCGTGGCTTGCAAGTTCCTCGTCGTCCATAAAATTTTGCTTGAATAGACTAAAACCATCTCAGTTGGGGACACAGCATTGCTGTGTCCCTACATGTAGATACAAAGGAATATTAACAAAGCCTGTGTTAGCAGAAAACAGGGTGTAGTATGTGGGGTTGAAGAAGGGAAAAAAGGAAAGAAAATTACTTCCCCCCTCTTCATGTCTACCCTCTGGAGCGTCCTTCCTCGTCTCCCTCTACTAAGTATATATTCCTAAAACTAGAGTGGTTTCGAGTGCAACAATGGCTCATAAAACACAAAAAATCCTGAAATCTATATAAATTAATGGTTTCATCTATCCACTTCTGGCTTATTGACCTTAGAATGATTCATTGAAAAGTCGAGCCAATGGGATTTACGGCGATTTCAAGTGTAAATGCTCCCAAGGAACGATTTTTGTAATTCTGCAAACAGAGATTTACGTGAAGATGCGACAAGGTGCATCCTAAAAGAATCTCAAGTAAACCGTTAGGAGTTTGATATGAACAAAGGTGAATTAGTTGATGCAGTGGCTGAGAAGGCCAGTGTTACCAAAAAACAAGCTGATGCTGTTTTGACTGCTGCGTTGGAAACGATTATTGAGGCCGTTTCTTCTGGAGACAAGGTAACACTAGTGGGATTTGGCTCTTTTGAGTCGCGGGAACGTAAAGCCCGTGAAGGTCGCAACCCAAAAACTAATGAAAAAATGGAAATTCCAGCAACTAAAGTGCCTGCTTTCTCTGCTGGAAAACTATTTAGAGAAAGAGTAGCACCCCCAAAATCATAGGTTCTGCTCTAGGGAATCGGTTTTTGATGCGGCAGAGGGCGCACGGGGGCAATTTAGCTTGGGCAGCAGCATTGGCTGGCTGTCCACCTGATGCTATTCTGGATTTTTCTGCCAGTATTAGTCCGTTAGGGCCGCCCAAGAGTACGATCGCGGCCATTACTTCCCAACTGGGTAATCTTTGCCATTATCCAGACCCCGATTACAGTGACTTGAGAGCGGCTCTCGGTCACTTCCATCAACTGCCGCCAGAATGGATTTTGCCGGGTAATGGTTCCGCAGAATTATTAACTCTGGTGGGCAGGGATTTATCCCAATTAGCTACGACAATATTAGTAACTCCAGCCTTTGGTGATTATTACCGCACCCTAGCGGCTTATGAGGCTAAAGTTCTGGAGTTGCCCCTAGTTCTGTCTTCAGGAGTGCCGAGTGATGAGTTAGGAAATTTTCTCGGCACTCATGAGTTTTCACTTAATCCTGAAGTTGGGCTGTTACTCAATAATCCTCATAACCCCACAGGTAAGTTATTTTTCCAGGACTCAATCTGTCCTTATTTAGAGAAATTGGCTTTGGTGGTGGTAGATGAAGCATTTATGGATTTTTTGCCTCCTGATGAGGAACAAAGCCTGATTTCATTGGTACAGGAATACGAAAATCTAGTAATTTTGCGATCGCTAACCAAATTCTACAGCCTACCAGGACTAAGATTAGGATATGCGATCGCACACCCTCAACGCTTGTCTAAATGGCAGCAATGGCGAGATCCTTGGCCTGTAAATAATCTGGCCGCCGCCGCCGCGATCGCCGCTATTGAGGATCAGGAATTTCAACAACAAAGCTGGCAATGGCTACCCTCTGCCCGTGAACAACTTTTTCAAGGTTTAGCAGCCTTACCTGGCTTAAGACCAGAACACAGTGCTGCTAATTACCTACTCGTAGAGTCCCAATTATCTACTTCCTGGTTACAACAGCAATTACTCCAACAGCACCAAATCTTAATTCGTGATTGTTTGAGTTTTAAGGAATTAGGCGATCGCTATTTTCGTGTTGCAGTGCGTTCTGAAGCCGAAAATCAACGCCTTCTAGTAGCCTTGCGTTCTGTTTTAACTAGCTGAGAAGGCAGGAGGCAGGGGGACGCAAAGACACGGGGACGCGGAGACACGGAGAAAAGAGACACGGGGACGCGGGGACGCGGGGACGCGGAGACAAAAAAAGACTCTTATTTCTCCCCTCTCCCTATCTCCCCTCTCCCCTCCCCACGTCTCCCCTCTCCCCTCTCCACTCCCCACGTCTCCCCTCTCCCCTCTCCCCTCTCCGCGTCTCCCCTCTCTCCCTCATCTCCCTCATGCCTATCGACTACGATCTGGTAATTATCGGCGGTAGTCTTGCTGGCTACCAAGCTGCCCTAGCTGCGACTCAGCTACGGGCTAAAGTTGCCTTAGTAGAACCACAAATTAACTATGAATTGCAATATCACCAGGCATTAGGGGAAATTGCCAAATTAGTACAGCACAGCCGTGAATTAGTCAATTTAGGCATCTATTCCCCAAATTTGAATTTAAACGGGACTCAATCTCCTCTAGTCTCGCCATCAGCCTCCATCGCTTGGCCGAGGGCTATGCTGTATGCTCAGAGTATCAGCACTAATCTTGAGCAACAGCATTCTTTAGCTAATTTAGTAGCCCAAGGAGTTGATGTCATTCTTGGAGATGGTGAATTTCAGCCTTCACCACAGCTATCGTTTCGGGTAGGCAATCGCCTCCTCTTTGCCCGTACCTACATCCTTGCTACCGGTTCCCGTCCTGCTATCCCCAATATTGAAGGACTGCAAACCACTGGCTACCTCACTCTAGCCAACATTTACCAGGTTCTCGAACAACCAAACCCCCCCAAAGATTGGGTAATTTTGGGTGGAGTACCCCAAAGTATAGAAATTGCCCAAATTCTCGCGCGTCTGGGTTGTCATGTCACTCTAATAGTTCAACAGCCCTATTTACTAGCAGAAATTGACCCAGAATTAAATCAGCTATTAATTGCCCAATTGGAAGTTGATGGGGTAAAAATCCTCACTCAAACTACTGTTACTCAAGTGCGCTCTATTGAAGATAAAAAATGGATTCAGGCGGGAGATAGAGCTATTTCCGTAGAAGAAATTTTAGTGGCTACTAGAGTCCGTCCCAATTTGGAATTACTCAATTTAGCATCTGTAGGAGTAAAGTGGCATCAACGTCAATTAGTCATCAATGAAAAACTGCAAACCACTAACCACCAGATTTATGCCTGTGGCGATATTCTTGGCGGTTATAGCTTCAATAATATTGCTAACTATGAAGCACAAATTGCTTTAAAAAATGCTTTATTTTTTCCCAAATTTTCAATTAATTATCGCTGCATTCCTTGGGGAATATACACTCAGCCTATGTTAGCACAAGTTGGTTTAACAGAAACCAGAGCTAAACGTCTATATAAAACTCATGAATTTTTAGTAATTAAACA
>DATGXQ010000521.1:0-5692 GCA_035298905.1 Nostocaceae cyanobacterium | reverse complement strand
CCCCTCCCAGATTTGCACATTCCACCATTCAATTTAATCAGCAAACCATTATTTATGGTGGTTTATGGATTGATACTTGGCATGGGAATAATAGTTATGATAATGATGTGTATATTTTGGAAATGGTATAACTTTAAAGTTGATGTTTTTCTTTGACATATTCGCATTTAGCGATATCTGGATTAAAGTCTGGTGAAACAGGCTGAGTTTTTACACACTATTTTTAATAGTCTTAGTTCTCAGGTTTGAAGTGAGGTTAGTTGGTTTCTTTAAATTATCAGCTTCCATACATACCTTTGATTTACTCAAAATTACTCAAGAGGCTATTTAGTTGTATTTTCCGCATGAATAGCATGAAAAAGCTTACATTAAAATACTCCCATAAGCAAATCACAGGAATGTAATTCACTTATGAGAATATTTAGATGAAAAAGATTAATGATTAGCTATTAAATAGCAAGATGTAATTGCTGAGATTAAAGCTTTTCAATTAAGTCAATAATTTCCCGATTCCATTTAAGCATTCTGCTGCTAAAGTTAGCAAATTGTATACCTTTAGCAGTAGGTTGCCATTCATAAAATGGTTTTATTTGATATCCCATCTCTGCAAGTTTTTGGTTAATAGATACAGGAGTCCATTTTTTTCCAGTCCTTTGGCGAAGTATGTAAGCTATCTCCGTAGGTGTCAGATACTCGACTTGATCTTTATTTTGTGCCACAATAGAAGAGAACCTCCTTACTTTATAAAAAGGGATGTTTCCTGACTTTGCAAGAGTCAGGTTAAAAAGTTGATTCTTGAGCCAGCACAGTTAGAATTTTGCTGGCTTTTTTCATTTTAACACCTCAAAATATTACGGTAAATTCGGTAATATTTGTAGGTAAGCTAATAAATTTTAGCATAACATAATTCATTATTTTATAGGCGTAAGTAAAGGAAAAAAATTGGAAAAATTTTGTAGTTTGGCTTCTCTACATTTATCACTAACTTTCCATTAGTCATATTATTTTCCCACGGCTGAATAATTGTATTGCGCTATGATATGCGATCGACTGCGATCGCTTCTTTTGATAAACCAAAGACTCTTTCCTCCAAGAAAATTGATCAAATGAAAGTAAGTGTTTCTGTAAAAAGTCTTTAAAATAATGGTTGTATTGCGCTATGATATGCGATCGACTGCGATCGCTTATTATGATCAACAAAAAATTTATTTCCCCTACGAATGGACTAATAGTGAGTAGTCCTTTAAAAAGCCGTGAAATCAATTTCCGGCTTAAAGCTGAAACCCGTTAAAACGGGTTAGAATTTCTTCCAAATTCCACAGCGGAATATTTAGTGAAACGTTTCAATGAAAAATTTTGCATAATACCTAATAAACACTTAATAGCAGTGTGATTATCCTTTAATCAAACAATATCTATATATATGACTCATTCACCCAACGCGGAAATGACTGCGGAGTGTTCAATAGAACCGCTTATTGGGGTGAACTTTTTGTAAAATTTTACAAAAAGTAAAATTTTCCCTCTTTTTTTGGCTTTCAGAACAATGTAACTCTACTTGTATGGAGTCCGGCTTGAAAACCACCTATCTGTTAACATGGTTTACGAAAAATTTTTCAAAAGGTGCTGGGATAGTGTCGAGGTGCAAAATAATGAAACGTTTCATCATAATACAGCGTTTCCCTGTCAAAAGTAATATCTCTAAATAAAGTAGAGTCACGGCATCCGTAAATTTCTGCACACCATAGATAATTATCTTTGCCGTGACCATCTTCACGGTAATTTGTAAAAATAGAATTCAAAACCTTACAGATAATTTAATTGTCAATCCTTTATGGTATCTGGTCACGGCTGATGTTCATTTGTGTATTACCCACATTATTATCTGTGCCATGACCCTACAACATTTTACAAATATTTCGTCTTATTAATAGCTTAATTCTTACCAATAAATTAAGGACAAGGCATTGCCTTGTCCCTACAAATTAACTATCAAAAATGAAAAATTTACTCTCTATTGATGCGGATTAATTCTGTTAAGATACTGTCCAAACTGCCGTTGACTTGGATTCTATCTATTTTCTCCGCTATTCTTTCTAATACCTCCAGTTCTTTGAGACGCAAGGCCACGGGGTTGTCTTCCATGACTTTGGCTGTGTTTAACATACTGCGAGTAGCCGCAGTTTCTTCTCTGCGACGCACTACGTTTGCTTGTGCTGCTTTTTCGGCTTCAACGACTTTGCTTAAAATGGTCTTAATCTCTCCAGGGAGAATAATATCTTTTACACCGACGGAATCAATTTCTATTCCATAGTCGGCGGTTTTCTGGCGGATGTATTCAGAGATGCTGGTATCAATTGCGCCTTTATCCTCCAGCAAAGCATCTAGGGTGCGTTCTCCCACGGCTGCACGTAGGGCATACTGTAGTTCTTTGTACACAAAGCCTGTAATATTGGAAAAGCTATTTTTGGCTGTTAAGGGGTCGAGGATGCGAAAACCAGCAGTTAAGTTGACGCGCAGAGGAACTTTATCTTTAGAGAGTATTTCTTGTCCTGATACTTCTATTGTTTGTAAACGCAGGTCAATGATTTCCGTTTGCCAAGACCGTCCAAATATCCACCAAGCATGTATTCCTGGTTGGAGTAGGGTTTGAAATTCTTGGTTAATGTAAAGCAGTCCGGTGTGTTGTGGTGGTATTTGACAGGTATGCAGACAACTACGGCTGAGGTTGAGTGTTTCTGCTGAACCAGATACTAATTCTGCTACTAAACGGGGTGGCAATTTAGCATCTGTGGTAATATCTATTACTTCCACTTCTACACCTTGCCAAAATAGTTTACGGCTGTAAGGTGGTTGGATAGCAATAACTTTATTTTGATAACGAATAATTGCTACTTGTTGACCTGTTAGCTGTACTATTTGACAATATGCAGCGATAAAATCAGGATGTTTTTCTATCAGGACATCTTCTAGGGGAAAACCGGGATTTGGTACGATGCGGCTGAGGGTTTTTACTGTTACGTCTCTGTCGAAATACCAGAAAGCATATTCTCCTGGTTCTAAGGGACGAACAAAGTTATTTTGGATGTATAATAAGCCGATTTCGTATTCGGAAATGAGGAATTTTTTTAATCCAGCTAAAGATATGCTACGGATTTGTTGGACAAATTCGGCGGGTAGTTGTAAGTTTTCTTCTAGGTTAAAAAGATAGGATTCTACATCAATAAAACCTTTCCAAAATGCTTTGAGTTGGTTAGGTGCAACGCTGACCCAAGTTTGACCACAACGAACCAAAGCCGCTTGATTAAAGGTTGTACGGACGATTAAAAGATGCTGTTGTAATTCAGAACTGTGATTACGCAGCAAGAGTTCTAAGTTTTCAATGTTGGCTTCTGGTTGGTTGAGGTCGTAGGTTTTGAGTAACCAATGTCTACCAAAATAATTGTAAGTGCCTGGTTGCAATATTTTTCTAAAATCACTGCGGTGATATAAAATTCCGATTTCGTTGGGTTTAATGTAAAAGCTTGTCCACATAGTATTATCAGGCAGGAAGAAAGAAAGTTGATGAGATTAATGCTTTAACTTTTCGGGTAATTTTTCTCATAGTATGAGATTTCAGATTAGTATTTATACGTTTATAAAAAATAATTGTAATACATTGATATTTATTGATATACAATCGTTTTTTACATTATACCTAATTTTTTGTAACTTTATACTACAAAAATTTTAAAACTCTGCAAATGTAAGTATTTACAGTTTGGGAACGGACGATGGCGGAACGCCCCCCGTAGGCGATCGCATCTTCCAACCTGGATTAAGAAAGTTTACAGCTTTCAAATATGCCGTTCGGTTGGTCAGTTCTAGAATCTCATGGAGATAACAGATTTGAGCAAGGAAGGGACATACTCAAGAGAGGGAAGAAAGCGACGGTGCTAGTTCTTTCACTGCCACTACTAAACATCACAAGGAGGGTTAGTAATGGAATACCTACATCGCAGAGTTGATAATCAATCATTTAGCTACCTGTAAAGGGTAGTGTCTTTTAACCCGGACAGGGTTGTGGTTGAAAGTACAGGAATCGAACCTGTTACCAATCGATCCTCAGTCGATCGCTCTACCAAATGAGCTAACTTCCTGGTGTTTGATGTAGGAGTCGAACCTACGTCCAACCGAACTGTGCGGCTGCTCTACCACTGAGCTAATCAAACAGTGATAGTATCAATTGGCTACGGTATACGCAATTAAGCCACAGGCCAGCGCACCAGTTAGGATTACAGAACCTAAGCTATAGTCAGCCTTGACTACTATCTAGTTTCAAATCTAACACAAGTAAATTGATTCGGCAGGTGAGCAATGTCGAAATGCCTGTCATAGCTCCTTACTCTATTCTTCCTAATTAACCATCAATATCATTAGTTCACCTGCTATCTTTCCTGAGTATTTTAGATAACACCTGAATTATTTGTGAGTATTTGGCGAATGTTTACTGCAAGAAAATAAAGATTAAATTAATTCAGGAAAATCACTTAAATTTTTAAGTTAGTTTTAAGTTAAAATCACAATGTTGAATTTTAACCATAGTCAAATATGTGGTTAAATTTATATCTATAATTTACCAGAGTTTAGTTATCTAACTTTCCTAGCCTATGAATATCTTAATCATTTCTGTCACCTTTCCTTACCCACCAACATTGGGAGGAACACAAGTGAGAACATTTCATTTACTCAAGCATTTACAGAAAAACCATCATATTACTTTGGTAACACAGCGAGATCAGCAAACTCCAGAAGCAGATATCGCAGAGTTACGGAACTATGTAGATCAGCTAGTAGTATTCGATCGCCCCCCAGAAGCCAGCAAATCTTCCAACATCCTCCCCAAAATTCAACGATTTGGTCAATTTCTACTCCAAGGAACACCACCCCATGTCCACAGTATCTACTCCAACGAGATGCAGACATGGATTGATAACTTTATTCAAGCTGGGAAATGTGATGTCATCACTTGCGAACATAGTGTCAATGAAATTTATGTCCGTCCAGAATATCAACAACAAGTTAGAACTATAGTTGATGTTCATAGTTCTGTTTATGGTACTTGCAAAAGTCAGTTAGCAACTAATATTACTGAAAATCGACTGAGAGACACTCTGAATTTACCCCTTTTGCGTCGCTACGAAGAAAAATATTGTCAGAAATTTTCAGCAATTGTTGTTACTACAGAAGAAGATAAATTACAACTACAAGCATTAAATATTCAAAAGAAAATTACTGTTATTCCTAATGGAGTTGATTTAGTTTCCTTCCCCCCACGTCCCAGAGATCCGGGAGGACATCGATTAATTTTTATCGGCGCAATGGACTATATAGCTAATATAGATGCCGTTTGTTATTTCAGTGAAGAAATTTTCCCAGAAATTAAACGCCTTTATCCTGATGCAGTTTTTGATATTGTTGGTTCTCGTCCCACACCAGCAGTTTTAGCATTAAAAGAGCGGCCAGGAATTAACGTAACTGGACGTGTACCCGTGATGGCTGATTATCTCAATCAAGCGGTGGTTTGTGTAGTTCCTTTGCGCTTAGGATTTGGGATTAAAAATAAAACCTTAGAAGCAATGGCCGCAGGTGTACCGGTGGTAGGAAGCGATCGCGGTTTAGAAGGATTAGCCGTAGATGGAGACAATACACC
>DATGXQ010000520.1:0-9427 GCA_035298905.1 Nostocaceae cyanobacterium | reverse complement strand
CCCCTCCCCATGTCTCCCCTCCCCGTGTCTCCCCTCTCCCCTTCTTTAAGACACCGTAGATAAAGAAGCCAAGGGATTAGGGATTGTTGCTGAAGGTGCTTGAAACTCTCCAGTAACTACATACTCTAACCGCAGTTTGAGCCAAGTGATAAATTGAGGATTAGTAGAAATAATCGCCGCCGCAGGTTTGGGACATTTAGCTTTGATCTTAGCCATCTCTGGCGCTTCTAAAAATGCTGGTTGCTTGACTAACCAAAAATCAATTTCTTTTTCTTGTTCGTGGTAATGGCGAGTGCGTTCTTTTAACACTTCTTCTAGCGGTTCTTCTTCCATGAGAAAGTGTTGACTAGCCAAAACGTAATAGTATGTTTGCATTTTCTTCCTTGACTTACTAATCCATCATCTTAAAGGTACAGTGCTGCCACTGTACCAGAACTAATTAACTTTTTTTGCTGCCCTTAAACCAGGAACTAAAAGGACAACCGCCCTTTTTTTCACTATTTACCAGTTTGCCACCAGCTGTTAACTTTTCCAAGAACAGGGTGTTATCAAAATAGTGTTCAATGGAAATAACTTTTAAATCATCGGTAACACGGGCAACGCTTATACCGATAATTTCCACCATTTCCCCAGTCGGCGCAAAATCTTTGTAGGGTCCGCGAAAATGTCCCCAGTGCCGCCATTTAAAGGTAACATTTGGTGGACCGGAGTAAACTTCTAATACTTCCCAAGGGAAACCTTGAGGAAAGGTACTGTGAAAAAGTTTAGCTGATGTTTCAAAGGTTTCTTCTGAAGCTTTATAATGTTCAGAATCAGCCATAAATAAATTGTAAGTACCTTGGGCGGATAAATCTGCGGCGGTGTATTCTTTTCCGCCATTGGTACTAATGCGAAACTGGTCATTAACAATTGATAACCACTGTTGAGGATTTTTCTTAAAAGATACCTCCATTTCAAAAGTTCTGACCAAATTTTGCACGATCGCTTCTAGAGAACCTGCTAAATGATTTCTGGTACTTTCTTTGGCGAGATTTTCTTTAGAACGGGTGTAATCTGGTGGTGTTTGATTACGCCATTCTACACCTGTACTTTCCGCAATTACTTGATCTCGGTCTTGTACCCAAAGCGGTAGGTTTTGAGATTCTGTGGAAGTCATAGTAATCTTGATTTACGGGTTTTGACTCTATCTTTTTTGGATTCCGCAGATACAACCGCTTTCGGCAGTCAATCCCCCTAAAATTCGCCCCGAATGGCTTGTTTCATTTCCCGAACTGCTCTTTCCATCCCTACTAAAGCCGCACGACTGACAATAGTATGACCGATGTTAAGTTCTTCCATCCCTGGTAATTTGGCTACAGGGTAAACATTCCAGTAAGTGAGTCCATGACCAGCATTGACACGTAACCCTGCTTTAATTGCTTGCTCACATCCTTGAGCTAAAAAGGTTAATTCTTGCTGGCGACTGGCTTCATCTTTAGCCTCAGCATAGCGTCCGGTGTGCAGTTCGATAAATTTGGCTTGCACTTTGGCAGATGCAGCGATTTGTCCGGGTTCGGCATCGATAAACAAACTTACAGGGATGCCAGCGCTTTGCAATTTCTCGACTATCTCACCTATTCTAGCAATTTGCCCGACAATATCTAAACCGCCTTCGGTGGTTACTTCTTCCCTTCTTTCTGGGACTAGAGTAACATAATCAGGTTTGACATCTAGGGCGATCGCTAACATTTCCTCTGTGGCGGCCATTTCTAAATTTAAATGGGTTCTCACCGTTTGCCGCAATAAGCGAATATCCCGGTCTTGAATATGTCTTCTATCTTCCCGCAAATGGGCTGTAATCCCATCTGCACCCCCTAATTCTGCTAATACCGCCGCCGCTATGGGGTCGGGTTCTACTGTCCGCCTGGCTTGGCGAATCGTGGCAATATGGTCAATATTTACTCCCAGTGTAGGCACGCCTGGCTTCTCCGATCGCTCTCACTAAATCTAGATTTTACCGGAAATTTGGCTAGGATGTGACAGCTTTTTTAACTGTTTGGTCTCTGCAAAATGCCTTGGGGCTTTACTTTCTCAGTATTGCTCAAGGCTGGAATAAATTTATTGGGGTTAGACTAGTTATTTTAAGATAGTTCTTCCTTATCAAAATAAATTATATCAAGTTTTTGATTACCAGTCAATACATACAACCTTATAAATTATTTTCTGCTTATATAGTAATCCTAAATGAGATGTGAACAGTCCCAATACCCAATACCCAATACCCCGCCTCCACCAGTAAGTTCATGACTCAAATCGGATTGCTATATTTTGTTGATAGCTGACGGTTGAAAGTTAATTGCTGATAATTTATCAGTCCTAAAATCGTCTAAAAGAGAGAATATTTTTTCGGTAATTCATTGATTAATCTGTGTATGTTCAGAATAATCTATAAGTTTTGTTAGTTAGCGTATGAAAACCTATTCCTCTACTTTAGCTCTCAACAGCTTACTGTTATTCATAGTTTTTCTTTCAGTAATTTTTGCTAAATTATTTACACCTACAGTTGGTGGGTTATTTCTCCCACCACCTACACCTGGTTACATAGGTGAGGGTTTATTAACTCACGCTTTCCAGATTCTATCTTGTGTTCCGCCTGTAGTTTGTGGTTTTAGTTATTACTTATTACACCACATTAAACCTGATGGTAAGAATAATAAATTTATCCTTGGTTCGGCTTTTTTAACTGCGGGGTTTTTAATTAATCATCTCTACCGTATCCACATTATGCTATTGTACTTCAATATTAACAAATCTGTCACTATTTTATCTTATGCTTTGATTGCTTTTTACTACGGTTTAGCTTTCCGTCGTCAAATTAAATCAACACCTTATCTTTTGCTTTTCACCGGACTAGGCTTATTATTTGCTGCTATTTATGTCGATTCTCTCCACCTAAGCGGTGATGGGACTCCCAGTTTATTGGAAGGAATACCAAAATTATTTAGTGCATTAAATATAGCATTGTATTTTTGGTTTGTTTGTTATGAGGAAGTGATAAAATCATTCAAGCGATGATTGTTCACAGGGCTATTTCGTTCTTAACATAGAAACCCTAAAATCAATTTTGGGCTAATAGCTCAAGTCCGTTAAAACGGACTAAATTCATCATTAATAGTCGGCTTGAGTCGAGATGTTCTATGAGCCTGAGACTAAACTCTGAGGCAAAATGAATGAGAATGAAATAGCCCTGAATTGTTCATATAGGAATAAGTCAATAATTGATATTTTAAACATGGATCAGACTTTTTTATTGCTGACATTAAAAGTCTAACTTAAAACAGATTAAGATGGAAATTGAGGGCTTGATCAAAAAGGTGATAATCGCTTATGACTACCGAAAATAATCTAGCCATTGTGGACTGGGAACCACCTTTACCACCAACAGATTTAGTTTTTGATGATGGGGAACCCTTGGAATCAAATCGACACCGGATTGGGATGAATCTGCTGATTCGATCGTTGCAGAATTTTTACAGCGATCGCTATGATTTTTTTACTGGCGGTAATATGTTTATATACTATAGTACCGCCCAAGTACGTAACCGCGAGTTTCGAGGGCCTGATTTCTTCGTGGTGCTAAATGTGGACGGTACTACCTCTAGACAAGGTTGGGTAGTATGGGAAGAACATGGTCGTTATCCTGATGTGATTGTAGAATTGATGTCACCTTCTACCACTGCGATCGATAAAGGACTCAAAAAAGACCTTTATGAACAAACTTTCCGTACTTCCGATTACTTTGTCTATGACCCCTTTGACCCAAATTCTTTACAAGGGTGGCATTTAGATGATAATCATCAATATCAGCCTTTAACACCAAATGAGCGCGGTTGGTTGTGGTCTAAAGCTTTAGGCTTATGGTTGGGGACTTGGGAGGGAACAATAGACAGAGAGACGGCTATCTGGCTAAGGTTCTATGATCCAGAGGGGAATTTAGTTTTGTTACCCGATGAAGCAGCAAAATTACAAGCTGAAGCAGCAAATACCAGAGCAGAGCGTTTAGCAGCCAGGTTAAGAGAGTTAGGAGAAGACCCAGATGCGATTTGACAATTTTCGTTTTAAAGTGTTATTAATAGGAGTTCCTTTTCTTTTTGGTTGTATTTGCTCTTGACTCTAGAGTAAAGTGCGGAATTTCCTGAAGTTCAGAATCGCTTAAATTATACTGCTCACATACTAAACTTAAACGATTTCCGGGGGTTGTGACTGCATTTACAGAGTGAGTTAAATCACCTTGAAAGTAAAGCAGGGTGTTGGTTTGCGGCTTTATTTTACCCAGTAGACGTTTATTAGCTTGTAATACCAACTCTCCCCCCTCCATGTCTGCTGGTATCCGTACATATAAAACACTGACAACAAAAGGCGGTGCAATGGTTTTACAATAAGAACGCAAAGAGCGATCGATATGCGGATCAACACGAGAACCTTCTTTGAGCAACAAGGGATTAAGGTAAAAAGCATTACATTCAGGCAAGAGAGCTAAATCTAAGTAAGGCTTAAAAAAGGGAAATTTTTGTTCAACTTCTGTTAATCCTGAACGCTGAAATACTACGGAAAAACCTTTAGTATTGACAAAATCGCGGTTGAGATTGTTAATAGCAAAGTAAGGAGAAGCATGAATTTCACCCCATAAATCATTTAAGTAATTGTTAGGAAAAGCGTTAGTTTGTTGTTGATAATGTTTCATAGTTTAATTAATACCCCATCGTAGCATTGACAGCGACTAAAATCACTGTGTCATGTTATGGGTTTTCTCGTGCGGTTTGCTTAAATAACTATCTCATTAAAAAAGATTAAAAATCCGAAGAAAATAAGCAATATTACTGCTAAATTTTTCAATCAATGTACACCACTTGTAATCAGCAGTCGGTTATTTAAATTAGTCTAAATCTAATAATTCTTCTAAAGCTTTAGTTTTTTGCGTATCGGGAAGATGCTCAAAAACTTTCTTTAAAAGGTCTATAGAAGCATTTTGAATAAACCAGTCATCACTAGGATTTTCTTGAATATTTAAGTAATATTTTAAACGTTCTTCAATGGCATCTTTATCTGATTTATCTAATTGTCCAATTCTCTCTAACCAATTTCCCGACGCATCCTTAAAACAGTTAGCATCAACAGTACATATTTGGTTAACCAAAGCATAGGATTGTTTATCAAGACCATTTCTACTGGTAGGATTAATTGGATATGTAGTTGGTAAACCGTTAAATGTTGTTTGTGAAGTGAGGGGAACAGCCGAAAAAGTGGCAATATATCCTAATTCATCTTGAAATTTATCACTTGTCCAGATAATGTAAGGATGTTCTCCCCTCAAAACTCTACTAGAACCCATTGTACTTTTACAAGTTTTACATTCTACTTCTCCTAGCTGATCTAAATCATATATATGGATATGATTCGATTTACATTTTAGAGCCATCCTATAAGGATTAATAAAGTAAATCCAACCCTGTCTAGGTCTTTGTCCAGCCATTCTATAACCCTAATTCACTGATTAATTTTTCTCTTTCTGCTTGCAAGTTAAGTTTAACTTTTTCCTCTGATTTATAGGTGTCTTTTACCTCCTGCATGGGAACTGTACTGTACACATATTCTAGTAACTGGTTTAGTTTTTCTTGTCCAGCACCAGCCCATTCTCTGCGAATGTTATCAAGGATTAGCTTCAAACTTAATGGTAAATGTAAATCATCTACATTACCTGCTTGAGTGCCAAGTCTGATGAATATTGTAGTTTCCAGAGCTTCTTGAACTATTTCCTTACCATTCATTTGATTTAAAGCTGTTTCTATTTCCTCATTCCAAGGACCATGTTTATAATAACACCAATCTAACTCAGTCAATTGCTTACCTGTCCATTTGACAGAGTAAAGATCAGCTAAATACAAAAACTTAATTAGCTGAGTTTTGGTAATATAGCCTTTAGTAGCGTAGACAAAATATTTAATTAGTTTATCTAGCATAACTTTTGCCTCTGCTGGTGTAAATAAATATCCAAATATGTCATCAAGTTTATTTTAAAGTTTCCTAATTGAACAGTTTAACTTTTATTAAAAACTCAATAATATTTTCTTGTTTCACTAAATCTTTATAGTTCATACATACTATTATAGTAGATAAAGGTAAACTTTTAGTCAAGAGGTAGTGACAGATCACCCAGTTGTCTGGGTGATGTAGATTATCGTTTGGTGGTGAAGACAGTTGTAAACATCATTACCATACCACCGACAAGAATAGCGATCGCTAATCCTCCTGTCACCAAATCCAAAGTGTTGTTATCCATAGTTAAATGTCACAAGTCAATCATTCCCAGTTTATCGATTTGTGACTAATGACTAACTTAAAAATCTACCCCCCGTTTGAGTTCTACTCCTTGATTAGCGTAGTGTTTATGACAATAAACCTCCGAGTGAACACTGGCTAAATCAAAATAGGCGGGTTGATGTTGACAGCGACCGGTAATAATAACTTCTGTGTCACGGGGTTTACGTAACAAAGCTTGGACAATGGGTTCAACGGGAAGTAACTCTAAATCTACTGTGGGGTTGAGTTCATCCAAGATGATAGTTTTATACACACCAGAAGCGATCGCTGTTTTGGCGACTTCCCAACCTCTCTCTGCTTCCACATAATCTAATTCTTGCCGAGAATTGCGCCAGACGATCGCATCTCTACCACAACGTTGATGATCTACTACTTCCGGGTATGACTGTTGTAAAGCGGCGATCGCTGCATCTTCAGTATACCCGCTTCCACCCTTGAGCCATTGCATAATTAATACACGGGTAGAGCCAGGGTGATTAATGCCCCGACCTATAGCTTGTAAGGCTTTTCCCAAAGCACTGGTAGATTTACCCTTACCAGAACCAGTATAAATTTCAATGCCCTCAATTAATAACGCCTCAGCCGTGGGGTGATGCTGGGGTTTCATTTCTGAATGTAAATCAGCAATATCCAGTAACTTTTGAGGTGCTGCGCGTCCAGTAGCAATGATTTCCAACTCCTGCGGTTTAGATTTTAAAGTCTTGACCACCTCATCAACTGGGAGTAAACCTAAATCTAAAACTGGGTTAATTTCGTCTAGAACCACAACCGAGTATAACCCAGACGCGATCGCTCCTTTGGCCACATCCCAACCCCTGGCGGCTTCTTGACGGTCAAAAGCAGTAATTTCGTCGGGGCCAAAAAATTCTGCTCTCCCTGTTCTAACCTGATCAATCAAATGGGGAAACCCACGCTGGAGAGCGGCGATCGCTCCATCTTCATCATAATCCCGCTCTGGGCCTTTTAAAAATCTTAATAGCAACACCCTATTAGCATGGTCTGAGGTATTGATTCCCAAACCAATCGATCGCAAAACCACCCCCAAAGCCGCCTGAGACTTACCTTTCCCTGCACCATCATAAACATGAATTTGGCCAGTAAGTCGTTCAGCACGCGCTTGCGCCGTGCGAATACCGATACCGTTCCTTGTCATCTTTTACAAAGCCGTAACGTCGCAGTTTTTTATCTTAACGAACCTCTCGACCGGATAGGTAGACTCCAGATGAAGAATCTGACAAATGTATTAATTAAACAAATCGGAGTGTAAAGGGAAATTACTAATGAGATAATTTCCCCTATCTTTTCTACTATCTCAGTTATACTCTCTACAGTTAACCCTACTGGTGATCCTTTATGCTTGCAGAATCAACGTTACCCGGCCTTCTAGCCATGAGTGGAGTTTCCTGGCCACTGATATTTTTACAAGCCTCCAATCCCGAAATAATAACTGTACCCAAAGTTTTGCCCCTTGGTACAGTTTTGTTTCAATTGTTATTCTTACTAGCCGCTATACCCATAGAAGCCTATATCTTGCATTCTTGGCTAAAATTTGACAAAAAAACTAGTACATTCTATTCTATCGCCATGAATGTATTTTCTAGCGTTCTTGGTTGGATCATCTTTTTTACCGCAGAACCGCTTTTACCGGTGCAATTTAAATCAGAGATTATCAACTATGTTTTCTTTAATAGGTTTAAAAGCAGAGATATACAAAGTTTGTTAATTCTTAGTTCCTTCATTATATTCTTTACTACTTTCTTAATGAAATTCTTTTTGCTGAAGTTCCTAATGATATCCTTAGATGACTTAGGAAAAAAAGCAGAAGCGGCAGAAACTTCTCAGCGACAAATTAAGCGCATTAGTGAACAAGTGAAAGTGCAAAATACAACCTTAGTTACTACTACACTAATATCCAATTCTCTCACCTATACTGCAATCACTATATTGATGTTGATTCGCAATAGGTAGAAACGATGAATTTGATAATTAGCGGGTAAATATCCATGACTGAATGAGTAAGGGGTGAAAGTATGAATTCTTTATTTAAAGATTTAATCGGTCTATTCAAATTCATTCAAGATTTATTTCAAGGCGTGAGGAAATTCTTCACTCCTCCTAAAGCTTTCTCTTGGCAAACCTTTATTTATTTAAGTCTGTATTCTTGGGGTCTGTCATTTTTAGCAACTGGTGTGATTAAAGATATCATTGCCTTTGGTGGTTGGGGATTTTTAATTGCTGGTACAGCTTGGTACACCACCGACGATCCTTTAAGAGTTCCAGGGACTTTTATGCCAGTAGGTGCATTAATTACTGGCTTTTTAGTGAGTGTGTTTGCATTTGGCAATCAGGAAATTGGGATCACTCCTAGAACTATAGTATTATGGCCGACACTAGCCGCTTTAATCACAGCCGCGCCAGATTTCTTTGCAGGTAATGGTGTTTCCGCAAAAGCTCAAATACCTAAAGTCCAAGACCGTCAAAAAATAATTGTTTTATTGGCTTGGTCAATGTTAATTAGCTGCTGGATTCAATTTTATTTTGTCATAGATAAATGGGTAAAAGAATACCCAAGTGTAGAAGCAGAGAATTTTCAGCGTAGCACCTTTGTTGTTAAATTAGACATACCAATTAACCAACCAAGAAATAACGGTGTCAGGATTTTAAGCCAATTACAACCATTAGTAGAAGAACAACTTGTTAATCAATCTTGGTCAACAGTAGAAAAATGGCTACTATCAGCTAATCAAAATGTGGGGAATTTAGCGCAAGAAATTCTCTCTAAAGATTTGGCCAAATATGAAGAGAAAGGACTTTGGCGGGTTGAACCACGAGTGACAAATGTTAAATCTGGATATAGATTAGATATCCTGACGATTTGGACAGGCCCTAGTGCTAAAAGCCAAGGTTATTATTTGCGAAAATCATGTTTAATTCAACCAGTAAAAGCGACTAAAGGAACTGTGGCAGAAATTATCTGCGATCGCCGCAGTAAGTTACTCAATGGACCACCACCACCGCAGCAGTAGTAAGAGGGGAGACGCGGAGAGGGGAGACGCGGAGAGGGGAG
>DATGXQ010000519.1:0-7230 GCA_035298905.1 Nostocaceae cyanobacterium | reverse complement strand
GTTAGGGCAAAAGACGGGTTTGAAATGAGGATTTAGTCTGATACCAAATCCTGTTTTGTTACCCCCCCTTCCTTGATTAGTCCGCGTAGGCGGACTTTGCTTGTATAGCCGCGACTTCTAGTCGTTAGGGCAAAAGACGGGTTTGAAATGAGGATTTAGTCTGATAGCCATTCTTGCGGAAATGTGAAAAAGTCTGTCTTTTATTCCCTATCCCTTTCTGCTAATTCTTCAGGACTATACCCAAAGAGTGATATGATAATTTATCATATCTGACAATAGATAGATGATTAAGTAATAGGCAACTTTTAATTACCTGTTGAATACGGTTTTGTAAACCACTATTGTGACAGTATTCTGATAGGTATTCTCTGAGAGAAAGCGCATTAGATAAAATTTAAATTTTTCTTAAATCCTATGCTAAATTGGCTGAATTTAAGAAGATTGAGTAAAGAAAATAATATTGAGCAGTCGGTTTTAAATAAGCATTGCTTCCAATTTTGTAAACTATGCTTGTGACAGTATTTTTATAGGCATTAGTTAAAGCTAAATAACTTTTATCAGTTGTTATTTTGGTTAAATAATGCCAACTTGGCTAAACAAATGACAAAAAAATAGTATTCTGCATATTAGGTGAATGTTTCTGTTTCTTATTTGTGCATCAGAACATTGACTGAGCAGATAAAGTGCTAGAAATTTACTTAAAGTTGTGATCAAGGTCAGGGAGAATGAGTAAATTAAGAGTAAGGAGTGTTTTAATTTATAATTCTAAAACTCACAAACTCTCTAACTCAACCTCTGACAAGTATCAGCAGCTAAAAACTATTCCAGCACTCTTTTGCCCAGTCGATATGCACTGGTATTCAGTCATTCTTCATAGCAGAGAAAAAATTTACAGATCATTACAGCAGATTTTAGGTAAATGAGGTACAAACTTTAGGAAAAAAGCCTTATGCTAATAGACTTTCAACTCTGTTCCCTGTTCCCTGTTCCCTGTTAAGAGTTCCCTGCTGTATGTAGATACTTTCCTGCTATCTGTCAAATCTGTTAATGCCTATACTGGCAAATTGATTAAGTTGACAAAAATGTTTTTTACAACAGATATTTTGTCTACAATTGCCTACAAGTTGCCTACAAATTGCCTACAAATTCTCTTGATAATCAGAAAACTGTTTAATTTCTCATCTTCTCATGAAGATAAACTTCTGATTTTTCAGTCATAATGAGCATCAGCATCCGCAGCCACTTCCTTGCACATAACCTAATTGATTTTTGTCAAGTGATACACATCCGCTAGTAGACAAAATCAACTTATCCACCTCAAGTCGTGTCAGATATATCAGGGTTAGTCATGAACTACCAATTTTCTTCCTCTCAGAAAAATTGTCAATGTGCCATTACTCCTGAACAATTAAATCAAATCATTGAAGCCATTGCTGATGGTAGATATTCATGGGCTTGTGTGCTAATTCTTCGTTTTATAGGTTATAATCCTCTCCATTATATTCCCCAGCGTACCTACAGTCGCTTAATTAAGGAAAATAGCCAAATTGTCGCAGCAGCATCAGCTAGTAGTAAACAGCAGATGCAAACCAATCTTACAACCTCTGGTAGTTGTTCTAGTCGTGGTACTTCTGCCCAGGTTTTAACCAAAGTTTAACAAGCAAGAATATAGGAGTCAGAGTTGATAATTAATATTTAATTCTGACTCTTGCATTTTTGTGTAAAACCAGGTTTTTATCCCCAATTTACCTAAAGTTATGCTTTTTTCCTCCATTTGGTAGGGGTGGTTTGAGCAGATAATTTTTGTTAAGCATCGATAATACCAATTCAAAAGGCAAAATAGCCTTCGGCAAGGCTTCGCCAACAAAATTCAAAAGGCAAAATTCAAAATTAAGAAAGCCTACTTTAACAAGGGTTTTTGATTTTGGATCTGTTGCGGAATTTTGGAGAATTGGTATAACTTATATACAAAAACCACCCTCATTTTATTACTTTTAAGTTGGCAGATTTTATACTCTCAATTGCTATTCTTCTATTAGCAGAAAGGCATGTGAAATTGTGAACTTTGAATGGCTAAGTTAGCCTAACCAATTAGAACGTAAACAAGCTGGGTCTACTACTCCACCAAGGACATATTGATGTAAATCTTCTGCTTGTTCACTCAAAATTTGTTCAATACCTTGGTGAATTAGAGATTCTATATGTAACAGTTGTGGCATGGTTAGGTGTAAATGATCTGTTTTGTAGAGATTATTTTGCTGCTCCATTTCATCAGCTGTGATTAATTGGTGAGAAATTCGGCTTAAAACATAAGCAACTAAAATTTGCTTGTAATGAGGATACTTAAATACTTCTTGGTAGGGAGATTGAGGATAGGTTGCTAAAACTTCCTCAATTTCTTTGACTACCACAGGACTGATTTTATTCAAAATACTTGAAACCATAGCCAGATACCTCCTTGGGGTTTTAGGTTGTTATGGGACGGTCATTAATACAGCAGGGAACTCTTAACAGGGAACTCTTAACAGGAAGGGTGAAAGTCTTTTAGCATAAAGCTTTGTTCCAAAAATTTGTACCTCCTTTACCTGAAATTTGCTGTAAACAATTATTTTTTATTAAGGGATTTAAAATAATTGGCTAAAAAATTAAGCTAAATTGATATTTTTATCATGGATTTGTTTGTTATTAACTAATTAATGCAGTCCTAGTTTAATAGTTCTTGGCCATACTGTATCAAATGCAATTCCCTGTTTGTTAGCAATATACAGTAACACTACAGTTGCGGCACGTAGGGAATTATCACAATGGATTAGTATTGGTTTAGGTAATTCATTAATAGTCTCAAATAATTTCAAGGTAAATTGTTGATTTATTTCTTCTATTGTCGTGGGAAAGTTTACATATTTTAATCCTAAAAATTCTGTTTTTTCTTGTTCATTATTCCATAAATTCCCTTCATCTGGTAAGCAGAGGTTAAGAACAGATTTATAACCATTAAGGGCAATTTCTTGTAGTTGTTCGGGAGTAATTTGTCCAGTAATAGCTAACTCCCGATTTATTTTTCTAATATCCATTGTCCGTACCTGTGAGAGCATTCGTAATGATTCATTAGTCTATGGGAGTAATATCAGGGCTATTTCGTTCTGTACATAGAAGCCCTAAAATCAATTTTGGGCTAATAGCTCAAGTCCGTTAAAACGGACTAAATTCGTAATTAATAGTCGGCTTAAGCCTAGTTGTTCTATGAGCCTCATAATTTAGTCTGAGACGGAATGAATGAGAATGAAATAGCCCTGGGAGTAATATGGGATTCCGATTTGCTTTTTGAAAAATACGTAGTGTGTAGGGTGGGCATTTCTTGGTCAAATTCTGAATCAAAGCGAAAAATGGGAGTAAATGCCTACCCTACGTCTTTAACCTTTTGTTTTTAAACACTACATCCCAATTTTACTTTGCTAATTTAAGAATGCTTTTTCTTAGCAGTGTCACCAGTGAATGGTTGTACTCCTGTTTCTGGATAGTTATCATCTCTAGGAGCAAAAATTCTCTTCACTGCACCCAAAATAAAGTTAATAACTTGCTCAAATCCTTGTCGAATTGACTGCCAAATTGTCGGTGTTTTGGGAGAAGTAGACATAAATTTCAACTCCTTATTTGTTGGTATGGTAATTAAAAATTAAAAATGTAAGTATTCAGAATACAGAATCCAGAATTCAGCATTAAAGAGACTTTTACAGTCAAGCTGAATTATTCTCAAGAAATATTACTACTATCTATTCCTGATTGGATCAGCATTCTGATTTCTGACTCCTGACTCCTGAATTCTTACTTAAAAATTAAAAATTAAAGATTAAAAACTCAACATTCAAAGTTAAGAAATTCAGTTGAGCGTGATCCAAGTAACTATCTAGTGAAAACTCTAGTTCACAAGGGTTCACAAGCTGATCAAAGAAGCTTGCTTCTAAATCTGTCTATCTGCTCCCCTGCGCTAGAGTCAACAGAGGAGTTAAGCCGAGTCATAGGGCGAGAGGAAGCTTTATTATCAATATAGAAAAAGATTTTGAGGAAGTTGTGAAGAAGTTAATGATATAGCAATCCTAAATCATTTATGAACGCTACCTGTTCCCTGTTAAGAGTTAAGAGTTCCCTTCTCTCCAAAAGTCAGTTCACAACTCAGATCGGATTGCTATATAAAAATTGATGAATATACCGAAAAAGATGGAGTATTCCTCACAAGTTCCTCAAGTTTTGATCTTACCTTCAAGTTAGAGCGTAATTAGTAGTGACAAAGAATCACACCTAGTTAAATTCCCTGTAATCTTGTATTCAGGCGCAAAGTTCAGAAATTCTCCAAGGTCAAGGAAGATGAAAGACAGAACCTTTGCAACTATTGACGGTAATGAGGCAGTGTCCCAGGTTGTGTATAAATTAAATGAGGTCATTGCCATTTATCCTATTACCCCTTCTTCGCCGATGGCTGAGTGGGCTGATGCTTGGGCTAGTGAGGGAAAAACGAATATTTGGGGTAGTGTTCCTTCTGTGGTGCAGCTACAAAGTGAAGGTGGGGTGGCTGGTGCTGTACATGGGGCGCTACAAACGGGTTCTCTGACAACAACATTTACCGCATCTCAGGGATTATTGTTGATGATCCCGAATATGTTTAAGATTGCCGGGGAACTTACACCTACAGTATTTCATATTGCGGCCCGATCGCTCGCAGCTCAAGCTTTATCTATTTTTGGTGATCATAGTGATGTGATGGCAGCTAGAAGCACTGGTTTTGCTATGCTTTGTGCTGCGTCTGTCCAAGAAGCCCAGGATTTTGCCTTAATTTCTACAAGAGCAACTTTAGAATCACGCATACCTTTTTTACACTTTTTTGATGGTTTCCGCACCTCCCACGAGGTGGATAAGGTAGAACTGTTAACAGAAACAGAACTAAAAAATTTCATTCCCAATGAGTTAGTATTAGCCCATAAATCACGGGCTTTAACTCCCGATAAACCTGTTTTGAGAGGTACAGCCCAAAATCCTGATGTCTATTTCCAAGCACGGGAAACTGTTAACCCATTCTATCTATCCTGCCCAGATATCACTCAGAAGGTAATGGATGAATTTGCCCAAATCACTGGAAGAAAATATGAACTATTCCAGTATTATGGACATCCCGCCGCAGAAAGAATTATTGTCCTCATGGGTTCTGGTTGTGAAGCAGCAGCAGAAACGGTAGATTTCTTAAATGCTGGTGGGGAAAAAGTCGGTTTAGTCAAAGTGCGATTATATCGTCCTTTTGATACACTCAGATTTATTAGTTCTTTACCAGGAACTACCCGCACCATTGCTGTTTTAGACCGGACAAAAGAACCAGGTGCATCTGGTGAACCTCTATATATGGATGTGGTGACGGCTTTAGCTGAAACAGGATTAAATCACATTCATGTTGTGGGTGGTCGCTATGGTTTGTCATCCAAGGAATTTACTCCAGGGATGATTAAAGCTGTGTTTGATAATTTGGCAGCCCAAAAGCCCAGAAATCATTTTACAGTTGGGATTAATGATGATGTTACTCACTCTAGTTTAGAATTTAACCCTGATTTCTGTATTGAACCAGATAGCACAATTAGGGCAATTTTCTACGGTTTGGGTGCAGATGGTACGGTGGGAGCTAATAAAAATTCGATTAAAATCATCGGGGAAGAAACTGATAACTATGCCCAAGGTTATTTTGTTTATGACTCGAAAAAATCCGGGTCGGTGACGGTTTCTCACTTACGCTTTGGACCGCAACCTATTCGTTCAACTTATTTAATTAACAAGGCGAATTTTGTAGCTTGTCATCAATGGGAGTTTGTAGAAAAGTTCCCGATTTTAAAAGATATTCTCCCTGGTGGCACGTTTTTGTTAAATTCTCTCTACAGTCAAGAGGAAGTTTGGCAACATTTACCCCAATCTATCCAAGCAGAGATTGTTGATAAAAATCTCAAATTCTATGTAATTAATGCCTACAAAGTAGCCCGTGAAGCGGGAATGGGTGGACACATTAACACGGTGATGCAGGTTTGTTTCTTTGCTTTATCTGGTGTTTTACCGAGAGAAGAAGCTATTGAACAAATTAAAAAATCTATCCGCAAGAGCTACAGTAAAAAGGGTGAAGAAATTGTGCAAATGAATATCCAAGCGGTTGATACTACCTTGGACAATTTATTTGCGGTCAAACCTGGGACAGTTGGACAACCACAAGCAGAAAAAGCCTTAATTCCTGATACTGCACCAGTGTTTGTGAGGGATGTGTTAGGTAAAATGATTGCCCGTGAGGGAGATGATTTACCGGTCAGTGCTTTACCCTGTGATGGGACTTATCCCACTGGGACATCAAAATGGGAAAAACGCAATATTGCCCAAGAGATACCTGTTTGGGACCCGAATGTCTGTATTCAATGCGGTAAGTGTGTGATGGTCTGTCCGCACAGTGTGATTCGTTCTAAGGTGTATGCACCGCAAGAGTTGGAAAATGCACCACCCACCTTTAAGAGTACTGATGCTAAAGAGAAAGATTGGCATGGATTAAAGTATACAATTCAGGTGGCGGCGGAAGACTGTACTGGCTGTGGTGTCTGTGTGGATGTTTGCCCAGCGAAGAATAAGTCAGAACCCCGGAATAAAGCCATTAATATGCAGCCGCAACGACCACTGCGGGAACAAGAACGGGAAAATTGGGATTTCTTCTTAAGTTTACCTAACCCGGATAGACGTGATTTGAAGTTGACCCATATTAATCAACAACAAATGCAAGAACCGCTATTTGAGTTTTCCGGTGCTTGTGCGGGTTGTGGGGAGACACCGTACATTAAATTGGTAACACAATTATTTGGCGATCGCATGATCGTTGCTAATGCCACCGGTTGCTCATCTATCTATGGTGGTAATTTACCTACTACTCCCTGGACACACAACGACCAAGGAAGGGGGCCAGCTTGGGCCAATAGTCTGTTTGAAGATAACGCCGAATTTGGTCTAGGTTTCCGCATCTCCATCGATAAACAAGCGGAATTTGCTGCCCAATTATTGCAACAGTTAGCCCCCCAAGTAGGAGAAAGTTTAGCCACAGCGATTTTGACATCGGTACAAAAAGACGAAGCGGATATTTGGGAACAACGCGATCGCATTGCCACTCTCAAACAAAGATTAGCTCAACTCCTCGATTCCACACCAGAACCAGAAGTTAGAACC
>DATGXQ010000518.1:0-8367 GCA_035298905.1 Nostocaceae cyanobacterium | reverse complement strand
AGTTCCCTGTTAAGAGTTCCCTTCTCTCCAAAAGTCAGTTCACAACTCAGATCGGATTGCTATAGCGATTATTTACACGTGGATTTTAAAAGTGCATTAATGGGATTTGTTGATGATGTAGAGTTCTATCTTGACCGCAATAATAATTTGATTCATCTACATTCAGCTTCGCGCTTGGGTTATAGCAATTTGGGAGTAAATCGCCAACAAATCACCACAATTCGCCACCTATTTATTTAATTCCTGTAGTAAATAAACTCCCATTTTTTTGTGCAGATATCTCTGCTAAAACTCGTTTATAAACTGCCTCATAACCATTAGTCATTTGCTGCACACTAAAATGCTTTTCTACATAGCGGCGACAAGCGTAACGATCTAATTCTCCTACTTTGTCAATTGCCTGAATACATTCTTGGATATTATTGCACAAAAACCCACTTTCTCCATGAGCAATTACTTCCTGAGTTGAACCTAAGCGCATAGCAATGACTGGCGTACCCGAAGCCATTGATTCTACCATCACTAAACCAAAAGGTTCTCTCCAAGTAATGGGAAATAAAGTCGCCACTGCACCACCCATCAAAGCATTTTTATCAGCGTGGTTAGCTTCACCTAAATACTCGATTTGCTTCCCATCTATTTGGGGTCTAATTTCTTGTTCAAAAAAATCTCTATCTACCACATCTACCTTACCCGCCATCTTTAATCGCCAGCCAGATTTTTTAGCGATTTCAATTGCTAAATGCGGGCCTTTCTCTGGTGACATTCTTCCCAGAAAAGCTAAGTAAGGCTGTTCATTTGGTTGGGGATAAAATTGATAACTACTAACATCAATTCCGTTGTAAATTGTAGCTATATAGTTCAGTCCTAATCTTTGTTCTCTTTGGGCATTAGAAATACTGACATAGGGTTGTTTTTTGCCATATTTAAAGATTTTCTCGTTATCTTGATTAAAGATACCATGCAAGGTGTGAACTGTGGGAGTTTCTACCAGATTTGTATATGCTAATGCTGTGTATCCCATATGGGAATGAATAATATCAAAATCGCCAGCATTTTCATACACTAAAGCTAATTGTAGTAATTCATAAATACCGTATTCTTTGACATCAGGATCAAGTCTTAACGCACGGGGATGAACAGAGACTAATTTAGCTAAAGTGAGAGAATCTCCAGATGCAAATAATGTGACTTCATGTCCTCGGCTAACTAATTCATCAGTGAGTAAACCCACTATTAATTCTATGCCACCATAGCCTGGAGGTGGTACTCTCTCCCATAATGGGGCAACTTGGGCAATTTTCATTGACGAACTCCTAAAAAATCGAATGGGCATTAGTGCTATTTTGTCTTTTTGGCACTTGCTACCCAATTTTTAATAAACCAACTTTTCTCTGATTGCATCAAAATCTTATGATTTGACTTTGATATTTTTTCTCTATCTGAAGTAGGGATATAATCTTCTACTCTAGACATAAAACCGCCATTTATGGCGACAATCAGTCCAGACAAAATTGGCCTATAATTCACAATCAAGGCGGATTTTTTCCTAATTTTCTGCTAAAATTAAATTTAATGATTTATAACTGCCATGCAAAAATCAACTCAGCAATGTTGGGGAATTTAGCAGCAGCAACACGTAAGAATTTAGGAGTCAGTAGTCAGTAGTAACAATAAAAATTAGTAATATTTGGCGAAAATGATTATATGCAATCTTCATAGGTAAGTTCATAAGTCAAATCAAATATATAGCAATCCTAAATCATTTATGAACTCTAACAGTTCCCTCTTAAGAGTTCCCTTCTCTCCACAAGTCAGTTCACAACTCAAATCGGATTGCGATATAGTTGCTATACAGCAGTTTGCATAAAATCGAGGTACACAATTTAAATCAGAAAGCCAGATATAAATCCTGTTTTACTTCTGACTCCTCAATTCTGAATTCTGCTGTAATTCTTGACATTTGGCAAAAAAGATGATATAATTGCTTGCTGTAAATGAAAAGAATTTAAGACATGAATATCTCAAAACACTTCCACAAACCGCGTGTCCCATGGCAGGCGGTTTTCTCACTGCTGATATTTGTGTTCATGTACTTGCCAATTTTGGTACTTGCCTTTTATAGTTTTAATCGATCGCCTTACAGTGCTAAATGGCAAGGCTTCACTCTGGAATGGTATGAAAAATTGTTCAGTGATGAGAGAATTTTATCAGCCTTAAAGAACAGTTTATTGGTAGGTTCTTCGGCTGTAGCTATTTCTGCTGTAGTGGGAACTTTAATGGCAGTAGGGTTAGCGCGTTATAACTTTCCTGGGAAGACATTATATCAGGGAATGTCCTATTTACCATTATTAGTTCCCGATATAGCGATCGCTGTTTCTACTCTAGTCTGTCTAGCAGCCTTGGCTATTCCCCTGAGTTTATGGACGATAGTCGCAGCTCATATAGTATTTTGTCTTGCCTACATCAGTCTAGTTGTTTCCTCCCGATTAGACAACCTCAATCCTCATTTAGAAGAAGCAGCACTTGATTTAGGTGCAACACCAGTACAAGCTTTTATTCAAGTTTTATTACCCCAATTAATGCCAGGAATTATCTCTGGATGTTTATTGGCTTTTGTCTTAAGCTTAGATGATTTTCTCATTGCTAGTTTTACTGCTGGTAGTGGTTCTAACACCCTCCCTATGGAAATTTTTAGCCGCATCAGAACCGGTGTAAAACCAGATATTAATGCTCTTAGCGTCATGTTGATTTCTGTCACTGCTATGGTAGCCGTGATAGCCGAATTAATTAGTAATTCTGGTAAGAAAAGTTGAGAAATTAAAAATTAAAAATTAAAAATTAAAAATGTCAGGATTCAGAAATTAAAGAGACTTGGGAGTCAAGCTAAACGATTATTTCCATATACAGCATATTTCAGGTAAATGAGGTACAAATTTTATGAACAAAGCCTTATTCTAAGAGACTTTCAAGCCTGTTAAGAGTTCCCTGTTCCCTGTTCCCTGCTGTATCACTAACATCTATTCCTTGTTCTATTCTGACTCCTGACTCTTAACTCCTGAATTCTGACTCCTGAATTCTGACTCCTAACTCCTAACTCCTGAATTCTGACTCCTGAATTCTGACTCCTGACTCCTGACTAAATTCGCTAAGTTCAACACAATTTTCTCACATCTTATCTGTAATCAATGAACCAAAAAATTAATGTCTACCCCCTTGACAAACTGACAATTTTTTTCTAAGCTTAAATTATAGAATGGAAATCTGTGCGCCCATATATATAGATATACACTCAGATTTAAAACCCCCCAGCAAAACTAGACAAATTCGTTTACTTTCCTCGTCTTTCTCCTCAAAACAGAACCAATTCAGTAAACCGATAAAACAAGAAGTTTACTGACATCAATAATTAATTTTTAAGTCGATAATATTGGGGTCGAGTTTGGACAAGATGCTATTTCCCCTCCACTATGCAAATCTGCCAAAATCCCAATTGTTCAAATCCTTTCAACGCCAAAGGCAATAAATTTTGTACCAGCTGCGGAAATTGCCGTTTTGGTCAATTGTTGAGAAACCGTTACCGTGTATCAGGACTAATAGGAGAAGGTGGTTTTAGTAGAACTTACGCCGCAGAAGACGTAGATAGACTAAATACACCTTGCGTCATTAAACAATTTTTTCCCCAAATACAGGGAACAGGACAACGTGCTAAAGCCGCAGAATTTTTTAAAGAAGAAGCATTTCGCTTGTATGAGTTGGGAGAAAACCATCCTCAAATTCCGCGCTTAATAGCTTACTTTGAACAAGGTTCATGCTTGTATTTAGTACAGGAATTTATTCACGGACAAACCCTCCTTCAAGAAGTCCAAAAACAACCATACACCGAAGCACAAATTCGTCAACTTTTATTTGACTTATTACCAGTTCTCGACTTTATCCATCAAAATAATGTTATTCATCGGGATATCAAACCAGAAAATATTATTCGTCGAGAAATTGATGGTAAACCGGTATTAATTGATTTTGGTGGTGCGAAACAAGTTACTCAAACCAGTGTAGCAAGACAAGCCACAGTGATTTATACTTTAGGTTATGCACCGACAGAACAAATGGCAGGTTTTGCTTGTCATGCTAGTGACTTATATGCTTTGGGTGTCACTTGTGTCAGGTTGTTAACTCAAGACTTACCTTTACAAGACGGGAGTGGACAAATTAATGATCCTCTCTATGATCCTATGACAGCAACATGGTTATGGCGAGAAAGATTACAAGAAAAAGGGATAACTATCAGTGATGAGTTAAACCACATCTTAGATAAATTATTACAACATTTTGCTGGCGATCGCTATCAGTCCGCACTAGAAGTATTATCTGATTTAAAGGCTGAACCCCTAACTGTCCCTACCCAACTTCCCACCACCCCCCAACCACCATCACCACCACCCCCAGAACTAAACCCAGAACCAAAAGTTATCATTTCCTGTCCACCCTTAGAAACTTTTGATTTTGATGTTGTCAGCGTTGATACTGCTGGGAGAGAAGTTAACCGCGACAGACGCAGCAACAAATACTTTGTCGAAGAATTAAGTAAAAATGTGACTTTAGAAATGGTTTATCTTCCGGGTGGGAGGTTTATGATGGGTTCACCCAACTTGGAAGGTGACGCTGATGAACGTCCCCAACATCAAGTTAAAGTTCCTCCCTTTTTTCTGGGGAAATATCCCATCACCCAAGCACAATGGAAAGCCATCACTACATTACCAAAAGTTAAACAAGCTTTAAACCCCAACCCTTCCAAATTTAAAGGTGCAAATTTACCAGTGGAGAATGTTTCTTGGTATGAAGCAGTAGAATTTTGTTTACGGTTGTCTGTGAAAACTGGACGTAACTATCGTTTACCCAGTGAAGCAGAATGGGAATATGCTTGTCGTGCGGGAACTACTACTTCCTTTCACTTTGGGGAAACTATCACCCCTGATTTAATTAATTGTAGTGGTGGTGATGCTTATACTTTAGAACCAAAAAGTAAATTTCGACGCGAAACTACTAATGTCGGAAGTTTTGAAGTTGCCAATGCTTTTGGTTTATATGATATGCATGGGTTAGTGTGGGAATGGTGCGCTGATCCTTGGCATAATAACTATATTGATGCACCTAATGATGGAAGTGTGTGGGAAGAAGGAGGAGATATACACCGTCGGGTTTTGCGGGGTGGTTCTTGGAATTTTGATGCTGAACTATGTCGCAGTGCTAGTCGTAGTTGGAATGAAGCAGACGGTGGTTTAAGAATGTGTGGTTTTCGGGTAGTTTGCGCTTTGGAAAAGATGTATTAAGCAGGTAATTTTTAATATTTTAAGTCTTGACTCACACCAATAAATCTGTTATTATAATCTGGACAAGGAAGAACTATCCGCAAATAAAAGCTTTGAGAACAATCTAAACCACATCACCACTGAAATAAGATTAATAGTTTAGTAGGTTGGGTTGAACAAAGTGAAACCCGACAAATGCCCGGAAATGTTAGGTTTACTCCCTCAACTCAACTTTAGAAAAGATGTATTAAGCAGGTAATTTTTAATATTTTAAGTCTTGACTCACACCAATAAATCTGTTAGTATAATCTGGACGAGGAAGAACTATCGGCAAATAAAAAAGCGTTGCTGAATTGGTGTATGATTTTATAATGTAGAGACGTACAAGGTCACGTCTCTCAAAGGTTGTTGAATGTATGTAAAATTATTTTGCATATTCAAGAACCTTGTAGAATAACTATTCTGACTCCTGACTCCTGACTCCTGAATTCTTACTTGTTTTTTATGGAAAACTCAAGTTTTGATCAGCCTAAAAATTAGCGATCGCCTCACGCCTGATAAATTTAAAAAGTAAATATTTTAAACAAAATTAGATAAATATAATTAATATATTTGTGACCTTCACAACTGGGCAGAAAATTTTTCACACTGGACTAATCCCTGTTAATAGTGCAACTACCGAGAGGAATAATAAAATCAGGAGTTTATTATTGCTGACGGAAAAATCATGAAATTTAGCCGATCGCTTTTGCGAAGTATCTTTATCTTTTTCTTGTCTTTCTTATTGGTGATTACTATTCCAGTCATAGCTGTACAGGGACAACCACCCCAAGATATACTGCAACAAGCACGGACTCTCTATGATGCGGGCAAATTTCGGGAAGTTGTACCCTTACTGCAACAGGCAGTAAAATCATTTTCTGCCACAAGCGATCGCCTCAATCAAGCTATGGCTTTAGGTAATCTAGCTGCAACTTGGCAACAGTTGGCACAGTGGCAGCAAGCTGAGGAAAGTGTTAACTCTAGTTTGTCTCTACTTGCTTCTCTGGAGGAAACCCCAGAACAACAGCGCGTTTTAGCTCAAACTCTGGATATCCAAAGGCAACTACAACAAGAACGGGGACGCTTGCAAGATGCCCTAGATACTGGAGAAAGGATTAGCAAAATCTATCAAAAACTGGGTGCTAAAGCTCAATTGGCGCAAAGTCAAATTCATCAAAGTCTGACTCTCCAAGCTTTAGGACTCTACCCAAGAGCCTGTAAAACCTTGTTAAATATTTATCAGCAAGAAACAGCCACCTGTGAAATTACTCCAGTTCTACTGGAAACTTGGAAAAGCCAAACCCCTTCAGTTTCCCATCTGTCAGCTTTGAATAGTTTAGGTCATACGCTGCGGGTGTTGGGACAATTGGATGAGTCTCGGCTGGTGTTAACAACTGCCCTAGAAATAGCTCAAAGTCTGAATTTGCCTCAAGAACAAGCAGCTATTTACCTCAATATTGGCAATACAGAACGGGTGTTAGCAAATCAACCTGATTTAGATTCACCGCAGAAAGCCGAGTTAGTCAATACCGCCTTAGCAGCTTATACTCGTTCTGCCCAACTAGCAACCCGTACAGATACACAAATTAAGGCTAATTTAAACCGCCTCAGTCTGTTGACAGAACAGAAAAATTGGTCAGAAGCTGAGACTATGGGGCGATCGCTCATTAATCAAGTTCCTCAATTTCCAGTGAATAAGGCTGGACTTGCTGCCCAAATTAATCTAGCTCAAAGTTTGATTAGTTTGGTAGAGGGCTTTTCTAACACTTCTTTTTCATATAGGGAGATAGAACAACTCCTCGATCGCACCAATCAAGGAGCAAATCAGCTTGGTGATCCCTTGACTCAAGCTTATATCTTACTCTCTCAAGGTCGATTATTTGAACTTGAGCAAAAATGGACTTTGGCAGAAGCTCGGACAAAACAAGCTCTTAACTATGCACCTTCCTATCAGTCCCCCGATGTTGCCTATCAATTATTGTGGCAGATGGGACGCATCCGCAAAGCTCAGGGAGACAAAGAAGAAGCGATCGCTAACTATACCCAAGCGGTTAATGTTCTTTCTTCCCTACGTGGTGATTTAGTAACCGTTAATCCTAATGTCCAGTTTTCCTTCCGAGAAAGCGTAGAACCGATTTATCGGCAGTTAGTGGAGTTGCTATTAGAAGAAAAAAATCCCAGTCAAAATCAACTCCAACTAGCCCGGCAAACCATAGAATCTTTGCAATTGGCAGAATTAGATAACTTTTTCCGTGATGCCTGTGCCAATGCTAAACCCAAATTTATTGATCAAGTCGATACTCAAGCGGCGGTAATTTACCCCATTATTCTCAGCGATCGCCTGGAGGTAATTCTCTCTGTTCCCGGTCAACCTCTACGTAAATACACTACCTATCAATCACAAACAGAGTTAGAAAATACCTTCAAACAGACTCGCGTCTCCCTCAGACGTACTGCTTTTCCTAAAGAGCAACTACAGGTAGCCCAAAAACTCTATGATTGGCTCATTCGTCCTACTGAACAGGATTTAGCTGCTAATGGCATTAAAACTTTAGTCTTTGTCTTAGATGGCTATTTGCGTAACTTGCCGATGGCAGTTTTACATGATGGACAAAAATATTTAATCCAAAAATACAATCTTGCTCTGACTCCCGGACTACAACTGATTCAATCTCAACCTCTCAAACAAACACAATTAAAAGTGTTGATTGCCGGTTTGACAGCAGCACGTCAAGGTTTTCCAGCGTTACCAGGAGTAGCAAGCGAGATTAAGCAGATATCGGGTAAAATACCAACAAATCAACTCATTGACCAGAATTTTCTCAAAGCCAGCCTACAAAAAGAAATTAAAACCCAGTCCTTTCCCATTGTTCACTTAGCAACACATGGTTTGTTTAGCTCCAGCGCCACCGACACCTTTATTTTGGCTTGGGATGAGCGCATAAATGTAAAAGAATTGGATCAATTACTTCGTTCTCGCAGTGCAGAAAATAGAGAACCGATCGAACTATTA
>DATGXQ010000517.1:0-4606 GCA_035298905.1 Nostocaceae cyanobacterium | reverse complement strand
GCCGTCAATGCCGGATTTTTTAATCGCACTGATGTCGGCTTGTTGTTAGGTGTTGGTTATAACTTTACTGGTTTTTAAATTCTATTTCCTTTAAATTTAAAGCAAAGAAAATCCCCCCAAAAACTTCTTCACCGATGATAGCCAGGGGGATTTTTATTACAGCAGGGAACAGGGAACTCTTAACAGGGAACAGAGATGAAAGTCTCTTAGCATAAAGCTTTGTTCCTAAAATTTGTACCTCATTTACCTGAAATCTGCTGTATATTTCTATAGAATCATTAAGCATAAAATTAATTTTTTTTTCAAATGCAAAATAAAAAGGCAAAAGAATCAAGTCTTTCGCCTTTTCCTATTAGTTATTATTGGTTATTTACTGAGGGCTAACTTTGTCAATTACCTTCAGTTTGCCATCATCGCCCACTGTCCAAACGTCGTAAACACCGACAACATCACCGTTGGCATCTACATCTACGTTACCGCTTGCACCTTGGTAGTTAATGTCTTTACCTTCTTTGAGCAGTTTTAGCCCCTCACAAACGTCTGTTACTTCTGTACCAGGCCCAGCAGCTACTTCCCGAATTTTACTAGCGATACCAGTACCAGTATTTTCTTTTGCGGCTTGGGCTGATAGTACCAATAAAGCCGCAGCATCCCAGGCTTGAGGTGCGTATTCTCCTGGTGAACCACCTTTTTTCTCTTGCCAAAGTTTATTAAAGGCTTCTAAACCTTTGCCACTAGAACCGGGAACTGTACCAATAGCACCTGATAAAATATACTTACCGTCGCTACTTTTACCTACTTGTCCTGGGAAAGTATCGGACTTGACCCCATCTGTGAGCATAATTTGTACTCCTTTGGTGAGTCCTTGCTGATAGGCTGCTTTGAGGAATAGGCTACCTGTTTCTGCATACATGACTGCTATAACTGCTTCTGGTTTCCCAGCAAAAGCAGCATTGGCTTCGGAGTCAAATGTTTGGGCTTTGGGGTCGTAACGGACTGGTTGATTTTTATTAATGACAGTTCCACCCAATTTTTCAAATGTTTCTACAAATGCTTTTTCAAAACCTACACCATAGTCATTATTAATGACGGCGGTGGAAACTCGCTTAAAACCTTTTTTCTTAGCCAGTTGAGCCAATGCTGCGGCTTGGTAGGTATCCGGGGGTGCTGTCCGCGCCCAAAAGCCTTTAAATTCTCCTTTTTTAGCTCTTTCGGTAAATATTGGGCTGGTACTACCAGGAGAAATAATCATTACTTTATTGGGTACGGCTACAGATACAGCAGCAGTGGAAACACTACTAGCAAAGGAACCAACCACACCAGCTACTTTATCTAAGGTAGCTAATTTGGTGATGCCAGCTGCGCCGGCTTTGGGGTCGGTTTGGTCGTCTACTTCTACCAAGCTGACTGGTTTACCGTTAACACCACCGCAAGCGTTAACTGTCTGAACGAGTAAGGGAACAGAGCCTACCATTTCCTGTCCAATGGAAGCTAGGTCGCCTGTGGTGGGTAGAAGGCTACCAATTTTTAATCCTTGGTTATTGTTACTGCTAGTTGTGCTGCCAGGGTTCGGGGCGGTTGTACTGCCGGGGGTTGGGGTGGTATTTTCACAGGCAGCTAATAAGAAGCCACTAGCTAGGGTGGCTAAACTGAGGGCGAGGGCGACACTAATTTTCCGCATGGATGATTCTCACTCCTTATTAGGTTCAGGAGCTTGAAGTTAAAATGCAAACTGGATTGCTAATCAGCTTAATCTGCTCAAGACTCCAAAGCCTAAATAATAACATCCTGCTGAGTTAGTATCTCTCTATGGTTGGAAGTAAAAGGCTGCTTTGTCTGTTATTAGGCTAGTGGTATTTCTGATTAAAAACGGAGAGGGAGGGATTCGAACCCTCGGTACGGAGTTGCCTGCCGTACAACAGATTAGCAATCTGCCGCTTTCGACCACTCAGCCACCTCTCCTTATTCATGCTTACTAAGTTTAGCAAACGGTTTTTGTTTAGTCAAGAGTTTTTTTTTAATTGACTAATTACAGCAGATTTTACAGCACTTTTGGGGTAAATGAAGTACAGACGTTTATAACAAAGCCTGATGTTAAAGGAGTTTCAACCCTGTTCCCTGTTCCCTGTTCCCTGTTCCCTGCTGTAAGTATATGAGGTACAAATTGAAAGTCGAAACTCTCTCCACCAAGCGGTTTTCGCTTCTGACTCCTGACTCCTGAATTCTGCTGTACTATTTTGGGCGGGGAGACCCCGCCCCTACGGACCAATTACAGGACTTGCGATCGCACCCA
This sequence comes from Nostocaceae cyanobacterium, assembly GCA_035298905.1. Classification (GTDB taxonomy): domain Bacteria; phylum Cyanobacteriota; class Cyanobacteriia; order Cyanobacteriales; family Nostocaceae; genus DATGXB01. The sequence continues at coordinate 2,313 of DATGXQ010000517.1, read as the reverse complement.
GGCGGCTGGTAGGGTACATAATTTTTGCCACTGGGGGACATAAGCACGTTGACTGAACACGTCATAATCATTGCGCTCAATCACATTTAAAATCTGTCCATAGAGCATGGATGCCGACCATACTGGCCACCGAGCATCCTGTTCTAGATAGGTGATGCCTCTGTCAGCCTGGGTGTAAAATTGACGGGCGCGATCGATCTGAAATCGCATCAACTCACGCCAGCGATCGTCTACTATTCCCTGAAAAAAATCTTGTTCTGTGTAATTAAATCTGTCCAAGTCTTCTAAGGGAATGTAGATTCGTCCCCGCCGCGCATCCTCACCCACATCCCGCAGAATATTTGTGAGTTGGTTGGCAATCCCCAAGGCGATCGCTTCTTTGATGGGAATATAAGGTTGTTTGTATCGATACCAAGGGGCTGTATAGATGCTTTTATCTATACCCATAATTGCTGTAGACATTAAGCCGACAGTGCCAGCCACACGATAACAGTAGAGGTATAATTCCTCAAAGGTTTGATAGCGACTACGATATAAATCCATCCGTTGACCGGCGATCATATCCCGAAAGGGTTGTATGTCTAGATCAAAGTTTTGTAAGGTGTCAACTAAGGCTACATCGTAATTGTCTAGCGGCTGGCCAGCAAAAACCGATTCTAGCTGCTTTTCCCAGAGGTCTAGGGTTTCTGGTGTGGTTCTAGCAGCTGCGGGGCCATCTACTAATTCATCTGTACGGCGACACCAAGCGTAAATTGCCCAGATAGATTGACGCTTTGCCGGACTCATGAGCAATGTACCCAAATAGAAGGTTTTGGCATACTTAGCTGTGAGATGCTGGCAAAGTTTGTAGGACTCATTGACTGAGACCAGCGTTTTCATGCGCGGGGGGGAATCAGGCAGTTGCAGCATTCGTTGCGGGCGGTCGGGTTAGCGTTTGTAGGTTGGCGGACTTTTCCACTGGTAGTGCTTCGGAGATCGCCTGTGCTGTTAGCTTACCAGAAAGTACAGCTCCTTCCATACTGGCTAGGTAACGTTGCATGGTGTAATCCCCGGTCAGATAGAAGTTGCTAATGGGGGTTTTTTGGGAGGGACGGTGCTGTTGGCGGCCAGGGGTAGCTTTGTAAACAGAACGTGGTGTTTTAACTACGTGGTATTTCCGCAGTTTAGCTGGGTTTTCGCCTTGAAAATGTTGAGGGAAGAGTGTTTCTAATTCTGCAATAGTGGCAGCAACTATTTCCTCATCTGATTTAGAAATCCAGTCTTTGGCTGGTGCTAATACTAATTCCAACATGGAACGGTCTGGGTCAGCATAACCCCGACAGGTGTTACTCATGTCGGCATAGACGCTGAGGAGGGGCGATCGAGAAAATAGCAGATGGTCGATATCTGTTAATTTCCGGTCAAACCACAGATGCAAGTTAATTACTGGCACACCTTCCAATCCTTCCAGCTTTTGGAAAAATTCCATTTGCTGCCAAGGAGTGGGCAAAATTGTTTTCAAGGGGTCAACGGGCATAGCAGAAACATATGTATCTGCTGTAAATATTTCATCTTTAGCCCCATCTAACCCGCGCAAGACAAAGCCTCTGACTGTGCCATCATCGTTGAGCAAAATTTCTTTCAAAGGTGCATTCAGCCGTACTTCGCCGCCCCGTTCTGTAATGTAGTCGATTAAAGGCTGACATAACCTTTCTGTAGGTGAACCATCCAAAAAGGCCATTTTTGAGCCGTTTTTCTCTTGGAGGAAACGATTTAAGGCTGTTAATAGCACTGTGGCAGAAATTTCTTCTGGGTTAATGAAGTTTAACGCTTTGGACATGGCGATAAAAACTTCTTTTTCCACTCTGGGGGGGATATTTTGCAGCTTTAGCCACTCCCGCCAAGAGTATTTATCCATTTCTTCAACATACTTTTGCCCTTGGAGCATGGCAGGGATTAAACCAAGCCCGAAGCTGATTTTTTCACCCCATGTCAGCATATCGTTGTTTCGCAGAATGGCCACCACTCCATTGAGGGGGGCGGGCAAATCTGGGAAATCAAAGCGGCTGTATGTGCCTGGTGCATCAGGCTGATTGAAGATCATGGTGTGTTCTTTCCATTGGAGACGATCTTCAATATCGAGTTCTTTAAATAACTGCAACATATTGGGATAGGCCCCAAAAAAGATGTGCAGACCTGTTTCGTACCAGTCTCCATCAGAGTCTTTCCACGCTGCCACTTTGCCTCCCACTACATCTCGGCGTTCCAAGACGATGGGAGTGTGACCTGCGTCTGTGAGATATTTCGCGCAGGAAAGTCCTGCTAGACCAGCAC
>DATGXQ010000516.1:0-7062 GCA_035298905.1 Nostocaceae cyanobacterium | reverse complement strand
CTCCCGGCAGGCTTTGTTCTGGTAGCCCCAGGCTTCTAGCCTGTGGGGCAATAAAGCGCAACTTCATAAAGAATTGGTATAAGTTAAAAATAATGAGAAAATAATTCACATCAAAAAACTGAATATGCAAAATTATCATTGCATCTCATTTTTTTGAATTTTGAATTTTGAATTTTGAATTTTGAATTGCTTATGATTAGTAAAAATGATTTATTAAAAAATAATTCTGAGTCAATTAATATCCTGCCTGAAAAATCTATTATTCCTTCTACATATTTAAAAAAACGGGGAAAACACAAAATATTTATTGGTATGGCCCCTGGTGTGGGAAAAACTTTCAGAATGCTAGAAGAAGGACATGGACTCAAACAGGAAGGGGTAGACGTTGTTATTGGCTTGTTAGAAACTCACGGACGCAAAGAAACGGCGGAAAAAGCAGAAGGGCTGGAGATTATACCACCAAAACAAATTGATCGAGGTTTGTTGAAACTCAAGGAAATGGATACCGAGGGAATCATTGAGCGATCGCCCCAACTAGCTCTGATTGATGAACTCGCTCACACCAATGTTCCCGGTTCTGCTAGGGAAAAACGCTATGAAGATGTAGAATTGATTTTGGATGCAGGTATTGATGTCTATTCAACGATGAATATTCAACACCTGGAAAGCTTGAATGATTTAGTAGCTAGAATTACAGGTGTAGTTGTCCGGGAACGTGTACCAGACAGGATTCTAGAAGAAGCTGATGAGGTGGTGGTAGTAGATGTTACGCCAGAAACTCTGCAAGAACGCCTACTAGAAGGAAAAATCTACGCACCCCAAAAAATCCAACAATCTCTAGAAAACTTTTTCCGACGGCGAAATCTCATTGCTTTGCGGGAGTTAGCTTTGCGGGAAGTGGCTAACAGTGTAGAAGAAGATGCGATCGCCTCTACTCCCCAAGGTCAAGTTTTGAGTATCCAAGAGCGGGTTTTAGTCTGTATTTCTACTTATCCTAATTCAGTGCAACTGTTACGGCGCGGGGCCAGATTGGCTAGTTATATGAACGCTCCTTTGTATGTTTTATATGTTGCTGACCCTGACCGCTTCCTGACCAAAGAGGAAAGCTTACACATCGACACCTGTGAGAAGTTATGTAAAGAGTTTGAAGGTAATTTTGTTAAAGTTATCAGTACAAATGTCCCGAAAGCCATTGCTGAAGTAGCAGAACAATACCGCATCACCCAAATAGTCATCGGAGAAAGTAGGCGATCGCGCTGGGAATTATTATGTAAAGGTTCGTTAACACAACAACTAATGCGTCTGCTTAAAAACATTGACTTGCACATTATCGCTGGTGCAAAAAAATCATCATCATTTCCCCCTAAGCAATAAAATCATCTTTTTACAGCAGGGAACTCTTAACAGGGAACTGTTAGAGTTGATCAGTGATTTAGGATTGCTGTGTTTATTAGGATATAAACTGCTAATAAACCTTAATTGGTCTTTATCAGCGTTAAATATTTATGTCTGTTTTCTCTGGGGTTGTTAATTTATTGCCAAAACTGCTTAAGCGTAAATACAGAAACTTTTCGTTATTTAATACATATTTTTAATTAATGAACGAATAAACGCTTAATTAATCAAAATTATACCTGTGGTAATTAACTGACTAAAGTTTTTCCAGCTTTGACATTGGCAGTGGTATCGATTAGACTACTCCTGAAACTTATTATAAAATATACTGATTTATCCATGCCTTCCCTCCAACCATCAACCATCCCTACTCGCGTGATCGGTTTAATCAGTGGTACTTCTGTAGATGGGATAGATGCTGCTTTAGTAGAAATTACAGGTACTGATTTAGATTTACATATTGAATTATTAGCAGGAGAAACCTATCCATATCCAGCCGAACTCAAAGAGCAAATTTTAGAATTAGCGGCGGGTAATGCTGTCTCTATGCCGCAGTTAGCGGAAATTGATGATGCGATCGCCACAGTATTTGCCCAAGCAGCCCAAAATATCCAAACAGGCCACCCCAAAGCTGATTTAATCGGCTCTCATGGTCAAACTGTTTACCATCGTCCACCAGGTGGGAGAGGGGAGAAGGGAGAAGAGTATCAGAGACTAGGTTATAGTTTACAGCTTGGCCGTGGCTCTCTCATTGCCCGTCTGACAGGTATTACTACTATCAGTAATTTCCGAAATGCCGATATTGCCCTGAGTGGTCACGGTGCGCCCCTTGTTCCTAGAGTCGATGCCTACTTACTAAGTCATCCCCAGGAAAACCGTTGTGTTCAAAATATTGGCGGTATTGGTAATGTTGCTTATCTTCCTGCACGTCAGGGTGACTGGCTCTCACAAATTCGCGCTTGGGACACTGGTCCTGGCAATAGCCTACTAGATATTGCAGTACACTATTTAACCAACGGAAAAAAAAGTTATGATGAAGATGGTCAATGGGCGGCCAGTGGTCAACCTTGTCAAGCATTGGTAGAAAAATGGTTAAGCCAAGAATATTTTCATTTAGCACCGCCTAAATCTACAGGACGGGAACTATTCGGCGTGGATTATTTGCACCAATGTTTACAAGATGCCCAAGCCTACCAACTCAGCCACGCAGACTTTTTAGCCACTCTCACGGAACTAACGGCCGCCTCGATTGTGCATAGTTATCGCTCTTTTTTACCGCAAATGCCCCAGAAGGTACTACTATGTGGGGGTGGTAGTCGAAATCTTTACTTAAAACAAAGGTTGAGCCTGTTATTATCAACAGTGCCAGTTTTAACTACTGATGAGGTTGGGATGAATGCGGAATTTAAAGAAGCGATCGCCTTTGCTGTGTTAGCCTATTGGCGACAGTCAGGCATTCCAGGCAACTTACCATCCGCTACTGGCGCACTGCAAGCAGTACCATTAGGAGAAGTTAACCCCAGTTATAGTAATTTCTGATCACTACTCTTTACCTTTTTACTGCTGAGAATACTATGTTAAATATATATCTTTAGTTGTTACAGTACTGGATCAAGATAAGGAACTTATTAAGGTGGCTCACACTTTTTTGTTAGAACCAGGACGCTGGACAATGCAAGGAAGTTGGTTAGAACGCAATAGCTTACCCATTAGCTTTAAAGGCTTAACCCTAGTCGTCTGGAATCGGGATAACTGGTTCTCAATGGCTACAAAGCTCATCTTTCCGGGTAGCGATCGCTCAGAAATCTCTTTTCAATATAAAGGAAGACTACACGAAGGAGAACGCCAATATACTTTTTTACTCCAGCATAATCTTTTGGGGCAAGTCGAAGGAGAGGGTTGGATTTGTCCTGACACCATTGTGCAGCGTTACTGGGTACTCGGTGATAAACAAAGGCGAAGCGGCTTTGAAACTCTGCATCGTGTCTCAGATGATCACTACTACCTTACCAGTGGCCTCCTAGCAGGCCATTTTTTAACCAGTACAATGGAAGCAAGCTTAGAGCGTCAACCCAAAAAGTAGCAAGACAAATGATTTTACTTATTAGTAGTTAATTATTTGGTTCAAGATTGGGCAAACTAGATTTGGGTCAAAAGTTAGTTACACAAAAAACAGGACGGTTGTCCCAAATTCTCCAAATGCCAGTTACAGCAGGGAACTCTTAACAGGGAACAGGCGGGAAATTCTTTTAGCATCAGGCTTTGTTCCTGACATTTGTACCTCATTTAGCTGAAATCTGTTGTATTACTTAAGTAGATGGTGAGCTAATTCCATATTTTTTTCAGCAAAAGTGAATTCGCTTGCGTAAATACACCCAAAAAAACAGATAATCTTTTGTTAGAGCCATCTGTTCAAGCTTAAATTTTGACACCTCACCAACTCAATCACATACCAACTACTTCACAATCTTTCAACATTGGAGTCGAACCTTCTATGTCAGACCCCAACATTGGTCGCTTACTCCATAAACGCTACCAGCTTCAGGAATTAATTGGTACTGGAGCGATGGGACGGGTTTATCGTGCTAAGGATATTCAGTTGGGAGGTGTACCCGTAGCAGTCAAGTTTCTAGCTTTATCCATCCAAAATGAAAAGATGCGCTTGCAAGAAAGGTTTGAGCGAGAAGCTAAAACCTGTGCCTTACTCGGACAAAAAAGCATTCACATCGTCAGAGTGATGGACTATGACGTAGACGAAAATAAAACTCCCTACTACGTCATGGAATATCTGGAGGGACAAAGTTTAAGTAGTTTGATCCGCAAGCAACATTTGTCTGTACCCAGATTTATCAGTATGGCTCGACAAATCTGCTTGGGTTTACAGTGCGCTCACAATGGTATTCCTGTAGATGGGGTCATTTGCCCAATTATTCACCGCGACATTAAACCTAGCAATATGTTGGTGATCCAAGATGCCAGTTTTGGGGAACTGGTCAAAGTCCTAGACTTTGGGATTGCTAAGTTAGTGATGTCGGATAGTGACCATACTAAATTTTATTTGGGGACTCTAGCTTATTCTTCGCCAGAACAGATAGAAGGTAAGGAACTAGACAACCGTTCTGATATTTATAGTTTGGGCGTGATGATGTTTGAGATGCTGACTAGCAAAATGCCTGTAGTCCCATCATCCCATTCTTTTGGAGCTTGGTATAAAGCTCACCATCTCCAACAGCCCCGCACCTTTGCCGAAGTTGACCCTGACTTAGACATACCCAAGGAAATAGAAGATTTGGTCATGAGTTGCTTGGCTAAAACTCCAGGCGATCGCCCCCAAACTATCAGTGAAATCCTCAATATCCTAGCAGCCGTAGAACAACAAGACCACATCCGTAACCCGATTCAAAACACTCCACCACTCACCAGCCCACCAGAACCCAAAACTAAAACTGAACCACCCCCAACCCCAAAGGCTGAACCAAAGGTTGAGTTTTCCCCAACGCCGAAAACTGCACAAAAGCCGAAAACTGAGTTACAGTTAACACCCCTATCTCAGTCCAAAATCAAAACTGAGTCACATTTCACCCCTACTGCTGAACCACCAGCAAAAGTTGAAGCCCCTCCATCTCCGATCATTGAGCAAAAAAATACAACAGGGGTGCGCGTTGCTCTAATCTATGATCATATTGCCAGCCTTGCTTCTTGGCCACCTAATAAGCCGATCGCGGATATTGTTTTTCCTCAGCCCATTCAGAATAATAATCAGCTTTTACCTGCCTTGTGGATCATGCTTCCCCACACGGAAATTCAAAAGCGTCTAGTTTGTACTCGCTACAATCAATTTTTGTTTATCTCCATGCCCCATCCCATGGTGTTATGGATTACAGTCATTTATAATCGCAAATTTGGGCCTAAATGGTTGCCTCACTACCTGGATCTCAAAACTAGCTTTGGTCAAGAAACCCTGCGCTTACTCCAACATACTGGCAGTTATTACTTGCTGATGTTTGCCAAAGAAACACCACATCGCTGTACTCATGTCCTATCTTCTAGTATTGCTCCTGCTCAACGCGATCGTCTGCGAGATTGGTTACACACCAGCAGCCTAATAACACCAACTGCCGATGCCCAAATCAGTAAAGGTTATCTCAAACAAGAATACGAAAAGATTAAAGCCCACATCTTAACTAAACTAGAGACAATTGATACAGACTCACCTTTTGATCTTTCCGGTTAATCTCACAGCAGCAGTCAAGAAGAGGAATTATGCAAGATTATCGTATTTTCGTCATTGTGAAGGTCTCCCACCTCGTGCGTAAATGCTCATGATTTTCGTGCAAAATCCGCTACTGTGGCTGGATGTTTTACTACAAGCAATACTCGTATTACAAAATTATTCAGCAAAAGTAAACTTTTATAAAGAAAATATATCTCAAGTTGTAAGTTATAGTTATATAAGACTTAGAGCTTAATAATGCTAAATCTGTGGGTTAGCAACTTACAAACCTGTTGCCAAAGGCTTTGGTAACTCCTATGTACAAAGTATATGGGGTAGTTGTGTCAGAGGCTGTGGTCTAAAACCATCTGAATCTACTTAACTTACTCATTAAGTAGCAGTCATTATGTAATCTATGCTCTAGAAACAAGCTTGGTTTTTAGTTAAGCTGTAAACTGAGTTCCTTCGCGGTTTTTACAAGTTGGGTAGTTTTTCAGACTTGAGATCGAAGTTGACGCCCCAGCATCCCCAGCTCCTATCCTCTAGTGGAAGTGAGCAAGAGAAGGAGGTCGCCCACTGCGACAAAAGAAACTAGACTTTATGCCATAGTGGAACCAGAATCTAGCCCCCACTGATGCTTGAGTAGCTCCTGATAAGTTGCCTCACGGACAATCATTTGCTCATAGAGCTTAACCAAAAAGTCTTTGGCTTGCTCGTGGCTCATTTCCTGTACCTGAGTTGCGAATGAGCGAATGCTGAACTGTTGTTCAAGGGAAAGTTCAATTGGTTGATTCATAGGTGACACCGAAAAACAGTAAATTAGGTGATTTTGATAACAAAAAAACCAAAGGGGATATGAAATAGCTACAATCTGTCCAACTTTTGTGGTTCTGTTATTAAGAAAGATAACAATTGTTTGACAAATTGCCCATATCCTAGAGGTTATTTTTGGTTCTTGAATTCTTGCACTGTACCCAAATGACATAAAACCCACGTCTGCCAGGGTAAAATTTGGGAGAATTGGCCATTGGCGAAAAGTGGGAAGGTCACTAAAAAGGGAATAGTGGGTATCAGGCGGTAGTTTTCCTCATACCTTATGGTGTGCAAGATGTCAATTACTTAAATTATACAAATTTAACCTCCTCAGATGACTTTGGAGGTTAAAAATATTTTTATCAAGTTGTGACTAGGAAAAATGCTCAGATTGAACAAAATGCTGAGTATATTTAGTCATTACTCATTAATCACGAGAAATTATGTAACAATAGTTTACATAGATAGCTAGAGATTTTTTGCTTGATGGTGTAACTTGATTCACCAACAAAACAATTTCACTCAATAACTATATAGGGCTTGCTGAATAAGTTATTAGTGAGGGCAGGGAACAGGGAACTCTTAACAGGGAACAGGGAACAGGGAACAGTTTCAACTATCTGTTAAGCGTAAATTTCCCT
>DATGXQ010000515.1:0-8912 GCA_035298905.1 Nostocaceae cyanobacterium | reverse complement strand
CCCCTCCCCGCGTCTCCCCTCCCCGCGTCTCCTCTACCTCCACAAGTACATTTACAAATCAAATAGGAATAGTATAAAGTGGTTGCCCATCAAATACTTTTCAACAGTTTTTTACAAGAAAACTTTTCACCAAAACAGCGATCGGCTCAAGCTTGGATAGTCATTCTTGGCTTTCTCTTATTAACAGTCGTCTGCTATTTTGCTGGCGCGGCTGCTACATTGCGCCTGATTTATCCCGCCTCTGCTTTATTAGTAGCCGTATTTTTATACCTGCGCCATCCCGTTCTTTACATTGGCTTTACTTGGTGGATATGGTTTCTCACACCTTTACTCGCTCGATTAGTTGACTATCGTGTCGGTTGGGACCCCACCAGACAAATACTTATTGCCCCTTATTTAGTTGTATTCGTCACCCTCGCCACTTTTTTAAAACACCTTCCTTATGCCATCCGCCAAGGTGGTTCACCATTTATTTTAAGTTTTATCGGAGTTCTTTATGGGTTTTTAATCGGTCTAATTTATAATCAACCAGTTCCCGTTTTTCGGGGCTTTTTAGACTGGGTAAGTCCCATTATTTTTGGTTTTCATTTATTTACAAATTGGCGGGATTATCCAATTTATCGCCAGCACATTCAACGCACATTTATACTATGTGTCCTGCTCACAGGTGCTTATGGTATCTATCAATTTGTCGTAGCTCCAGAATGGGATAGACTATGGTTAATAGAATCTAAAATGTTTAGTAGTTCTGGAGACCCTGAGCCATTTGGGATGCGGGTTTGGAGTACCATGCACTCCGTTGGCCCCTTTGGTACAGTCATGCAAGCTGGTTTATTATTATTGTTAACTAGCACTGGGCCGTTAATTTTTCCTGCTTCAGCCGTCGGCTACCTATCCTTTTTATTATCACAAGCCCGGACAAATTGGGGCGGCTGGGTATTAGGCGTAATTATGATTATGGGTTCAGTAAAAGCCAGAATTCAAATGCGGCTTATTACCATTATTTTAATTATGGCAATGTGTGTTATTCCTCTAGTAACCATTGAGCCAATTTCTAAAGTAGTATCCACTCGTTTAGAGACATTTTCTAATTTAGATAAAGACACCAGTTTTAGAGATAGATCCCAAAGTTATGACAAAAACCTGAGTATAGCTCTATCTAATGTTTTAGGTAATGGTTTAGGAAATATTTGGAAGGTAAATGAAAAAACGGGACAAATTGAAGTAGTGGTGATTGACAGTGGCATTTTAGATATGTTTTTCACCTTGGGTTGGGTTGGTGCTTTACCTTATATCAGTGGATTAATTTTAATGATTTTCGCTGTCAGCAAATACTCAGAAGCCCGTTTTGATAGCTTTGTCAGTGTTGCTCGTGCCATTGGTATTAGCAGTTGTACACAACTAATTATTAGTAGTGGAATGTTGAGCGTTGCCGGTATGGTTTTATGGGGATTTTTCGCTATGGCTATGGCAGCACATAAATATTATCGCCATCAGGGAATTAAATAAAAGACAATCGCTGTAGGGGAGGGGTCTCCCCGCCCTGGTCTGATAATTTGATTTGCAAAGTAAAACCAATCAAAATCAACGTCTTCCCAAATTTTTGAATTTTGAATTTTGAATTTTGAATTTTTAATTGTCTCAGGGGTGGGGTTCTTCCTCAATTTTCCTCATATTGCCGTTGTTTACTGCGCTCCTTACTCCCTGTAGGAATCGCTGCAATTAATTTTTGAGTATATTCCTCTTGAGGTTCACGGTAAATGCTTTCTGCTGTCCCCTCTTCGACGATTTCCCCCTTATTCATCACCAAAATGCGATCGCTCATAAATTTCACCACACTTAAATCATGGGAAATAAAAATATAAGTGAGTTTAAACTCCTCTTGTAATTCTTTTAACAAATTCAACACCTGAGCTTGTACCGACACATCCAGCGCCGATACTGACTCATCACAAATAATAAATTTAGGATTTAAAGCCAACGCACGCGCAATACAAATTCTTTGTCTTTGTCCACCAGAAAATTGATGCGGGTAACGTTTCACCGCATCTGCATCTAAACCCACCCGTTCTAAAAGTTCTGCTACCCTTGCTCGTCGCTGTTCCTGAGTTTTACCCACACCATGTATTAACAACGGTTCTATAATCGCATCACCCACACTCATTTTTGGGTTCAGCGCCCCAAAGGGATTTTGCATTACAATTTGTATGTTCCTTCTCACCTGCTGTAAATCTTTCCCCTTGAGTTCGGTAATATTTAAACCATCAAAAATCACTTGTCCACTAAATGGTTCAATTAACTTCACCAAAGTTTTGCCCAAAGTGGTTTTACCACAACCCGATTCACCCACCAAACCCAAAGTTTCACCAGGATAAACTTTAAAAGAAACACCATTAACTGCCATGTTATAGCGTCTAGCTATCTTTCTATTCGTTATCCCGTCCCAGATGATATCTGTCAATGCTTCCGTAAAACCAAAAAAATCATTAGTACGTACTGCAAAACTTCTCACTTGCCCCTTAATGGGAAAGCCAACATACAAGTCCTGCACTTCTAATATTGGTTTGGTTTGCGCTAATTGTTGCCAACGTTGTTCTAATTCTGCTACCGAAACTTCTATTGGTTCTGCGGGAATTTTCGGGGTAATTACTACATCATTATTGCCTAATTCTTCCACATTCATGTAATCAGAAACAGTCAGCAATTTTTGAGGACGGCTGTTAAGAGTGGGACGACAAGCTACTAAAGCTTTAGTATAGGGATGTTGAGGATTAGTAAAAATTTCTGCTACCGAGCCAGCTTCAACAATTTTACCTTTATACATCACTGCTACTTGATCAGCGATTTCGGCAATTAATCCCAAGTCATGGCTAATAAACATCATGGCCATATCTCGGCTTTGTTGTAACTCCCGCATTAAATCGATAATTGTTGCCTGTACAGTAACATCTAAAGCCGTAGTAGGTTCATCAGCAATTAATAATGATGGGTTACAAGATATAGCCATAGCAATCATTACCCGTTGCAGTTGTCCCCCAGATAATTGATGAGGGTAACGATCTAAGATGCCTTGTTTATGTTCTTCTACCAATTCAGCGATTTTTAAGCTATTCTGCCCATATTTATCTAAATAATTTTGCTGTAATTGCTCATCACTAGGTAATAATTTTACTTCTTGCAGCCGAGCGATCGCTATTCTTTGAGCCTCTTTTAATGTCACATCCTGGTGGCGCATAATCGCTTCTGTCAGCTGAAAGCCGATCGTGTAAACTGGGTTAAGCGAACTCATCGGTTCTTGAAAAATCATCCCGATTTCGCCACCCCGATACAAACCCATCTCTTCTGCTGATAAAGCTAATAAATTAATCGGTTGGGCATTTTCCTGGGTACGAAACAAAATCTCTCCCTCACTCACCCTCCCCGGATGCTGTAATAAACTCATCACAGCTAAGGCTGTAACTGATTTACCACTCCCAGACTCCCCGACTATCCCTAGAGTTTCACCACGCTGTAACCGAAAATTAATGCCATCTACAGCTTTTATTTTGGTGTCATCACCAGCAAACTCCACTTTTAGATTGCGAACCTCTAGGACAGCTTCTTTCATAGGACTGGGGTGTTAATCTTAACTACTTTAAACTGAAGTATTACAGAAATTTTCAATTTTTGCTCAAGTCTCAAATAGCTATTTTATCGATTCTCACACCTTTAGCCAACAGAAATAGGGGATTGGTGATTAGCAATAAATTCTTTTTTCCCCTGTCCCCTGCCAGTAGACCTCTACTCCCCGTCCTTCTACTCATAACTTGGGCAAAATTTCCGGTATCAACTGCGCCGGCACCTTAGACAAAGCTAAATTTTGTCCTTGTATCCCTAATTCATTGTGAAATGTGCGAATAATTTTCACAATATGGGAAAAACTTACTTGATACGCTTCTGTCTGTGGCTGTAATTTTTTTAATGCTTGTAAATGGTTATCTAAAGCCGCTTCCAGATATTGTGCAACTATTTTTTTATCTCCATTAAAGTATCTATCTGTGATGAGTTGATAATAAGCTAATCCTAAATTATTTCGAGTCACCAACAGATCAAAACTTACGGCCACATCCCGGAGTGAGTCGGCTAGTTTCAGAGCTTTTTCGTAAGCTATGATACAAAATTGTAAAAATTTATGCCGTTCCTGTTTTGGTGTTTGTTGCAAATTAGCTAAATGCCAATAAGCCGTACCAAGATTATTTTGAGTAGCCGCACAAGCAGCAGGTACATTCGCTGGTGTTCGATATTTGAGGGCTTCTCGATAGACATAAATCGCTAACTGGAGATTTTCCACTGGTTGCTCATATTGGGCTAAATTCCAATAAGCAGTACCAATGTTGTTTTGAATCATGCCATACTTGAGCGGTTCTTCTTGGGGTTTGTAGTAAGCCAAGGCTGATTTATAGGCCGCGATCGCCTTCTTTAAATTCTCCGTTGGTTCACTATGTTGCCCTAAATGCCAGTAAGCAGTCCCCAAGTTATTCTGACAAGCAGCATACTTTAATGGTTCTGTTTCTGCCGTCCGGTAAAGTAGTGCTTGAGTGTAAGCAGCTACGGCCTGCTGCCAATTTTCCACAGCCTGAGAAAAACGTGCTAAATCACCATAGGCTGTCCCCAAATTATTTTGCACCCGTGCATAGGTTTCTGACTGCACATCAGGAGAAATGAGCTTTAAAGCCAACTGATAAAATTCAATTCCCTGTTCAATGTAAGTTTGGCCATTTTCTGTTTTACCAGGTGTGCGATGCAACATCCAGTAAAGCGTCCCTAAATCATTTAAAATATCCGGCAGTTGTGGTGATGTATCATCATAGCTCACCGCTTCCTGATAAGCCAGAATTGCCACCATTAAATTATCTAGAGTTGACTGTCCTTGCTCAATTCGGTAGCGATACAAATTACCCAACTTTTGATAAGCTGTCGCTAACTCTTCTCCACTCGCATTGTGACTGTGTAATTGCTCAATTTCCCACAGTAATTGCTGTGGTTGCCAAGTCTTATCTGCATCTTGAGTAATATTCGTATTCAGTGTTACCTTAACTAGCTCCCTTAATTCCTTACTAATATGAGACCACGAGGAGAGGTTAGCTGTATTAGTGCCTCTATCAGAGATAAACTGTGATTCTGATAATTTAGGTTCCAGGTCTTCTAGTGTTTGAAGCGACAAATTTTCATCTCCTACAGAATGTACTTCATGGGTACTGATTCCTTTAATTTCCCCTTGAGTACTTGATTCATCAGGAATCGATCGCTCCAAATTATCTATATCCAGATTGTACAAACTAGACAAAGACGTTGGATTGTCCCGATTATCAACTGTAGGAGTTGGTTCACCCGCAAACACAAATACACCAGTTCGAGAATGCCAAAACTTTGGTGCTGACTGCTGAATCGCATATAACCACGGACGTGGAACCCAAAACACCAAACTAGACTCTAAAAACCGACTAGATTCTTGGTTAGAAAGATATTGCTCACTTAAGCGAAGATAATGCAAAAATAACCTTTGTACTGCTACCGATTGTTTAGTTAATAACTCTACACCCACAATTTGAAACGCTGGTATTGGCAAAGGACGACCAGGAGTATCCGTTGAAGCCCCGACAATTGGCGGTGGATAATTAGCTAACCATTGGTCAATTTGCACAATTGGATTCGGGTCATTCAAGTTTAATCGTAAAGTGACCAAACGCGGATAAGCAGGTGTGCTAGTTTCTCCTGTATCGGCTTTTTGATATAGCACTTGCCCTACAGGATAAGCCAAAGTAGAGTGTAACCGAGCAGCTACTTGATTTCTTAAATGTAAATCATCACATACAGCAAAAAATATCTGTCGCCGTAAACCTAAACTTAGAGCTAGTTTTAGGCGTTGATATACTTGCCGATTCCAAGCAAAATTATCTGTGTGTATAGTTTCACTCACGCTCATGATGGCTAAAGAGCCAAAACACAGTATATATCCTGAAGCAAAGTATCTAAATATTAATGGAAAATCCCATATTCTGATTTTCCATTCCAGGTTTTTTTGCTCAGGAAGAATTGAGTTTTCTTCATCAGACATCTATTGGTGCTGCTGCGGTACTGGGTATTGAGTATTAGATCCGGGGTAAGAATTGTTTCTTTTCCCCATCATCCATCCCTCGTCACCAGTTCCTCATCCTTAGCTACCAATGACCGACCCCTTTGCTTTTAAAAAGTATATAATTATACTCTTTAATTTAATAATTTTATCTTAACAAAAAATAAAAAAATCAGGTTCTTCCATTTATAAGAACCTGGACAAATAAAGAAATTAAGTTTTATTAAAAATCTTTTAGTTTAATTAAGATGAGAGACAGAGAAGGCGACAAAAATCAAGCCACCAACCAACACTGCACTCGCTATACCCATAACAATATAAGTCAGCTTTTGTTTGGCTGTGGGAGGTTCTGCTTGATAAACCTTGGGTTCACGAGCAAAGTTATTGAGAAGGCCGCCTTCTTCAGTTGTGTAGGGCATGAAGTTATTCCTTATAATCTTATTTTTTCATCTTTACATAGCTGCTACACATACTCTCACGATTATAGATAAATCGTTACATAAATTGTAAATTTGGCTTAATTCCGTCAGAAGAGATTATTGACAAATTGAATAAAATGTGAATTTCACCTCTAATCTCTATGAAAATGCAATTAATGAGGTAAGTATTCAGAATACAGAATCCAGAATTCAGCATTCAAGAGACTTTTACAGTCAAGCTGAATGATTCTCCAGAAATATTACTACTATCTATTCCTGATTGGATCAGCATTCTGAGTTCTGACCGGAGGCGGAGCGTCTGGAGGCTCCGCTCCTGACTCCTGAATTCTTACTTAATGAGCTTATTTTCATCAGGCTGAGTTCCGGTAGTTCCATGCTTCTAGCTTGTGGATAGATGTCAGCTTTTGACTAAAGCTATATGGTAATAACAAAATACAGCAGGGAACAGGGTTGAGAGTCTTTTAGCATCAGGTTTTGTTCCTAACATTTGTACCTCATTTAGCTGAAATCGCCTGTATGAGTCAATCTGATTTAAAACTGGATCAAACAGAGAAGTTTCAGACAATTTTCTGTTAATTACATCTGTTATAGTTGCGTGATTTTGAGAAAACTGAGTTGAAAATTAGTGAAGCTTCTATCTAAAAATTAGCAACTTTTAGCCATCATGACTTAAGCATAAGGTAATACCAATTCAAAATTCAAAATTCAAAATTCAAAATTCAAAATGGGTAATACCGGATTTGATAAGGGTTTGACGATTTATATTTGTTACACTCTTTCAGTGAATTGGTGTAAGGAAAATTTGGGAAATAGAGATTTCTTTCTGACCGTCACAACGACGAAAATACATGAATCTTGCGTGAATCAGAGAAATAATTAATGAAGGATTTAATTATCACTAAAACTCGATTAAGTAAATTTATTGTGCAACTCAACACAAAATTATAGATATATTATCTAAAACAAAAATACTTAGATGATGGCCGACTTGAAGCGGCCACCATTTTTAGCTATGAACTATTGAGACAAGTTTGATTGGAACTGACGACGACGTAGGAAAGCTAAAATTGCTACTGTGCCTAAACCAAAAACAGTTGCGGGTTCAGGTACTGTCTTTCTGGCAATGAGTTTGAAGTCGGGACCAACATAGGCAGGTCTACCGATGAGTCGTAAACCACTGAGTTTGCTTACTCCCAATGAATTGAGGCTGATACCCCAAGAACCTACGGGTTGAGGAGCGAAAACTTCCGTTGTATCGATTTGGAAGCCAGCATAGTTGGCAGAGTTTTTAGTTTGATTAATTTTTATGGAATTACCAATCAGTTGTCCAGCAGCATTCAGACCTTGAATCTCTATATCACTGTTTTGTCCACGTTCCCAGTAAAAGATATCATCTAATCCTGAGTTATCTTTGACTATTTCACTGTCGAAGAAAACGTCAATGTCAAAAGAACCTTGGTCTTCGGTATCAAGAATATTGTTCAGATTGTTGTTACCCAAGTAAGCCACAATGTCAGCATTAGTTGGATCTGCTTTGGGTGGTAGTGGAGCTGTAGCGTTATCTCCTTTATCTGTACTAGCCGCACCACTATTGAGAGGATCTTTGATATCTATAGGAGTGTTGAACAGGATTTTAGCACGGTTCACATAAGAAAAGTTGCTGAATGTCTTCCCATTTTGGGTAATGGAATTCAAGAAAATATTAGCTTTTGCATTAGTGTTCTGACTGACGTTGCTAGTAAAACTAGCTGCCTGAGCCGCGCTTGTAGTAGCTGCTACTGCGGTAAGAACAGCACCAAAATAAATAAAAAAGTTTCGAGCTTTCATTCTGTTTCTATGGTGTAAATAATGGCTGGTTTTGTTAATTTGCCATGTTACCTAATTATGTATTATGTTTTATAAGTTTTATTACAGTAACCAGTAGAACCTCTGAAATATCTTTTAAGTTTTAGTGAACCGAAATAACTTCCTATACTAAGCTTTATAGCTCTACTGTAGTTTTGGTTAAAACCCATCATATTGCTGTTAGCTTTTTAGAAAAGACCGTTCTGAAAACCTTGCACAGTATAAATTTCGCTATACCTGAGCTATGGTTGTCAGCAGATGTACAGTAGAGCCACCGTTGTTAATGTATCTTCAAATAATTGGCTATTAATTGGCTGTTTATGTATATATTTTTAAAGTTTTAGTAAATAGATCAGCTTTATCTAATCTTTTTATACTTTGGCTTACTTTATGTTTAGTCTAGTGTCAAGCTATAGCAATCCTAAATCATTTATGAACGCTACCTGTTCCCTGTTCCCTGTTCCCTGTTCCCTTTTTCCAAAAGTCAGTTCACAACTCAGATCGGATTGCTA
>DATGXQ010000514.1:0-6837 GCA_035298905.1 Nostocaceae cyanobacterium | reverse complement strand
GAGAAAATATTATATACCTCCTGCCCCCTGCCCCCTGTTCCCTGTTCCCTGTTCCCTGTTCCCTATTCTATATATCAAAAATCACAAGTCGGGGAAGTTGCTTCTAAATTTAATTCAGGAAAACTGATTAAGGCTAAATTTTCAGGATGGCGAATTAATTCTTTTGCTAATAAGAAACCGCTAATTGTCCAGGTTTGATATCTTCTTGCTTCTTTGCCAATTAATAATCCTTTAGTTCCAGCGTAATATTCTGGCCATTGGTCTTCACTTAGACGATTTTGGGCAATTTCTATTGCTCTTTCACCAATATGGGTTCTACCCGTTTTTTGAGCAGCAGCCGTTAATAACCACATTAACACAGGCCAGCTACCGCCATTATGATATGACCAAGGAGTGTTTTTAGGGTCGCTACCAGTGAAAATTCTGTATTCTTCTCCTTCTAAGGCTGGGAAACAGATTTTCATCGGCATTTCTCCTACTAAATCATTCCATTGTGATTCTATTAAATTCATAATCGCTTCTGACTGGCGATCGCTTGCGAGAGAACAAATCACCGCCATTAAATTTCCCAAGGCAAAAAACCGCGTATCTAGTTGAGATGGTCCTACATTTCCGGCTAAATAACCACCATTTTTAGGCAGCCAACTGGATAATTCTGAATAGGGAATAGAATCGGCATAAATATTAAATTGATTAATCGCCTGTTGTCCGTATTCTTCTACTTTAAAGCGATAAATTGTATTTAGTCGCTGTAAATCAATCCAGTAATGATAACGGATATGTTCTCTTAATAATGGCAAACGTTTATCAATTCCAGCTAGGATTTCTGGATCAACTGTCCGCTTTAAAAGTTGACGAGCTGCCCTTAATGCTGCATAAAATAAAGATTGAATTTCTAGAGGATAACCATAAACACCCATCCGCCGAAAAATCATACAAGCACCATCTGGAACTAACAGCGTTGGGGTTAAATCAAACCTGGCTGCTAAACAAAGTTCAATAATTAAGATAATTCCTTGCTGAAACTGAGGTTGTAAAGCAAAATCTATATCTTTTGTAGCTTTGACATAGGCATTTAGTAAAATTATCCACCATAAACAAGAATCGACTGGAGTCACTCTAGCGATCGCTTGTTCTCCAAAATCTGCTTCTATATATTCTTCTCCATTTTCTGATACTACCCTAAAGCTAGATGGCATTAAACCCCGGCTGGCTGTGTAGGCATCAAATCGCTTTACTTTTGGTTGTAATTTTAAAGTTTCTTCTAAAAAATTGCGGACAATATCATATCTACCTTTAATCAGAAATAATAAAGCTGAAGAGACAAAATCCCTCACAAAACAATGGTCATGATTTAAAACTATTTGGGAGTTATCACAGACAACTAATGTTCCAATGGGACGCTTTTGATAGTAGGTAATAGATTTTTCTAGTAATTCCCAAGCTTGTTGTTCGATATCATTAGTTTTCATTTTGATATAACTCCTTGATTTGAGTGATAAATAAAATATTCAAATGCCAATGGATGGTGACAAACGCAGATCAACCCAGAGGAAAATTACTGCAACTAAGTATAATATGTAATACATTTCTTGAATGTACATTTTTTGTTTGACGCGGAAAATTAGGAAAACAAAAAATGACTTATAATATTAGCATAGAAAACAAAAGATTATTGTTTATAGTGAACAATTACGCATACAAATAACCCCAACTTCATGCAGAAGTCGGGGTTATAAGGCTTTTGAATAGCATCTATTACATAGAAATTAACGGATCTATGCTACTTAGTTCAAACTCGCAAGCCCTAGAAACTACTTCCGGGGGTAATTTCTTAAAGCTGATTAAGGGTAAGTTCTCTGGGTTTTTCACCAGTTCTTTAGCTAATAAATAGCCGGTAATAGTCCAAGTTTGATACTTTCTGGCTTGCTTACCAATTAATCTCCCTTTTTTGCCATCGTAGTATTCTGGCCATTCATCTTCTGCTAGTCTGGCTTCAGCAATTTCAATTGCTTTTTCTGCTAAATGTACTTGGTTAGTTTTAACTGCCGCACCTGCTAAAAACCACATTAATACAGGCCAACTACCAGCATTATGGTATGACCAAGGAATATTTTTCGGGTCACAACCTGTAACAATTCTATACTCTTCTCCTTCTAAAGCTGGATAAGCGATTTTCATCGGCATATCTCCTACTAAATCATCCCATCTTTCTTGAATCAGAATCATGATTGCTTGGGATTGTTCTTCAGTTGATAAACCAGAAACAACCGCCATTAAGTTAGCTAAAGAAAAGAAGCGAGTATCTAACTGAGATGGGCCAACATTTCCTGCTAAATAACCTCCTTTTTTGGGCAACCATTTATCTAATTCATAATAGGGGATAGAATCGGCATAGATGTTAAATAAATTAACAGCCGCTTTACCATACTCTTCACTTTTGAAGCGATAAATAGCATTCAAGCGATTAATATCTATCCAATAATGCTGCCGAATATGACTACATAATAGAGGCAAACGATTATCAATAGCCTCAACAATATCTTGATTACCTTGACAAATTAATAGTTCACGCGCTGCACGCATCGCAGCAAAAAATAAGACTTGAATTTCTAGAGGATGGCCATAAATACCCATCCGTCGGTCAATCATACAAGCACCATCAGGAACTAACAGCGTTGGATACATATCAAAGCGGTTAGCTAAACAGATGTCCATAATCAACCTGATACCATTTTGAAATTCAGGTTGATAAGCTAGAGAAAAATCTTTGGTAGCGATAACATAAGCACGCAATAAGATTAGCCACCACAGACAAGAATCAACTGGTGTCACTCTGGCGATCGCATGTTCACCAAAGTCGGCTTCTAGATATTCTTTGCCATCGATAGAAACAACTTTAAAGCTGGCAGGAATTAAACCTCTACCTGGTTTGTAGGCATCTAATGCCCTTTGTTTTGGTTGTAACTTTAATGTTTCTTCTAGGAAATTTTTAACAATATCTGTCCTACCTTTAATCAGGAAAATTATCGCCGCAGAAACAAAATCCCGAATAAAGCATTGGTCATAATTTAAAGCATCGACAGAAGGATCATAGGCAGCAACCGTACCTACAGGACGGCCTTGATAATAAATAATTGAGTTTTCTAGTGCTTGCCATGCTTTGTCGTCTATATTTTTATCTGTTTCTAAATGATTTAGTTGCATCGCCAGAATAACTCCATTTAGCTAGTGAATTTTGGGTAGATGCGCCTTTATTATTTTTTTTGCTATTTAGAGCATAACAAAGACTAATCTTTGAAATAGCGCATATTAATCAACCAAGAAGCAAAATTTGTAAAGAAATACCGGATAAAGCTACTAGATATTATGCAGCTTTATAGATTTTTAAAACAGCTAGTGAGAATATATTTTTTAATAATTCATAGTTCCCTGTTCATCACCGGAACTTTGTTTTAGAAAGTAAAAATATATTCCTGATTCTGTTTTAGGTGTGCCAGTAATTTAAGCTGCTTAAGTATAATTACTTAAAAAGTATTAAGTAATCCAAGTTACAAATTAAAACATTCCCCTATAAATTATCAATCTATAACGTTTTGTCAGAACATGCAATATCAGCAATCTAAAAATTTAGGATACTCAAGTTTTTGAAAGGTTATATATTTTAACGCAAGCGAAAATAAAAAAGGTTCTAATTGTAGCAACATTGAAAAAATTTAAGTAAGTCCGAGTAAAAATTTTATTAAACTTTGATTCTGGCGTAAGGAGTTAGATCAAGCCAATAAAATAACGATTCAAGTATTTTTTCAGCTATCAATAAACCTTAAACACCAATTTTAAATGTGTAGTAATCTTGGTTTAATTGAGCATTTTTGAGAAAAAGCCCAACAATTTGCTTCAAATACCTTTTCTTGAGTAGATTTGACCGAATAAACAGGTTTTTGTTCCTAGTAGTGTAAGAATTCAGGAGTCAGTAGTCAGTAGTCAGAATAGTTATCACACCAAGAATAGAAATTAGTAATATTTGGTGAAAATCATGTAACTTGATTCTCAAATTCTTCCTAATTCTGAATTCTGGATTCTGGATTCTGAATCCTTACCTAGTAGTTAAGAAGACGAAGGAAAAAAGCTGGTAGCTTCTATCTTTTCGTTGTTTCTCACTTTACAGTCACTTCTACCAAGTTGATCTAGTCACAATTAGACTTAATTACAGAAATTGGGAAATAGGTATGGCATTTACATTTATCCTGAGTTATTTCGCCTTATTTCCAGACAATTTACTCTTCTATGAGTTTTTGGACAAGTTTAGTTTTGCAATAAACTCATCAAGATGATGCAGAAATCGGATATTAACGATTACACTACACGGATGAGTTTCTTGTATTTTCGGTTATTTTGGGAAAACTTATGTAGCTATTTACACAAAAACTGCTAATTGTGGTTTTCTGGGTTGATTTACTAAATGTCACTTTTGGTTAAATTGCTCTTGAAACTGTTGATAAGCTTTATTTAACGCTTGCAAACGAACCAGCCCATATCGCACCAAAAGCCGCCGCATCACCTTCAGCTATTCCCCTCACTGCACCATAAACAGCTGCACCCGCACCTATCACCGGACTCGCGCCAATACCCACACCGCCAAAACTTCCGACTAACCCTATTCCCCCAACTGCTGAGGAAACTCCTGCACCGGCTAAACTTCCCACAGCGATAAATGTTGTACCTGTATTAGAGTTTGATGTCATTTCTATATTTCTCTTTGGTGTTTAAGGTTGTCGGCTAATGAAACGCCAAGGGAGAAGAAAAAGAGTAAAAGCAGCAATTGTATTTTTAATTTTAACAAAAGATATCGAGTAACAAAATATCCAAAATATAGGAATCTTTAATGATAGATGAAAAAATTACTTGCTTGTCTTCATGGATAATACTCAATCTTTTTTTCGTTCCTTGGTTCTACGTGGTAATACATACTCAAAAAGAGCCTGTGATAATATTACAGGGCTATTTCATTCTCATTCAAACCGTATCAGACTAAACTCTGAGGTTCATAGAAAAACTCGGCTCAAGCCGACTATTAATGATGAATTTAGTCCGTTTTAACGGACTTGAGCTATTAGCCCAAAATTGATTTTAGGGCGGTGCATCTCCAGAATGAAATAGCCCTGAATAACATTAAGAGTTAGAGGCTAGGAACAGGTAATTAAATTTAACGAGAAAAATTGAATCTACCGTCTACTTTTTCCCCTTTAATATCTGAAGTCACTTTAATTTGATATTTTCCAGGTGCTTTACTAGGAAGCAAAGCTGCATAGTGTTTACCATCTGCATCATAGGTGAGGGGAAGAGTTTTTTGTGTTCCATCTGGTAATTGAACTTGAGCCGTTACTTTAGCATTAGGCACAGATTGATGATTATCACTTGTTTGTAAATAAAAATCTAAATGAGTGCCATTCTTTTCTAGTTCAGGGACAAATTCTAAATGATATTTTCCTGATTCTACAATTTGCCCCTTGGGATTTTTATTAATATGATTAGTTTTGGTTTCACTGCTTGCTTGAGTTTTTGCTGTTTCCGTTGCAGTAGAAGCAGTTGGGCTTGATGCGGAATTACTAGATTGATTAGTATTGCTACAAGCAGCTACAGAAATTGATAAGATACCGCTAATAATGAAGACAATTGATTTGTTTAGCATGATTTTTCTCCTGATTATTGGCTTTCTAAACTTGTCAAAATTGCAGAATTATTCTCTAAATTTATATCCTGTTTGGGTAATAAGAATTTCCCAAACTTTGCATATAAGGCTGGTAAAATTAACAGTGTTAAAGCTGTAGAAGTAAATAAACCTCCTAAAACTACTATTGATAAGGGTTGTAAAATTTCTTTACCTGGACCGTTTTCTACTACTAATGGTGCTAAACCTAAAGCCGAAGTTAAAGCAGTCATTAAAATAGCGTTTAGCCTTTCCATTGAACCTTGAACTATCGCTTCTTTGACCGATAAACCTTCAGCAAATTTGCTATTGTAGTTATCTACTAATAACAAACCATTGCGAGTCGCTACACCAAATAAAGTCACAAATCCTACTAAGGAAGCAACAGAAATTACTCCCCCAGATAAAGCAACAGCAATTATTCCTCCTACTAACCCAAGAGGTAAGTTAATCATAATCATCGCGGTAGAAGGAATAGATTTTACAGAAAGATACATTAAGACAGTAATCACAATAAATGCAATTATGCTGAAAATAATGATATTCTGTGAGGCTCTTTCTTCAGCCTCAAATTGTCCGCCATATTGGATAAAATAACCAAAAGGTAAAGAAACATTTTGCTGGACTTTAGCTTGTATTTCATTCACTACCGAGCGTAAATCTCTATCTTTAGCATTAGCGGAAACAACAATTAAGCGGGAAACATTCTCGCGGTTAATGGTATTTGGCCCTGTACCATATTCCACAGTTGCAACTTGAGCTAAAGGAATTTTACTACTATTAGGAGTATCAACCAATAAATTCTGAATTGTCTCTAGATTGTTTCTTGCTTCAGGTTTTAACCAAACAATTAAATCAAAAGTTTGTTGTTGTTCTAAAACTTGAGATACTACCTGACCATTGAGAGATGTTTCGATAATTTCGGAAAGTTCGCCAATTTTTAAACCATATCTACCCGCAGCCTGACGATTAAATTTAATTTGAATCTGCTTAATTGGGATTTGGGGTTCAAGTTGTAAATCTACTATTCCTTTTACAGTTTTCATTTCTGCTTCGACTTTTGCCCCAATTTCGCGGAGTTGTTCTAAATCAGCACCAAAAATTTTGACTGCGATTTGACTCCTCAC
>DATGXQ010000513.1:0-5853 GCA_035298905.1 Nostocaceae cyanobacterium | reverse complement strand
CTGTGTCACCTATACTAAACTGAACTTTTTGAGTAGTGCGATGTAGTCCAGCGAGACTAATTAGGCCACCAGGTGGTGTGTATTTGATGGCGTTATCTAACAAATTGACCAGAACTTGACGGATACGTTCTGGATCTGCGTACACGGCAGGTAAATCTTTAGGAATATCTGTTTCTATAGTTTGAGATTTGGCGGTGTAGCACTCGCGCAACTCTTCTAATACTTCTAAACAAAGTTGACCTAATTCTAATTTTTGAGGTGTAATCGGTAACTCAGTATCGTTACCCCGTCCCACCTGTAATAAATCAGCAATCATGCGATCGATAATCCGGGTTTGGGAGCGGGCTTGTTTTAATAAATGCGCCGCCATGTTAGGCTTGAGACGGATAAATTCTCCAGTTTCGGGATTGTAATTCGATTGGAGAGTTTCGATCGCGATCGCTGCCGCAGTTAAAGGATTGCGGAGGTCATGGGCCAGCATGGCAATTACCCGGTCTTTAAACTGTATCTGTTCTTGCAGTTTCTCTTTTTCCTGCTTTAAGAGAAATATTTCATCTGAGAGTTTTAAAAATTCGGCATAATCAGCCAATCTTGGGATAGGCTTAGACGAGACAATCGGTCCTTTTTCTTCTATGTGTTCTTGCGAGTCTTCTTGTAACTGTAAAAACGTGTCTACAGCAGTTTGCCAGCGAGGCCACCAGTTTTTCAGTTGGGCAATAATATTACTTCCAGCAATAATTTGCTGGGGTTCTGGGTGGATTTTGATCAGGGCGGGCGTTGCTACTAATTTAAAATGTTCCGCCAAATATGGTTGTTGCCCGACATCAATGATTTGAAGTTCAAAACTATACTCAGCTGCTAATTCTTTGAGGTAGGCACGGATGCGCTGTACTTGTTGTCGGGACTTTGGTCGTCCATCAACAAAGAGTAATAGCTGGAGTGGAGCCTCAGCAGAAGTAGGCTGATCCTGGGAAACTGGCATGTAATCGTGTTTCAGCACTGGTAACAACCTGGCGACGCTTTACAGAAAGTAAAATGGACTGACAGTTGTCGGTGGTCGTTGTTTTTTTCCAATTTAATATCTATTTTAGATTCTTCCTACTCATATCTGATCGGTGTTTTTGATATGAAAGAAATCTGGTTAGGAATTTTGCTTCCTTTGGCACTAACTTTTACTCCTAGTAGCAGTTTGGCTTTAGATTACCAGTCTACATCTAGACAGGGACAGAATTTGGCTTTAGCACCAACAAATCGAAGTTTTTATACCACTGCTTTGAGGTTAGTACAGCAACAAATATTTCTCATCGCTCGTCTTGAGCAGGCATTGACTTCCCCAGATGCAAATCGGATGCGATCGGTGCGGGGACAATTGACTGTCCAGACTACTTCTGTAGAGGCTTTTCTCACTCGTCAGTACCCTAGCCCGAAGACTTTGTGTACTGCTGATGGTAATGTTTCCCGGCTATCGCCTTTACCTGTACAGTTGGGTGAACAGGAAGCCCAAATCTACTGCTCTTTGTATGCTTCTAGTCAGGAGCTAGGGAAATTGCCACCAGTAATCGATCGCCTCTTGTCTCGGCGGGGTGAATTGGGCTTAGTCAGGGAACTACCCTTAGTTTCTGGAGAGCGACAAATAGATCCAGTGCTTTCCATTAACCCAGTGCAGCGTCCCCAATTAGGTCAGCCAGCAATTCCTTTTGCCAGTAGAGAGCCTGATTTATCTTCTCATCCCTTGCCAGTGGTGGGGATGACGGCTAAAACAGCCATAGCTAACTATCGGCCACCCGTGCAACCTGCGATCGCAGCACCAGAGGACGCAGCTGCTACCCTCAAAGCTGCTGCTCAATTTTTGCAAGCAGCTCAAGCAGGATTCCCTTTAGGCACTAAATTTATCTATCCGCAACAAGATGCTGATGCACTCGATCGCTTTGCCTATAACATTGATTCCCAAGAACCGCAAAGCTACTCTAAGTTTCTAGAATTACCACATACGGGAATTTTCCGAGTTTTACCTGAGTCAGCCTATGTTCGTCAGCCAAATACAATTGAGAATCGATTACAGGCTAGTGTGAGGGAACGTTATCCTTTCCCCTCTGTAGGTAAATCTCAAACAGGATTTAACCATAGTTTAGCACTTGTGATTGTGGAAGATAACTTTCAGCTAGTCCAATCTGGTATAGACTACGGCTTTATTGTGGATGTAGGAGATGTGGCTTTAGAGCAATTGGATCAGCAACTTGCGGCTGTGGCAGAACCTAAAAGAAAATTTCTGCTGAACTATCAACCCCCCAAACAGTTAGCAGCACTGCAAGAAGACAGACGAAAGTTTATCACTGGGAAAAACCAAGACTGGCAACAGACAGAAGTTTTTTTAGCCAACACCCCAGCAGTCATTAATCACACTTATATAGTGCGATCGCTGCAATTTCAACTACCCGCAGCACTGAGCGATCGCTTGCCCATTTCTCGCTCTAATAGCCGTTCTAGACAGGAATTTGGCCAAATTAAAAGTAGTGATATGATTATCGCCTTTCGACCAGTGCGCCGCAGGAATGATGGTAGCTATACGATCCTCTGGCGAGTTCTCAACCAACTACCCACGCCGGAAATTGACGATATGGAAGAATATATTCCCTAGTTGGGCAGGGGGCAGAAGAGACGCGGGGAAAAGAGACACGGGGACGCGGTGACGCGGGGACGCGGAGAAAGAAAGACAAAAAATTCTCCCCTCTCCCCTCTCCGTGTCACCCCTCTCTTCTTCTTCCCATCTCCCCTCTCCTTGCGGAGACGCTACGCGAACACCGCGTCTCCCCTCACCGCGTCTCCCCTTACCGCGTCCATCATCTCATACCCAGAATTTGGTCATTTACAGCTCAAGAATGCTAGCGTAGGTATTGACAATAGATTTGTAAATACCTGTGCTGTCTCGTAAACATCCAGCTATTTTTTTAGGTTTGGCTGTTTTACTATCTTCCTTAACAGCTTGTGCTAATAGCCCAGCCGCCAAAAATTTAGAACAGGCATTAGCCGCAGATCCTCAACTTAAAGATAACCCCGCAGTTTTTGGGAAAGATCAGAATCAGCGATCGCCGAAAGCGGGCGTTTCGCCATCGCCAACGGCGGGTGCTTCGTCATCTTCTCCCAATCCAACCCCAAAAGTTGAGCTACCATCAGACTTTCCCCAAGATATCCCCATTTACCCTAACGCCAAATTGGTGGAAGTTAAACCCGTTGATAACTCCCAAAATCAAATCTCCACTCGTTGGCAAAGTGCGGAACCCAGCAATTTTATTGCTAGTTTTTACCGTAGTCAGTTCCCTGCGAAAAATTGGCAAATTTTACAACAGCCCACTGATGATGTTGGTTCTTTTGAAGTAAAACGTGATAATTCCTTGGTGAAAGTGACTATTCAACCGCAACAGGTCACTCAAGCTGCACCAGACCAACCCCAAACAGCCACAGAATTACTCATTCAATACACACCTAACACAATTACAACCCAAGCTCCTAATCAACCATCACCTGCTTCTAGTCCCACTACACAACCAACCACCCAACCAGCAACTTCCACAACTCAGGAATTTAGCGACTTAAATAAAATACCAGCTGAATGGCGACTACAAATTAGAGATTTAGCTGCATTGGGGGTTTTATCTTTAGAACCAAATACAACTAAAAATAATTCCACCACGACCGCAAATCAGTTAGAACCAAATAAAATTATTACCCGTCGTCAATATGCTCGTTGGTTAGTTGCTGCTAATAATGCCATGTATGCTAACAACCCAGCCAAAAAAATTCGCTTGGCAGCTGAAGGTACTCAAGGAGTATTTAAGGATGTCTCAGCCACAGATCCAGATTTTCCCGTTATTCAAGGATTAGCCGAAGCTGGTTTAATTCCTAGTCCCTTATCGGGAGATGCTACTGCATTATTGTTCCGTCCTGATGCACCTCTGACAAGAGAACAGTTATTACTATGGAAAGTCCCTTTAGATAGTCGTCAAGGTTTACCAGCTGCTAATTTAGAAGCCGTTAAACAATCTTGGGGTTTCCAAGACGCAGAAAAAATCGATCCCAAAGCACTCAGAGCAGTTTTAGCTGATTATCAAAATGGCGAACAGTCAAATATTCGCCGGGTGTTTGGTTATACTACCTTATTTCAACCAAAAAAACCTGTAACTCGTGCAGAAGCAGCAGCAGCTTTGTGGTATTTTGGCTCTCAAGGTGAGGGAATATCAGCTACAGAAGCTTTAAAACTGAAGAGTTGAGGAAGCGGAGGGTTAGGGGGGCAGAGGAGATAATACTTAACACCAAAATTTATTCACAATTTAAGTTATAAAATGCCAGATTCATTAATGTACCAAGAGGACAATTTTGTTGTCCTGGAAACTAATCAACCAGAACAATTTCTCACAGCCCCGGAGTTATTAACAAAACTCCAACAAGTTCTACAACAAATTCCGTTTGAAGATTTACCACCTGATGTCCAAAAATTTTCATCAGTGACAGAGCAAGCCCAATACCTTGTTAATACAAGCTGTGAGCTAGACCTTGGCCCTGGTCAATATTTACAGTGGTATGCGGTGCGTTTAGAAAAATAAACTCTAGTCATTTAACTCTAGTAATTGGTCATTAGTCATTAAAATCAGACTATTGACCAAAACTTACAGCATATTTCAGGTAAGTGAGGTACAAATTTGAGGAACAAAGCCTTACGCTAAAAGACTTTCAAACCTGTTCCCTGTTCCCTGTTCCCTGATGTAATTAATTGGATTGAGTGGTAATTAGTATTAACTCAATTTTATCTTCCTCTGGCTGTGTAACTTTCACTTCCACATTAGGAGCAAAATATTTAGTCATTTTTTCTTGTTTTTCTAGCCAAGTTTCCAGGGGAATGTAGGGAGAGTCAAATTCTAAAATTAAAGCATAAGCCCCATTGATATCTGTTTCTCTCAAACCAGTAACTATTGGCATTTCCTCATCAGAAGGACTTAATCCCAAATATTCCAACGCGCGATCGAAGTGTGCTTTTTGACCATAGCAATAGCGAGTCACATCTTTGCGGATTTTATTTTGAGTGACGGTAGCTTGCTGGTTGCGTAGTTCTAAAACTGATAGTGTGGTGTTTTGACTAAAGAGTACTGGCTTAAGTTCATTAGCTTTTAATGCTAAACCTCCCAGCAACAAAGGAAAACCATAAAAAAACCCGACCAGATTAAGAGTAGGATGATTAGTAGCATAGGCCACAAAGCCGCCGATAGTTAAAATGCTACCAACTGTTAAACCCAGTGTTCCCAAAGAAATTTTGCCTAGCATGATCTGAACTTGGTATTAATTCTTAAAGATTGTATGTTTTATCATCCGATACAAAAAAGCTAACTAATGCTAACAAGAGTCAGCTTTTTCTTCCTGCTTCTCCCTAGAAGTGTCGGCACTATCTAGTCCACAGGCTAACACGGTCAATCTAACCGCTTCTTGTTTGAGGTTAATCGCAGCGTTTACATCTCTGTCACACTCAAAGCCGCATTTCTCACACTGAAATACTCTTTGAGACAATGACAGAGATGTTTTCTTCTCACCACAACTTGAGCAGGTCTTACTACTGGGATAAAATCTATCCACAATGACTAACTTACTACCATAAAGTTGTGTTTTATATTCTAGCTGCCTTCTAAATTCATAAAAGCCCATATCTGATATAGCTTTTGATAATTTCTCATTAGCTAACATTCCCGATACATTTAAATCTCTGTCACACTCAAAACCACAGCTATCACATCTAAACACTCTTTGAGACAATGACAGAGATGTTTTCTTCTCACCACAACTTGAGCAGGTCTTACTACTGGGATA